>DWYL01000312.1 GCA_019118685.1 Candidatus Blautia merdipullorum
AGGGTTTGTCATTGAACGTTTGAATAAAGAAAAAATCAGTGTGACTAAGCTTTCCAGTACAGGTGGATTCCTGAGAAAGGGAAATGCGACTTTAATGATCGGTACGGAAGACGATAAGGTAGACTTTGTGATAAATGTTATCAGAGAAGAGTGCTCCAGAAGACAGGAAGTCATGATCAACCCATCCTATTCTTCGGGATCAAAAGGGCCGGTGCTGGGCTATACGGCACCGCCGGTCAGTGTAGAAGTTGGGGGAGCTACTGTTTTTGTTGTAAATGTAGAGCAGTTTTTAAAGCTATAGAGAAAAATATCTGCAGGAAACCGGCAGATTGTCAAATGCACCTTGAGAAAATCCTTATGAAATGATAGAATTATCTGACGGAGCAATCTGTAAAACTGTGTTCTGCACAGAAAATTACTAAGGAAAACGGAGGATTTGCTATGAAGAAACTCAAGGTAGTGAAAGGCGCAAAATGTATGGCCTGTCTGGAATGTGTAAGAGCTTGTTCAACAAGCTTTTACAAGGAATTTGATCCGGATAAATCCTGCATCCAGATCATAGATAAGAATGGCGATGCCAAACCTATGGTCTGTGTACAGTGCGGAAAATGTGCGAAAGCCTGTCCGGAAGAAGCAATCACTCAAAATGCAAAGGGCGTGTATATGGTCAACAAGAAAAAATGCACAGGCTGCGGAAAATGTGTGGAAGCCTGCCCATTTGGTGTTATGGTTAAGGCCGAAGATTCACCGGTGAGCAGTAAATGTATTGCCTGCGGCATCTGTGCGAAAGCCTGTCCAGCCGATGTCCTGGAAGTTGTAGAAGCATAATTTTTACAGAAAGTACATAGGAGCGTGCCATAAATCTTCAGAAGAATGGCATGCTCCTTTCATTATGAAAGCCCGGTCTCAAAAAAGCAGAGACGGGCAGACGGTTAAGACTGAATGGAGGTGAAAAATATGGAAAAGCATAGAGAATGGGTCTGGTCCTGGTTTGACGGACTGAGGCTTTCCCTGCTGTATACAAAACCGGAAGGGGAAATAAAGGGTGTTCTTCAGATATCTCATGGAATGTGTGAAAACAAAGAGCGTTATCTGCCTTTTATGGAATATCTGGGAGAGCATGGATATGCAGCAGTGATCCACGACCACAGAGGTCATGGAAAAAGTGTTAAAAGAAAAGAGGACCTGGGATATTTTTATGGAGGACGGGATAAGGGGATTGTAGAAGATCTTCATCAGGTGACCTGTTGGATTAAAGAACATTTTCCGGGAGTTCCTGTCTATATGCTGGGACACAGTATGGGGTCCCTTGCCGCCCGGGTCTATCTTAAGGATTATGACAGAGAACTGAAAAAACTGATCCTCACCGGGCCGCCCAGCGCCAATCCGGCGGCGGATCTGGGACTTTTTCTGGCAGTGCTTCAAAAAAAGCTGAGAGGGGGACGCTTCCGGAGTAAATTGATTCAAGCTCTGGCCTTTGGCCCATATGCCGCCAGATTCCCCGGAGAGGGATCCGAGTCGGCCTGGATCTGTTCAGATAAAAATGTGATAGAAGACTATGACCAGTCGGAGTATTGCGGCTTTGTTTTTACTGCAGATGCTTTTCAGGGCCTGTTTCTGCTTCTGAAAGATACGTACAGTTCAAAGGGATGGAAGATGAAAAATCCCCAGCTCCCGGTGTTGTTCCTGGGAGGGGGAGAGGATCCCTGTATCGGCGGAGGAAGAAAGTTCGTAAAACAGCTTCAGTTTTTGAAGAAGGTGGGATACCGGCATGTGACGGGAAAAATGTATCCGGGAATGCGCCATGAAATCCTGAATGAAGTGGAAAAAGAAAAGGTATATGCCAATATCCTGTCTTACCTAAGTCAAAGACCCCGATGTAAGCATACGGGGCATTAGAACCTTGCGGCAGGTCTACGTTCCACTCCGGGCGGTGCTGTGTGCCACTGGCACACAGCACCGCCAAATGGACATGCAAGCCTGTCCGCTTGGCTCGTTGCTCGCAGGAATAAATGATGATCCCGGAAAAGAACAGTTTAACGGGACGGCTCCGTAAAACTGTGGCAGAAAAGCTGGACCAGTATGATCCCGAATAAAGCGCCCAGACTGTCGATGGCCACATCTGCTTTGGCGGGGCTGCGGCCGGCCACAAAGGACTGATGGAATTCATCAGTACAGGCAAAGGCCACGCAGAAAAGTCCGGCAAAGATAAAAAGCCAGAAGCCTCTGAGCCCATATACGTAAAGAGGGAAAGAGATACATATGGCCAGGATACAGTACTCTGTCATATGAGCCAGTTTCCGTACCGGAAGTTCGATCTCTCCGGCATAATATTCTTTGTCTGCTTCTGAAAGATTCTTTTCCAGGATCTGGTCTGCTGCAGAAACAATATGGTAGCTGATCTTATAACTGAGGTTACCCGAATCCACTCCTGTCTGGCTGGAAAAAGTAAAGATCATATACATCACCAGCAGGGCAGGGAGAAAGGAAAAGGGCTTTAAAAGATAAATAATAAATTTCTTCATGATCTTCCTTTCTGATGCCGCACAGAAAGATTCTACAAAAAAACAGGTTCTTTTTGTGCAGTAATCAAAATGCAGATGAATAGATTTACTAAAAAAGAGTAACATTTTTTGTGTAAAATGTAAAGATTGCAAAAGAATCCAGGAAAGAATTGACACAGGCTTACCTGAGTTTTATACTTGAAGACAGAAAAAAGACAACGGCAGTGAAGAGAAGAGTACATTTACGGAAATGGCACAGAGAGCTTCGGCAGGTGAAAGGAAGCGCAGGGAAGTAAATGGAAGATGGTCTCGGAGCCTCGCACCGACTGGAGTATATTTTCCACAGGCTGCGATGGGAGCGCCCATTACAGCGCCAGGGTATAAGGAAGATTCCCGTACCCGCTGAGGTCTTTGCCGTAAGACAGAGATGAAATAAGGTGGTACCGCAAGGCTATGCCCTCGCCCTTATGTCTGAAAATTTTCAGATATGAGGGCGGGGGCTTTTTTGTGGGCTAAGCCCGTCGGAGACCCGCTGCCGAGAAGGAGGAAGAGAAATGGACAAACAAGGAAAGAAAAAAACAGGAGAGGTCAAATGGTCCGGCAGTCTGGGCTTTATTATGGCTGCGGCAGGCTCTGCTGTGGGTATGGGAAATCTCTGGCGTTTTCCTATGCTGGTAGGAGAAAACGGAGGAGGAGCCTTTGTATTGATCTATCTGATCTGTATTGTACTGGTGGGAATCCCCATGATCATCGCAGAAGTCACCATTGGCCGGGCAGGAGGAAAGGATGCCTTTGGAAGCTATAGGGCTCTGAACCCTAAATGGGGCGGCGTAGGTATCCTGGCAGTGATCACCAGCTTCATCGGTCTGTCCTATTATTCGGTCTTAGGAGGCTGGGTGATCCGTTATATTTTTTCATCAGCGACCAATGCTTCTAAAGATGGGGCAGCTTTTTTTGCAGATTTTACTGCAGATACAGGCAGTCAGATTTTTTACTATGTAATCTTTATGATCCTGACCGTGTTTATTGTGGCAAGAGGGGTTCAGAAAGGGATCGAGAAGGCATGCAAGGTTATGATGCCTCTGCTGCTGGTGTGTATTATTGTCGTGGCGATCCGCTCCTGCACTCTGCCGGGAGCAGGAGCAGGTATTGAATTTTTTCTGAAACCGGATTTCTCCAAGCTGACTCCGGGAGCCTTCCTGGGAGCTCTGGGACAGGTCTTCTTTTCCCTGTCTTTGGGTACGGGAGCTACCATTACTTACGGCGCTTACCTGGGGAAGGACCAGAAGATCACCAACAGCGCCTGCTGTATTGCCGGCTGCGATACCCTGGTGGCAATGCTGGCGGGATTTGCCATACTGCCGGCAGTTTTTGCCTTTGGATTTGATCCGGAAAGCGGTCCCAGCCTTATGTTTCAGACTCTGCCTACAGTTTTTGGGGAGATGCCCGGAGGCCAGATTTTCGGTGTGATTTTCTTTATCCTGGTACTGTTTGCAGCAGCTACCACCAGCATTGCTTTTCTGGAAGTTGTAGTATCTTTTGCTATGAACACCTTTAAACTTTCCAGGGCAAAGGCTTCGGTGATATCCGGGATTCTGATCTCCATTGCGGGAATCCCCAGCGTTCTCAGCTTCGGACTGTGGAGTGATATCAAGATCGCAGGAAAAGGTTTTTTTGATCTGGCAGATCATCTGGTTTCTAATGTGTCCCTGCCTATCGGCGCCATCCTGGCCTGTGTATTTATCGGATGGGTATGGAAGACCCAAAATGCAGTAAAAGAGATCACAAACGATGGAAAGAATCCTTTCAAGCTGGCTCCCATCTGGTCTGTGCTGGTGAAATTTGTCCTTCCTATTCTGATCGGCATTATCTTTGTTACTTCCAGCGGCATTCTGGACATCTTTGGATAAATGGAATTGGCAAGTGCTTTTCCGGAAGTTTTATGGTATGATAGTAGGCAGAATGATCAAAACAGAAGACCAATGCTGTCAGAGGAGGAAAAGACTATGAGTTTGGCAGACAAGCTTTTTATTGATATGTGCCGGGACATTCTGGATAACGGTACGGATACCAGGGGAGAAAAGGTGCGGCCTCACTGGAAAGACACCGGGGAGGCGGCCTACACCATTAAGCGGTTCGGTGTGGTAAACCGCTACGATCTGAGAAAGGAATTTCCAGCGCTGACCCTGAGAAAAACCGGACTGAAGACTTGCATGGATGAGATCCTCTGGATCTATCAGAGAAAATCCAACAATATCCATGACCTCAACGCCCATATCTGGGATGCCTGGGCAGATGAGAACGGATCTATCGGAACCTGCTACGGGGACGTGGTCAGAAGAAAATTCTTCTATAAAGGGGAAGAAGTGGATCAGATGGATTATGTGCTGAAACAGCTGAAGGAAAATCCTTACAGCAGACGGATCATGACCAATCTGTATCAGTTTGAGTATCTTCACGGCGGGGCTCTGGATCCTTGCTGTTACAGTATGACTTATAATGTGACAAAAGACAGAGATCAGGAGAAACTGGTCCTCAACGGCGTACTGAACCAGCGTTCCCAGGATGTGCTGGCGGCCAATAACTGGAATGTATGCCAGTATGCTATCCTGCTGATGATGGTGGCTCAGGTAAATGATATGATCCCGGGAGAACTGGTCCATGTGATCGCAGACGCTCATATTTATGACCGCCATGTGCCGGTAATCAAAGAACTGATCAGCCGGGAAACTTATCCGGCGCCTAAGGTTTCCCTGAATCCGGAGATCAAAAATTTCTATGATTTCACCACAGATGACCTCATCGTAGAAAACTATCAGGCAGGGCCCCAGGTCAAAAATATACCCGTTGCTGTGTAAAGGAGAAATAAGATATGAATCTGATCGTAGCTGTAGATTCCAACTGGGGAATCGGAAAAGATAATAAACTGCTGGTAAGCATTCCGGCGGACATGAAATTTTTCAGGACTACAACTTCCGGTAAAGCAGTGATCATGGGAAGGAAGACTTTAGAAAGTTTTCCCAACGGACTGCCTCTGAAAAACCGGGTAAATATTGTCATAACGGGGAATAAAGATTATAAGGTGAAAGACGCAATAGTAGTTCACAGCATAGAGGAAGCCCTCAAGGAAGCCGGGAAATATCCTTCCGAAGATGTGTATGTCATTGGCGGCGACAGTATTTACCGCCAGATGCTTCCCTACTGCAGCAAGGCCCATGTGACCAAGATTGACTTTGCCTATCAGGCAGACACCTTCTTCCCTAACCTGGATGAGATGGAAGAATGGGAAGTTACAGAAGAAAGCGAAGAGCAGACCTATTTTGATCTGGAATATACCTTTATGACCTATGAGAGAAAGAAAAATTAGAAAATAAAAGGAGCTGCCGGGAATCCGTATCAATAAGAAAAACCGCTTATTGATACAGAATTCCAGGCAGCTTTTTAATGTCCGGTTATGATTACCGAAAATATCTTACTCGATAACTTTGATCCAGCCTTCCGGAGCCTCAATTCTACCCATCTGGATTCCGGTAAGGGTATCATACAGCTTCTGAGTAACAGGACCCATTGCCTCCATACCGCTTGGGAAGCAGATTTCTTTTCCGTGGTCTACAATCTTACCTACAGGAGAAATAACGGCGGCAGTTCCGCACAGACCGCATTCTGCGAATTCCGGTACTTCTTCAAAGAAGACTTCTCTTTCTTCTACTTCCATTCCCAGGTATTTCTCAGCTACATATTCCAGAGAACGGCGGGTGATAGAAGGCAGGATACTGTTGGATTTTGGTGTTACCAGCTTGTTGTCCTTGGTGATGAAGATAAAGTTGGCGCCGCCGGTTTCTTCTACTTTTGTTCTGGTGGCAGCGTCCAGATACATGTTTTCATCAAAGCCCTGGTTGTGAGCGTCTACGATTGCATGAAGGCTCATGGCATAGTTTAGTCCGGCTTTGATATGTCCGGTTCCGTGAGGTGCCGCACGGTCAAAATCACAGACACGGATAGTGATGGGTTTTGCGCCGCCTTTGAAGTATGGGCCTACCGGTGTGGTAAATACACGGAACTGGTATTCATCTGCCGGTTTTACACCGATCACAGGGTTGCTTCCGAACATATAAGGACGGATATATAAAGTAGCTCCTGAACCGTAAGGAGGTACATAAGCTGCATTTGCTTTTACAGTCTGAACCACAGCGTCTACGAAACGGTCTGCGGGGAATACCGGCATTTCCAGTCTCTTTGCAGAATTTACCATACGCTCTGCGTTTAAGTCAGGACGGAAGGTCACAATACGTCCGTCCTCGGTGGTGTAGGCTTTTAATCCTTCAAAGACGGACTGAGAATACTGGAGCACTCCTGCGCACTCGCTGATGGTTACCATATCATCCTGCGTTAAAATACCATCATCCCAGGCTCCATCTTTAAAATTAGATACATAACGGTAATCGGTCTTCATATAAGCAAAGCCCAGATTTGACCAGTCAATGTTCTTTTTTTCCATTTTAGGTTCCTCCATTCCTGCCGCCAGATTGCGGTATGTATAGTAAATTAATTTTTTACCATTATAAAACTTTAATGTGTGAATTGCAAGAGAAGTTCCGTTGCTTTTTTATATTCTTTCATATATAATCAAAAGTAAAAGCAGCCTTACGGGGCGAAAATCTAAGATCAGGAAGTGAAATTATGGCTGGTAATGACTGGAATAATCTTGGCCGTGAGGTCAAGGACATCGTACAGCATGCGATAGACACAGGGGATTTCGGTGCTTTGAACCGGGACCTGGGAGTAACTCTGGAGAATGCTCTGGGAAATGTTGCCCAGAGTCTGAAAAATGCCGGGGGCCGGGGAATGGGAAATTATGGAAACTATTCCCAAAATCCCCAGGGAGGGCCTTACGGACCGGGGAACGGCTATAGTACAAAATACAGTTACCGTCCCTTTGGGAGGAACCGTTCTTCGGACAAATATGCCAGTTCTTCAAAAAGGATGAAAGAAGCCAGAGAAGAATTTGCGCTCTTTGTAAATACCGGATGGGCCAGAGCTATGGGAATCCTGTTTACCACTCTGGGCATTGCACTGACCCTTATGTTTGGGATAACCGCTTTAACGCTGGGGATTGTTTCTATATTTGTCAGTTCTCTGGCGTCAAAGATGGATACTGTGCTGATGATCTTTCTTCCGGCAACGGCTATCAGCCTTATCATGGCGATCTGGGGCAATTACATGAGAAAGAAAATCAAACGGTTCCGGTCTTATGTAAAGACACTGAACGGAAAACCTTACGGAACCATTAAAGATCTGGCGAAAAGTGTGAGAAAGCCAGAGAAGTTTGTCCGGAAGGATCTGAAGAAAATGATCAAAAAACAGATGTTCCTGGAAGGCCATCTGGATAAAGGGGAGACCTGTCTGATCGCCAGCGATGAAGCCTATGACCAGTATCTTGCAGCGGAGAAAAATGCAGAGCAGATACAGAAAGAAGCAGCGGAAGATCCCAGGAAGAAGCTTTCTGAAGAAGCAAAGAAAGTCATCGAGGAGGGAGACCGCTACATAGAAGAGATCCGGAGAAGCAACGATGCCATTCCGGGGGTAGAAGTCTCCAATAAAATGTATCATCTGGAAAATGTGATCCGGAGGATTTTCCAGCGGGTGGAACAGCACCCGGAGCTGATCAATGACCTCCATAAATTTATGGATTACTATCTTCCCACTACCATGAAGCTTCTGAAAGCCTATGAAGAGCTGGATAAGCAGGATGTAGAAGGAGAAAATATTAAAACGGCAAAACAGGAAATTGAAAATACCCTGGATACTATTAACACGGCTTTTGAGAACCTGCTGGACAGCTTTTATAAGGATACGGCATGGGACGTTTCCACAGATATTTCTGTACTGAAGACCATGCTGGCTCAGGAAGGCCTTACAGAAGATGATTTAAAAAGAAAGGATAAATAAGCCATGAGTGATGAATTTAAAGATTTTACAGTGACTCCTACACTGACCTTTGAGCCTCTGAAGGAGGAAGCTCCTGTGGCGGAGGTAAAGAAGGAAGAGCCTGAGGCTCCCAAAATGGATGACAGTATCCTCTCTCCTGAAGAGAGAAAGATGGTAGATGATTTCTCCAAGCAGATCGATATCCGCAATTCTGCGGCAATCCTTCAGTATGGGGCGGGAACCCAGAAGAAGATGGCGGATTTTTCAGAGGAGGCTCTGGATAAAGTCCGGACAAAAGACCTGGGAGAAGTGGGAGACCTTCTGGAAAATGTAGTTACGGAGCTGAAGAGCTTTGATGCGGAAGAAGAGCGGAAAGGCATTATGGGCTTTTTCAAAAGAGGCACAGACAAGCTGGAAGCTATGAAAAATAAATATGCCAAGGCTGAGACCAATATCAGCAGGATCGTGGATGTTCTGGAAAAACATCAGATCCAGCTGATGAAAGATGCGGCTACTATGGACAAGATGTACGCTCTGAATCTGAATTACTTTAAAGAGCTTTCCATGTATATCCTGGCAGGAAAGAAGAAGCTGGAGGAGATCCGTACCACAGAGCTGCCTCAGCTTGTGAGCAAAGCCCAGGCCACCAATCTGCCGGAAGACGCCCAGGCAGCCAAAGACCTGGATTCTCTCTGCGACCGTTTTGAGAAAAAGATCCATGACCTGGAGCTGACCAGGATGATCTGTATCCAGACAGCCCCCCAGATCCGTCTGGTACAGGGAAATGATACCCAGATGGCGGAAAAGATCCAGTCTACTATTGTAAATACCATTCCTCTGTGGAAAAGCCAGATGGTCATTGCTCTGGGGATCGCTCATTCTACAGAGGCGGCCAAAGCTCAGAGGGAAGTGACCGACATGACCAATGCCCTTCTTCAGAAAAATGCAGAGACTCTGAAAATGGCTACCATAGAATCTGCCAGAGAATCCGAGCGGGGAATCGTAGATATTGAAACCCTGAAAAAGACAAATGAATCTCTCATCAGCACTTTTGATGAGGTGATGAATATCCAAAGAGAAGGACGGGAGAAGAGGAGAGCTGCAGAGGCGGAGATCTACCGTCTGGAGGGGGAATTAAAGGAAAAACTTCTCCAGATACAGAAATAAAGAGATCCATGGGAACGGAGGGAAAGGACATGTATCGTGATCATACCAAGGTGGTTCAGATCGGGGACCGGAAGATCGGAGGAGGAAATCCCATCCTGATCCAGTCCATGACCAACACCAGGACAGAAGATGTAGAAGGAACGGTAAAGCAGATCCTGGCTCTGGAGGCGGCAGGCTGCGAGATCATCCGCTGTACGGTACCTACCATAGAGGCGGCCAGGGCGGTAAAGGAGATTAAAAAGCAGATCCATATTCCCCTGGTGGCGGACATCCATTTTGACTATAAGATGGCTATAGCAGCCATGGAAAACGGCGCAGATAAGATCCGGATCAACCCGGGAAATATCGGCGGAAAAGAAAAGATCAAGGCTGTGGTGGATACAGCGAAAGAGCGGAATATTCCCATCCGTGTGGGAGTAAACAGCGGCTCTCTGGAAAAGGAACTGGTGAAGAAATATGGGGGCGTCACAGCAGAAGGACTGGTGGAAAGCGCTCTTGATAAGGTGAAGATCATTGAGAACCTGGGTTACGACAACCTGGTGATCAGTATCAAATCCTCAGATGTGATGATGTGTGTAAAAGCCCATGAACTTCTGGCAGAGCAGACCAGCTATCCTCTTCATGTGGGAATTACAGAAGCCGGGACCCTTTATTCCGGAAACATCAAGTCTGCCGTAGGGCTGGGAATTATCCTTTATCAGGGGATTGGAGACACTATCCGGGTGTCTCTTACGGGAGATCCCGTGGAGGAGATTAAATCCGCCAAGAGGATTCTGAAGACTCTGAATCTCAGAAAAGGCGGGGTAGAAGTAGTTTCCTGTCCTACCTGCGGACGGACCCAGATCGATCTGATAGGGCTGGCAAATCAGGTGGAGACTATGGTTCAGGAGTTTCCTCTGGACATTAAAGTGGCGGTTATGGGCTGTGTGGTAAACGGCCCGGGCGAAGCCAAAGAAGCAGATATCGGCATTGCGGGAGGAAAGGGAGAAGGTCTTCTCATCAAGAAGGGGGAGATCGTCCGGAAGGTTCCCGAAGATCAGCTTCTTTCGGTGCTTAGACAGGAACTGGAAAATTGGAAATGATCAAAGGAGGCATTGCTTCATGGAGAAAGAATTTCTGGAAGTGTTCCGGAATCTGGAGCTTGTAGGAGAGCTGAGGGCTCTGCTGGAAGAGGTAGTAGTCACCAAGGTGGCTATTAACCAGAGAAAGGATCACATCCGGATCTATATCCGCAGCAGGCAGTGGATTCATAAGAAATATATTTATACCCTGGAAAACACCATTGCGGCCCAGTGTTTTCCGGGAGTGCCTATGAATGTGAAGATCCTGGAGAAGTTTGAACTCTCCAGTCAGTATACGCCGGAGCTTTTTCTGGACGCATACCGTTCTTCCATGGCGCTGGAACTGAAACATTACAGCATTCTGGTATTTAATATGTTCCGGAATGCTGTTATTACGTTTCCCGAGACCGATACCATGCATATGGTCCTTCAGTCCAATGTGCTGGCAAAGAGCAAGGAAAATGAGCTGATCCAGTACATAGAAAAGGTTTTCTGCGAGCGCTGCGCCTTTTCCCTGAAGGTAGAGGCGGAGTATCAGGAAGCCAAAGAAAGCAAGGTCCGGAAAAACAGCGAGATCCAGCTTCAGCAGGAAGCGGCTCATATTATCGAGAGGTCTTCTTTCGGAAAGCATGGAGAAGAGGCGGAAGACGGGGAAGAGACAGCTCCGGAGGTCCGGGAGGCAGCCCCGGGGCAAAAGACAGAAAAGAAAAAAGACAGCTCCGCTTCCGGAACAAAGAAGAAGGAGAAAGGGGCCAAACAGGAGAATGAAGGCAAATTCGGAAAATCCTTTAAAGGAGATAAAGGAAGAGCCAGAGGAGACAGAAGCTTCGGCGACTTTAAGCGGAGTGTGAAACGCTCGGATAATCCGGATGTGCTCTATGGAAGAGACTTTGAAGATGAGGTCATTCCTCTGGAAAGTATTCAGACAGAAATGGGGGAGGTCTGCGTCCGGGGCCAGGTCATGACCCTGGAGACCAGAGAGATCCGGAATGAAAAGACCATTATCATCTTTTCTATGACGGATTTTTCCGACTCTATTACGGTAAAGATTTTTGCCAGAAACGACCAGGTCCAGGAGATCCTGGAGGGAGTGAAGGTGAAAGCCTTCATAAAGCTGAAGGGGGTTACCACCATTGACCGGTATGACAGTGAACTGACTATCGGCTCTGTGGTTGGGATCAAGAAGATCCCCAGCTTTGAGAACAGCCGTATGGATAACAGTCCGGAAAAAAGAGTAGAACTTCACTGCCATACTAAGATGAGCGACATGGACGGAGTTTCCGATGCAAAAGCCATTATCAAAAGAGCCTATGAGTGGGGACATAAGGCCATTGCCATTACCGATCACGGAGTGGTCCAGGCATTCCCTGAGGCTAACCACTGCTTTGACGCCTGGGGCGGGGTGGTTCCTCAGGACTCGGATTTCAAAGTGATCTATGGCATGGAGGCTTATCTGGTAGATGACCTGAAAGGGATTGTGGACAACAGCCAGGGCCAGTCTCTTCACGGAACCTATGTGGTCTTTGATATTGAGACCACAGGATTTTCTGCTATGAAAGATAAGATCATTGAGATCGGCGCTGTCCGGGTGGAAGACGGAAAGATCACAGACCGTTTTTCACAGTTTGTGAATCCTCAGATTCCCATTCCTTTCCGGATCCAGCAGCTTACCAGTATCAATGACTCTATGGTCCAGGATGCTCCTACTATTGATAAGGTCCTGCCGGAATTTGAACAGTTCTGCCGGGGGGCAGTGATGGTAGCTCACAATGCCGGCTTTGATATGAGTTTTATCAAGAAAAACTATGAAGATCTGGGCATTGAAAGAGAGGACACCATTGTAGACACTGTAGGTATGGCCCGTTTCCTTCTGCCCCAGTTAAACCGGTTTAAGCTGGACACGGTGGCGAAAGCGGTAGGGGTTTCTTTGGAAAATCATCATCGGGCGGTAGACGACGCCGGGTGTACGGCGGAGATTTTTGTAAAGTTTATAAAGATGTGTGAAGAGCGGGATATTTTTGATCTGGATCTGTTGAATGAAAAAGGGGCAGTATCTGTCCATACTATCCAGAAAATGCCCACTTATCATGCCATTATCCTGGCAAAAAACGATATAGGAAGGGTAAATCTTTATCATCTGGTATCTGACTCTCATCTGATTTATTACAACCGGAGGCCCAGAGTGCCTAAAAGCCTCTATCTGAAATATCAGGAGGGGCTGATGATCGGCTCTGCCTGTGAGGCGGGAGAACTTTATCAGGCAGTGTTAAACGGCCGACCGGATACAGAGATCGCCAGGATCGTAAACTTCTATGATTATCTGGAGATCCAGCCTATCGGCAACAATGCCTTTATGCTCCGGGATCCGGACCGGGATGATATCCAGACTGAGGAAGATCTTCAGGAGATCAACCGGAAGATCGTGAAGCTGGGAGAGTCCTTTAACAAGCCGGTGGTAGCTACCTGTGACGTTCACTTCCTGGATCCGGAGGACGAGGTATACCGGCGGATCATTATGGCAGGAAAAGGCTTTGACGATGCAGACCAGCAGGCGCCTCTGTATCTGCGGACCACCGAAGAAATGCTGGAGGAGTTTGCCTATCTGGGCAGGGAAAAAGCTGAAGAGATCGTCATTACCAACACCAATAAGATTGCGGATATGGTAGAGAAGATTTCTCCTATCCATAAAGGAAAATGCCCCCCGGTGATCGAAAATTCCGACAGTATGCTCCGGGAGATCTGTTACAACAAAGCTCATGAGATCTATGGGGAAACTCTTCCTAAAGTAGTTGAGGAAAGACTGGAGAGAGAGTTAAATTCCATTATCTCCAACGGCTATGCGGTTATGTATATGATCGCTCAGAAGCTGGTGTGGAAGAGTAACAGCGACGGCTATCTGGTAGGATCCAGAGGTTCTGTAGGATCTTCTTTTGCGGCTACCATGTCGGGAATCACAGAGGTAAATCCTCTGAGCCCTCATTATTACTGTCCAAGCTGTCATTATGCAGATTTTGATTCTGAGGAAGTCCGGGCCTACTCAGGAAGAGCAGGATGTGATATGCCGGATAAAAATTGTCCCGTGTGCGGACAGCCTTTAAAGAAAGAAGGATTTGACATTCCCTTTGAAACTTTCCTGGGATTTAAGGGAGACAAGGAGCCGGATATCGACCTGAATTTCTCCGGCGATTATCAGGGAAAAGCCCACCGGTATGTAGAGGTTATTTTCGGCGCG
>DWYL01000035.1 GCA_019118685.1 Candidatus Blautia merdipullorum
ATCTCGCTCAAAATCATATTTTCTCTTTATATGGAAATTCTGACTGTTTTTTTATGCACTTTTATATTTCTCTTTCCTCTCTCCGGACAGTCCCCGGCTCCAGGGGTTTATTTTTTTTATTTTTTTTCTTGTCGTCCCCTGTCAGATATTGCCTTATTTCCAAAAAAGCTTTATGATAGTAAATGAATTTTATCTGCCGTAGATTGGTACAGAATATTGCAGAGCAACTGATAAAATCAAGAAAAAATAAGGGGATATACATAATGCAGAAAAAAAGGAACTATCCGCTTTCAAGGCGGATAATCAGATTTCTTAAACGACAATTCCGAAACCCCGGCAAACGGCTGGCTATAGAATTGGCAGCCGTAGTGGCGATCATTGGGATTGTTATTTTTATGGCCTTGTCCGGACAGGATATTGCCACTGACGATGTAAAAGACGGCATCGCCTACATAGAAGGTCTGGAAGCTCAGGACACAGCTCCTATTGAAGAGGAAGTAAAAAATCTCAGGAAGGAAGAGCGGAAACAGGCTCTGGAAAGCGGGGATCTGGACGTATGGTCACTGTTTACAGACACTGTCATCATGGGAGATTCCCGGGCAGTAGGTTTTTCTTACTATGGATTTGTAGATGAAAACCGGGTTTTAGCCTCCTCAGGAGCTACCATCCGGAATATCGAAGAATATAAAGACCAGCTGGTCAATCTGAATCCGTCCAGCATTATCTTCTGTTACGGCCTTAATGATATCAGCATCGGCCTTTGGGACAATGTAGATGATTATATCGCAGAACAGGATCAGATTATTGCAGATCTTCAGGAAGTTCTGCCGGATACTATTATCTATGTAAATTCTATTATCCCGGCTACAGATCCGGCCTTTGAACGTTCTTCCAAATGGGAAGCAATCCCTGACTGGAATGATTCCATCAGGGAGCATTGTGAGAAAAATGCAATTCCTTATATCGATATTACAGACACTGTAAGGGAACACAGTGACCTCTACGACATAGACGGTATCCATATGCAGAAAGCCTTCTATGAATATTGGGCAATTGATATGATCACGGAGGTGACGGAAAATGAATAAACAGTCTATTTCTGTACTGACGATCCTTCGTATCGTTATGGTTGCAGCTCTTATTATTTTTATGATCCTTCTTCAGGCAAGAGACAAAACCAGCAATGCATCTCTGGAGGACGTTGCACAAAACGTGGCGGGCGCCATTGACCTGGAAGGAATGGAAGAGAGCACGAACCAGATGTTCCGAAAATTCTACGGACTGAATGCAGGAGACTACGAAGGTGTGACTTTATATGCTCCTGCCAGCAATATGAACGCTGAAGAGCTCCTGGTCATCAAATTGCAGGACAGCTCTCAGGCAGATTCTGTCACCCAGGCGATCAACTCCCGTCTGGAGACTCAGATGAACAGCTTTGAGGGATACGGGGTAGAGCAATATGACATGCTGGAAAATCATGTCCTGGATGTGCAGGGAAATTTTATTCTCTATATTGTGCATCCTGACGCAGAGAAGGCTGACCAGGCCTTCCGCAGCAGCTTATGATCAAAATAATCAGAAAGGATAAAAAATTATGATATTCAGCAGTATTTTCTTTCTCTTTGTCTTCCTGCCCGTCACCTTAGTGCTTTACTTCGTCCTGCCCTGGAAGCTGAAAAACACCCTTCTCCTTATCGTAAGCCTGATCTTCTACGCATGGGGAGAACCGGTATATGTATTTCTTATGCTTTTCAGCATTGTATTCAACTATATCAGCGGTATTGAGATCCACCGCTACCGGGAGGAAAATAACCAGCGTTTCCTCCGTTTCAGCTTCTGGTTTACAGTGGCGGTAAACCTGGCGATCCTGGGATTCTTTAAATATTACGGATTCCTGATCACAAACCTGAACGTCATTCTTCCTATGGATATTCCATACAAAGAGCTGGCCCTTCCAGTAGGTATTTCTTTCTATACCTTCCAGACGCTTTCCTATATTATAGACGTCTACAAAGGGGAGGTCCCGGTGCAGAAAAATTTCATAAACTTCGGGACTTATGTGACCATGTTTCCTCAGCTCATCGCCGGCCCTATTGTCCGCTATGCAGATATCGACGCACAGCTGGCCAGAAGAAATCTGAGCCTGTATAAGTTTGGACACGGAGTGGCGTGGTTTTTAAGAGGCCTTGGAAAAAAGGTGCTTTTAGCTAATAATATCGGAATGACCTTTGACGCCATCGCAGCCATTACACCTGACGAGCGGTCCGTCCTCACAGCCTGGATCGGCTGTCTGGCCTACGCAATGCAGATCTATTTTGACTTCAGCGGTTATTCAGACATGGCGGTAGGCCTGGGCAAAATGTTTGGCTTTGAATTTGTAAGGAACTTTAATTATCCCTACATTTCCAAAAGTATCACAGATTTCTGGCGGAGATGGCACATCTCCCTTAGCACCTGGTTCCGGGAATATGTCTATATTCCCCTGGGAGGAAACCGGGTGTCCACTTTAAAGCATGTACGGAACATTTTAGTAGTATGGATGCTTACCGGATTCTGGCACGGCGCCGCCTGGAATTTTATGCTCTGGGGGCTGTATTATGGACTTCTCCTTCTGTTAGAGAAATATTTCCTGGCACCTAAGCTGGAAAAGCTTCCGGATATCGTCCAGCAGATTTATTCTTTCATACTGGTGCTGTTTGGCTGGGTACTTTTCTTCTCCCCCTCACTGCCGGACGCTGTAAGATATCTGGGAAATATGTTCGGCATTGGAGGGCATGGTTTTATTGATTCCACGGGCCTGTATTATCTGACGGGAAATCTGATCCTGCTGGTGATCTGCTTCTTCTGTGCTACTCCTGTGGTGTGGAAGAAATTCCGGAAATTTTCTCTGAAAGCAGGAACTTATCCTTCCGTCACAGCAACGGTAGTATATGCCGCCATATTTATTTTTTCAATCGCCTATCTGGTAAACGCAACTTATAATCCATTCCTGTACTTCCGTTTTTAGGAAAGAGGAACTCTTTATTATAGAAGAAAGAAAGCTGACATTATGGAAAAAAAGCAATTAACTCGTGAAGAAGAATTAAAGCGAAGGAAAAAGATATTGCGGGAAAGAAGCGCTAAGATCTACTTTAAGATCACCCTGATCTTCCTTCTTTTTATGGCTGTAGCCTGCGGCTTTTTGATTTTTGAGCCGGATAGAGAATATTCCGCATCAGAGAACCGCATGCTTGCTCAAAAACCGGAGTTTTCCCTGGCAAACCTGGCCAGCGGCAAATTCATGACAGATATGGAAGACTACGTCACAGACCAGTTCTTTTTCCGCGATCAATGGATCAGTCTGAAAGTACTGGAAGACATGGCTCTTGGCAAAAGAGAATCTAATGGGGTATATATAGGAAAGCAGGGCTATCTGATGCAGGTTCCTGAAAATAATCCAAATATGGACGATGTCCAGAATACTTTAGATCGTATCCGGGATTTTGCCCAGCGCCATCAAGATATCAACACTGTAATGAGCCTGGTTCCCAATGCAGCCTATATCAGCACCCAGCTAATGCCGGCCAATGCTCCTGTGCGCGACCAGTCTCAGGACATAGCCCTGGCCCAGGATACGGTAGGCAGTTTCCTTAACTTTGTGGATCTGACTGAAACCATGTCCTCACACAGAGATGAGGCGATCTATTATAAAACCGACCACCACTGGACCAGTCTGGGAGCCCGTTATGCCTTTGATACGCTGTATACTGCCCTGGGCATCCAGCAACCGGCCCAGGATTATACCATTTATCCGGTAACCCACACCTTTTCCGGCACCCTGGCTTCCAAAAGCGGCTATAACCGCTCCCAGGACACCATCAATATCTATGTGCCTAAGGATGTAAATACGGAATATGTAGTAAATTATGTGGAAGAAGGAGAAAAAACCGCTTCTATGTATGAAAGCAGCGCTTTGGATCAAAAGGACCAGTACGAAGTCTTCTTTGGAGGAAATCACAGCAGGATCGACATCACCACTCCCCTGGATGAAAATAAGAACCTTCTTATTTTTAAAGACTCCTATGCCAACTGCCTGATCCCTTTCCTCCAGCCTTATTTCCGCAGCATCATTGTGATAGATCCCCGTTATTACTATGATGATATCGACAGTCTGATCACAGACAACAGTATTACGGATATCCTCTTCCTATACAATGTAGACACCTTTATGACAGATACCTCCCTGGCTGATGTACTGGCACCTTCCGCTGAAGAAAACTCCGGCCAGTCCCTGGCAGAGGACCTTCAGAACCAGGAGGGCCAGACGGCAGATACTCCTTCAGAGGAGGGAGGAGATTTGTAGCAGAACACAATTACAACTTTTAAAAGAGATATAGATACTAGGGATTTTCCTGTATCTATATCTCTTTTATTTTATGCTTATCTTTAGCATGTGATGTTCCCGTTTTAAAACTTGTGTCTTTGCTTTATTAATGTTATAATTTGATAATCTACTAAAGCAAATACAAAGGGGGATTGTTATGAACACTGACAAGCAAAAAATCCTTCGGGCTCTGCAAAAACACTATGATAAGGCAGTCGCCCTGAGTCTGGATCTATCAGATCATCCAGAACTTCCCTATGAAGAGTTTGAATCCAGCAAAAAAATCGTAAAGATTCTGTCAGAGGCTGGTTTCAAAGTGACTTATCCCTATGCCGGATACGATACAGCTTTTTGTGCTGAGCTGGACAATGGAGCCGGCCCCAGTGCTGCTCTTTTGGTGGAATATGATGCTCTTCCTGAAATCGGCCATGGATGCGGACATAATCTGCACGGTGCCTTATCTGTCCTGGCTGGTTTAGGGCTTATGGAGTTAAAAGATTCTTTTAAAGGCAGATTATATGTCATCGGGACTCCCGCTGAAGAAGAAAACGGAGCGAAGATCGGCATGGCTCAGCAGGGAATTTTTGATCATATGGCTCTGGCCGCCATGATGCACAGTGCTTCCGGAGAGTTTTCTATTCCAGATATGGATGTGCTAAGTCTGCGCTGCTATGTAGTAGACTTTCACGGAAAAACGGCTCATTCCGTCTCATCTCCCTGGGAAGGAAGAAGCGCCCTGGCTGCCGGACGTAAATTTTTGGATCTGATCGATGCCCGGCGTGAATGCTTTACCCCCGATATCCATGTGAATTCTGTTATTCTGGATGGAGGAAAAGCCCCTAACATCATACCGGATTTCTGTCGGATCCGAATGGAATTTCGCACGGATTCCCTGAAAAAACTGGAAAAAATGGATGAATCTATCCGCAAATGCGCCGATGCCGCAGCTATGGCCCTGGAATGTACTGTAACATTAGAGCCTGGATTATCTGACTTTTATGATATGGTCCGTACCCAGCCTTTAGAAACAGCAGTTACAGAGCTTTTGGAGGATTATGGTAAAAAAACTGCTTCTGTAAATACTCCTTCCGGTTCTTCCGATGTGGGAAATGTCAGTTATCATTGTCCGGCTATACAGCCCCAGATTTCTGTCACCAATGAAGCTATGGCACTTCATACCACAGAATTCCGCAACGCATGCCGGACAAACTTTGCTCATGAATCTATGCTGAAGGGTGCTGCGGTTCTTACAGAACTATTCCTGAAGATTTATAATGATCCGGAATTTTGCAGCCAGGTGCAGTCTTCATGGGAAACATCTCTTCGCAAGAAAAAAGAATAAAATGCAGATTGGAGTATAATAATGGAAAAAAAGAAATTTCACCTGCCGCATATATATGTGCTGCTGGTTACTTTTATCATTGTATGTGCCGTAGCTACCTGGGTACTTCCGGCGGGAGAATTTGACCGGGAAGCCAATGCATCCGGAACAGAGCTGGTGGTTCCCGGCACTTATCATGAGGTAGAACAGTCCCCTGTAGGCCCTTTTGAAACTGTAAAGTCTATT
Organism: Candidatus Blautia merdipullorum; assembly: GCA_019118685.1. Classification (GTDB taxonomy): domain Bacteria; phylum Bacillota; class Clostridia; order Lachnospirales; family Lachnospiraceae; genus Blautia; species Blautia merdipullorum. The sequence goes on from DWYL01000035.1 coordinate 5,931, forward strand.
TATGAAGGTATGGTAGCCGGAGCCGATGTAGTCTTCTTCGTATTTGTAGCCTATGCCTCTATCGGACTGATCATTGCCTCCGGAGCCTTTAACGGTCTGGTGGCATGGATGCTGAAAATCCTAAAAGGAAATGCCCGCGTGATCATAATCCCAATCTTTATTACCCTGATCGGAGCCGCTTCTTCCAGTATTGCCGTATTTGAAGAAATGTTTCCATTTATTCCTATTTTTGTAGGAATTGCTATCGCTATGGGATATGACGCCATCGTAGGACTGTCTATTGTTGCACTTGGAACCGGACTTGGATACAGCGGTTCCATTATGAACCCCTTCACCGTAGGAATGGCCCAGGAAATTGCAGGTGTGCCTCAGCTTTCCGGTTCTGGCTATCGTCTTATCTGCCATCTGGTGATGATCGCAGTAGCTTCTGTTTTCGTTATCCGCTATGCTTTAAAAATTCAAAAAGACCCTACAAAAAGTCTTGTTTACGGTGACGATTTCAGCCGGCTGGCAATGTCGGAAGATGATGTACATAAACATCCTTTTGGCATTCGTGAAAAAGGTGTGCTGGCAGTCCTGGTCGCCGGAATCGTAGTAATTGTCTGGGGCGTAAAAGCTCAGGGCTGGGGATTTGGAGATATCGCCACCACCTTCCTGATCATGGGCGTTATCAGTTCCTTTATTATGGGATGGGGCCCCAATACTATTGCAGAAAAAATGGCCAATGGGTTTAAAGATATTGCTGTTGCCTGTCTCATGATCGGTATTGCCAGAGGCATTCTGGTCATCCTTCAGTCCGGCCATATTATTGATACAGTAGTATATGGGCTTTCCATACCTTTAACAAATTTGCCCGGATGGCTCTCTTCCATCGCTATGCTGATCGTCCAGACTCTGATCAACTTCCTGATCCCTTCCGGATCCGGACAAGCAGTGACAAGTATGCCTATCATGGCGCCGCTGGCAGATTTGGTAGGAATTTCCCGTCAGACCTCTATCCTTGCTTTCCAGTTTGGCGACGGCCTTTCTAATGTACTCTGGCCCACAGCCTCCGCTCCCATTATATGTGGTATTGCAGGGATCAAAATCGAAAAATGGTGGAAATGGTTTGTTCCCCTTTTCCTCCTCCTTCTCCTGACCCAGGCAGTGCTGGTGGCGATTTCGACAATAGTCTGGCCGGCATAATAAATCGAAACCTTCTGAATCTTGTTAAGCAGATATTTTATAAAAGCTGCTGGAAATTTGTCAAAACCTTTCCAGCAGCTTTTATTCTTTATCTATACGTTTGTCTTTTTAAAAGCTCACTTTACAGCCTGCAGGTATTCTCCGGCTTTCCTTCCAGATATCCCAGCACATTTCTGAACACGATCCCGGCTCTTCTCTCCATGGATTCCTGAGAAATAAAGGCCTGGTGGGGAGTCAGCAGGGTATTCTTGGCGTGAAGCAGAGGATAATCCTCCGGAAGCGGCGGCTCCATATCATACACATCCACACAGGCAAAGCCCAGTTTATCCTCATTCAAGGCATCTGCCAGGGCCTGGTTATCCACAATAGGGCCTCTTGCGCAGTTGATAAACACCGCATCCTTTTTCATTTTCCCGATCTTTTCCCTGTCGATAAATCCCCTTGTCTCCTCATTTAAAGGAAGGTTGAGGGAAATGATGTCGCTCTCTGCCAGCACCTCGTCCAGACTCCGGTATTCGATTCCCATATCCAGAGCTTTCTGAGACTGGCTCCTGTTAAAGGCAATGACCTTTGCTCCAAAAGCCTGAAAAAGTTCTGCCGTTCTGGTTCCGATCTGTCCAAGGCCGATGATCCCTACTGTCCTGCCGCAGATCTCTCTTCCTCCGATGCCGGCGCTTGTTCCCCCGTTTCTTACCGCCTGGTCTCCTTTTGACACATTTCTCAGGGCGTCTACCGCAAATCCCAGGATCAGTTCCGCCACAGTCTCATTGGAGTATCCTGCTGCATTGCATACCATAACCCCTTTTTCTTTGCAGGCTTTTGTTCCGATATGGTCGATTCCTGTAAAAGCCACAGAGATCATCTGAAGTTTTTCTGACGCCTCCACCACTTCATCCGGATAGGGATGATTTGCCACCATCACGATTCCGCAGTCTTTTGAACGCTCCTTCAGTTCTTCCGGGTCTGTGGTCACTGTGTCGTAATAGACAAATTCATGTCCCATTTCTCCCAGCTTTGCGCCAAAGGCATCTATCATTTCTCTTGAGACTCCGATGGGCTCTAATAATGCGATTTTCATTCTCTTTTCCTCCTCTGCAAATCACTTCCTTACTATTTTAACAGACCCGTGAAAGAAGTACCAGATATTTAGAAAAGATTCAGAAAAAGAACTTGTCTTTCCTCTTTTTCTCTGCTTATAATAAAAGAAATCACATAAAGGAGGCGCCTATGAAGCCAGCCGGATACTATACTTCCGGACAGTTTGCCAAAATGGCTCATATTTCTGTGCGCACTGTCCGCTTTTATGACAAACAGAATATTTTGAAGCCTTCTTACGTGTCCCCCGCCGGGTCGCGTTTTTATACAGATCAGGATTTTGCCCGGCTCCAGCAGATCCTGCTGCTGAAATATCTGGGGTTTTCTCTGGAAGACATTAAAGAAATGACCATCGATGACACAGATTATCACTTTACCCTGAATTCCCTCTCCCTTCAGCAGAAGCTGGTCCAGGACCGGATCGAACAGCTGAAGCTGGTGGAAAAGGCTATCGAAGATACTACCAGAGAGATCCGGGAAAACCACAGCATTAACTGGAGCCATATGCTGGACCTGATTCATCTCACCGGCATGGAAAAGAGTCTGAAAGGCCAGTATCTGAATTCCAGAAATATTTCTGACCGTATCCGTCTCCACAGCCTTTACTCCCAGAATAAAGAAGGCTGGTTTCCCTGGCTGTTCCGGATGTACCGGCCCAGGGAAAGCATGAAGATCCTGGAGCTTGGCTGCGGAGACGGCTCCCTCTGGTCCCAGAACAAAGAAAAGCTTCCCAGGAACCTTTCTCTGACTCTGTCCGACATTTCCCAGGGAATGCTCCGGGACGCCAAGAGAAACCTGGGCGGAGACGATCCCCGGTTTGTCTTCCGGGCCTTTGACTGCCAGAGCATCCCTTTTTCTTCGGACACCTTTGACATGGTCATTGCCGATCATGTTTTGTTTTACTGCAAAGATCTGGACAAAACAATACAGGAGATAAAAAGAGTCCTGAAGCCGGAAGGAGTTTTCTTCTGCAGTGCTTATGGAGCCCGGCATATGGAGGAGATCAGCCGCCTGGTCCAGGATTTTGACAGCCGGATCATCCTTTCCGCAGATAAGCTTTACGAAAAGTTCGGGAAAGAAAACGGTCCCGCCATACTCTCCCCTTATTTTTCCCAAGTAGAATGGCACAGTTATGAAGACAGCCTCCTGGTCACCCAGGCAGAGCCTCTGATCGCCTACATTCTCTCCTGTCACGGCAACCAGAACCAGTATATTCTGGATAAATACAAAGAATTCCGCTCTTTCGTATCCAAAAAAACAGCAGAAGGCTTCTACATCACCAAGGATGCAGGCTTTTTTTCCTGCAGAAATTGATTTTCTATAAAAAGTTTCTTAAAAATAGGAAAAAGGGGTTGAAAGTGACGTTACGTCACCTTATATAATAGATTTATCATTTATCATAATACAAAGGAGACTTCTTCATGAAAGGTATTATTCTTGCCGGCGGTTCGGGAACCCGCCTTTACCCTTTGACCATGGTAACATCCAAACAGCTTCTTCCTATCTATGACAAGCCTATGATCTATTATCCTCTGTCTGTTCTCATGAACGCAGGGATCCGGGATATCCTGATCATCTCAACTCCTCAGGATACTCCCAGATTTGAGGCTCTCCTGGGAGACGGCCATCAGTTCGGCGTCAGCCTTTCCTATGCGGTGCAGCCAAGTCCCGACGGACTGGCTCAGGCTTTTATCATCGGCGCCGACTTTATCGGAGACGACTGTGTGGCCATGGTATTGGGCGATAATATTTTCGCAGGACACGGACTGAAAAAACGTCTGAAAGCCGCCGTAGAAAACGCAGAAGGGGGCAAAGGCGCCACCGTATTCGGCTACTATGTAGACGATCCGGAACGTTTCGGCATCGTTGAGTTCGATCAGAACGGAAAGGCAGTCTCTATCGAAGAGAAGCCGGAGCATCCAAAGAGCAACTACTGTGTCACCGGCCTGTATTTCTATGACAATCAGGTGGTGGATTACGCCAAAAATCTGAAGCCCAGCGCCAGAGGGGAACTGGAGATCACAGATCTGAACCGGATCTATCTGGAAGCCGGCCGGCTGAATGTGGAGCTGCTGGGACAGGGCTTTACCTGGCTGGACACAGGAACTCACGAAAGTCTGGTAGAGGCTACCAACTTTGTAAAGACTATGGAGGATCATCAGCACAGAAAGATCGCCTGCCTGGAAGAGATTGCCTATTTGAACGGCTGGATCACCAAAGACGAGGTTATGAAAGTCTATGAAGTGCTGAAGAAAAACCAGTACGGCCAGTACTTAAAAGATGTCCTGGACGGAAAATATCTGGACAGCCTTCATTAATATCATGTAAGAATAAGGAGAATGATTATGACTATTATCGTTACCGGCGGAGCCGGATTCATCGGAAGCAATTTTATTTTTCATATGCTGGACAAATATCCTGACTACAGGATCATCTGCCTGGACTGCCTGACCTATGCAGGAAACCTCTCTACCCTGGCTCCTGTTATGGACAATCCGAATTTCCGTTTTGTAAAAGAAAGTATCACAGACAGAGAAGCTGTATATAAATTATTTGAGGAAGAACATCCGGATATGGTGGTAAACTTTGCCGCAGAAAGCCATGTAGACCGCTCCATTGAAAACCCTGAAGTATTCCTGGATACCAATATCAAAGGTACTGCAGTTCTTATGGACGCCTGCAGAAAATACGGCATCCAGCGCTATCATCAGGTATCCACAGATGAAGTATACGGAGATCTGCCTTTAGACCGTCCGGACCTGTTTTTCACAGAGGAAACTCCGATCCACACCAGCAGCCCCTACAGCGCATCCAAGGCCAGCGCCGATCTTCTGGTACTGGCTTACCACAGAACCTACGGGCTGCCTGTGACCATCAGCCGCTGCTCCAACAACTATGGCCCCTACCATTTCCCTGAGAAGCTGATCCCTCTGATGATCGCCAACGCTTTAAACGACAAGCCCCTTCCTGTATATGGAAAAGGCGAAAATGTAAGAGACTGGCTGTATGTGGAAGACCACTGCAAGGCCATTGATCTGATCATCCATAAAGGCCGGGTAGGCGAAGTCTACAACATCGGCGGCCATAATGAAATGAGAAATATCGACATTGTCAAGCTGATCTGTAAGGAACTGGGCAAACCGGAAAGCCTGATCACCTATGTGACAGACAGAAAAGGCCATGACATGCGCTACGCTATCGACCCAACCAAGATCCACAGCGAACTGGGCTGGCTGCCTGAGACAAAATTTGCAGACGGCATTAAGAAAACCATCCAGTGGTATCTGGATAACAGAGAATGGTGGGAAACCATCATTTCCGGAGAATATCAGAATTATTATGAAAAGATGTATGGAAACAGATAGGAGGACATGCATATGAAAGTATTCGTTACCGGTGTTGCCGGCCAGCTGGGCCATGACGTCATGAATGAACTGGCAAAACGGGGATATGAAGGCATAGGCTCTGACGTAAAGGAAGTATACAGCGGAGTGGCTGACGGAACTCCTGTGACTGCTATGCCCTATGTTCCCATGGATATCACAGACCGGGCCTCTGTAGAAAAGGTTTTAAAAGAAGCAGCTCCAGACGTAGTGGTACACTGCGCCGCCTGGACTGCCGTAGATCTGGCAGAGGATGAGGATAAAAAAGAAACTGTCCGGAAGGTAAACGCCGAAGGCACCAGAAACATCGCCCTGACCTGCAGGGATCTGGGCTGCAAAATGGTGTACATCAGCACAGACTATGTCTTTGACGGACAGGGCACAGAACCCTGGGATCCGGACTGCAAAGACTATAAGCCATTAAATGTTTACGGAGAGACCAAGCTGGAAGGGGAACTGGCGGTTTCTGAAAATCTGGAAAAATACTTTATTGTCCGCATTGCCTGGGTATTCGGCAAAAACGGAAAGAATTTTATCAAAACCATGCTGAATCTGGGAAAGACCCATGATCAGATCCGGGTGGTCAGCGACCAGATCGGTACGCCTACTTATACTCTGGATCTGGCAGTGCTCCTGGTGGATATGATTGAAACAGAAAAATACGGCTATTATCATGCCACCAATGAAGGCGGATATATCAGCTGGTATGACTTCACGAAGGAAATCTTCCGCCAGGCCATTGAAGCCGGACACAAAGAATATGAAAAGGTCACAGTCACTCCTGTCACCACGGAAGAATACGGAGTTTCCAAGGCCAAAAGACCATTTAACAGCCGCCTGGACAAGAGCAAGCTTACTGCCAACGGATTCCGTCTCCTTCCAACCTGGCAGGATGCTGTAAAACGCTACCTGTCAGAAATCGAATTTTAGTTTTAAGGAGGATCCTATGGGACAGATCAAAGTAACGAAATGCCCGATCGAAGGGTTATATATCATTGAGCCTGCTGTCCACGGAGACAACAGAGGCTACTTTATGGAAACCTACAATCAGAAAGATATGGAAGAAGCCGGCCTGACCATGAACTTTGTCCAGGACAACCAGTCCTGCTCCACAAAGGGCGTGTTAAGAGGACTTCATTACCAGAAACAATTCCCTCAGGGAAAACTGGTCCGGGTGATCAAAGGAAAAGTATTCGATGTGGCGGTAGATCTCCGCACCCACAGCGAAACTTACGGAAAATGGTATGGCGTAGAGCTTTCTGAAGAAAACAAAAAGCAGTTCTACATTCCCGAAGGCTTTGCCCACGGCTTCCTGGTGCTCAGCGACGTGGCTGAATTCTGCTACAAATGCACAGACTTTTACCATCCCGGGGACGAAGGAGGAATGGCCTGGAACGATCCGGAGATCGGCGTAGAATGGCCGGAAGTAACAGGAGAATACAAAGGAACCCCCTCCGCCGAAGGCTACTGCCTGAAAGACGGCACCCCTCTGAACCTAAGCGAAAAAGACCAGAAATGGGCAGGATTTAAAGACACCTTCAAATTCTGACATCCCCAGTTTAATAAAAAGAAACTGCCGCATTAAACTGATATCGAGAAAATGGATAAATATTCCTGATTTATATTGTAATGCGGCAGTTTCTTTTTCTGTTTAAAAGTTATCTGTTATGTTCTGGGCTTTTTGGCAGAATTCTTCCTGGATGATTTCTCCCAGGACGTATCTCTGAAACAAAGTCCCCATGGATGTAATATCTTCCATGGTGTTTCTGGAGAAGGGCCGTTCTTTCAGCTGGGTGTTTTCTACATAATCCCGCAGCTGGTCAAAACCTGGAATATCCAGGTCTTC
>DWYL01000006.1 GCA_019118685.1 Candidatus Blautia merdipullorum
GGGCATGCTCCTCTCCCATTCCCTGGATCCCGTATTCATGAATGATATGTCTGGTAATTCGGAGATTTGCCACTACGTCAGGCCCCAGAGCATCTGGTGTGACTTCCCTGTTTCCCAGGCCTACCACCAGCACGCTGAGATCCTCCTTATCCGGAAGGAGGGCCTTTACATGTCGGGAGATCTCTTTGGATATCTCCCTGTGGTAGTCCTCATCCGGCACAGACATGTTGGGGGCTTCCAGGGTAATATAGACTCCCTGGGATCTCCCCATAGCTTTGGCCCCGTTTTCTGTTTTGATCTTTACCACAGTCGTCCGGATATCCTTTTTCTCATCATAATCCTCCTGGATCTCCACTCCTCTGATCTCTACATGATCCTCTTCAAATTTTTCTTTTGTCTCCAATGCCAGGTCTGTATGAATTCTTCCCATTGCCATGAAAAAACATCCTTTCTATGCCTGTTTTTCCATATTTTTTGCAATTTCAAAGATTTTATGTATTGACATTTCTCTCCAAATACACTAGAATGAAAAAGCATGTAATATCGGAGTGTTCCGTGTCTTCTCCGATACAGATAATAAATAGTAAAAAAGTTTGAAAGATTACATTTGGAGGTGTACACTTTGGCTAACATTAAATCTGCAAAGAAAAGAATTTTAGTAAACAGAACTAAAGCTGAGAGAAACAAATCTATCAGATCAGCAGTAAAAACATCAATCAAAAAAGTAGAAGCTGCTGTTGCTGCAAAAGACAAGGAAGCTGCTACTGCTGCATTAAAAAATGCAATTTCTACTATTGATAAAGCTGCTACAAAGGGCGTTTACCACAAAAACAACGCTGCAAGAAAAGTTTCCCGCTTAGCAAAAGCCGTAAACACACTTGATTAATTTTCTATAGACATATAAAGAAAAGCCTTCTGGCTGCCCGTCATCGGCCAGAAGGCATTTTTTAGCTCTCAGCTGCTGAATTTGATCAGAAGCAGTTCTACACTAAGGGTATCTGTTAATTGTCCTGTTTTTACTTTTTCTTCCGTATCCACACATTCTTTCACTATAACCTCTAATTCTTCCTTACTGTATCTTCTGCCGTATATGCTGTAATTCCGTACTACAAAAGGCTGCAGGCCTGTTTTTTTAGCAGTTCTTCCCTGATCATATCCTTCTTTCTCCAGTTCCTTGACCTGCCATATGAGATTGAACTGCCTTGCCAGAAGAAACAAAATACGCATAGGAGGTTCTTTCAAAGCTAAAAGGTCATAATAAAGATCAAGGGCCTTTTTCTGTTTCTTCTCTGTAACAGCCCGGAGCATATCAAAAATATGACTGGAAATCTGGTCCGTACATACAGCCTCTATATCTTCCCGGGAGATCACATCTCTTCCTATTGTATAACTTAAAAGCTTTTCCAGTTCATTTTCTATGTTTCCCATATCTGTCCCTGTTTTCTCCAGGAACAATTCCATATCTCTCTGGGTGATCTTCCTGCCTTCTCTCTTCAGGATTCCCAATATCCATCGTATGAGAGTCTTCGTATCCTGCTGTCCGAATTCTACAACTCTTCCATATTTTTTTACTCCTTTATACATGCGGCTTCTTTTATCTACCTGATCTTCCACAAAAACCATACAGAGATAATCAGGAAGCTCTGCCAGGTATTCCGGCAGATCCTGACACTGATTTTTAAAGAAACCTGTATCTTCCAGAAAGATCACCCTTCTATCTGCAAAAAAAGGCAGTGTCTCCGCCAGTTCTATCACTTCCTTAGGCTCCGTCTTCTTTCCCTGAAAAAGGGAAAAATTCATAGTGTCACCCTCCGGAACCAAAGCTTTCTGAAGTCTGTCCTTATATTGCTGCAAAAGATATTTTTCCTCTCCGTATAGAAGATATACCTTTTTAAAATTCTGTTTTTGAATATCCTCTTGTAAATTTTTCATGCTGCTCTCCTTTTCAGGTTTTCCTTTTCCTATTCTATCACGGATTTTTCATACTGAAAAGTCATCCGGATCTTTTCCCCATCCCATACCGCAGATACCGCCCCCTGCTCTTTTGTCTCATATATCTGCATTTCCCGGGCATTCAGCCGTTCTATAAGTTCTTGATGAGGATGTCCGTACAGATTCTCCTCTCCGCAGGAGATAACCGCAGCCTGGGGCTGTAAGACATCCAAAAGTTTATCTGGCGTAGAATTTTTTGAGCCATGATGGGCCACTTTTAAAATATCACATCGTTTCTCTGCATTTTCGCACAAAGAGATCATATCTTCCTCACCTTCTCCCTCTATATCTCCGGTAAACAAAAGGGCGCATTCTTCCATTTCTATATAAAGGGCCTGAGAACCTTCATTGCTTCCCATCTCCTGATTCTCGGGAGATAAACAGGTGATCTTCAGATTTCCCGAAGAGATTTCACTTCCTTTTTCTATATAATAAATTTCACAGCCTGCTTTTTTCCCCGCCTCTTCCAGCTGTTCTCTCTGCTCCCTTGTCCCTTTGCACTTTGAAAGGAACAGCCTTTCAACCTTCAATCCGGTTTTTCTCTCCTTTATCATTTCCAAGATCTCCAGGATACCGTTTACATGATCTTCATCCATATGAGAGACAAAAATCCCGTCTACAGTTCTGATCCCCTGTTCTTTTAGAAATGGCAGGATCCTGTATTGTCCTGCCCGGGAAATTGTACTGCTCCCTCCGTCAATAATATAGCAGACATCTTTCCCCTGCTGTATACAGGCGCAGTCTCCCTGTCCCACATCTAAGAAGGTTACTTTTAAGCGTCCTTCCGGAAAACGGAGAAACAGTAGGCACAGAGCTGCTGTCATAGCTGCCAGTTTTCCTGCAAAGATCCTCTTTCCCTTCTTTTTGATCAACAAGATTCCTGCCAGTATCCCATAATAAAACAGACACTGCCAGATATCCGGTTTCCCTGTGATCCACAAAAAAACCGGAAGCTTCTGTACAGATTTACCAATATGGATATAAAACTCCAAAATAAGAATACCCGGTAATGCACCTGCCCTGGCCAGAAGCAGGCCCGGCAGCAGGCCCAGAATCCCCCCTGCCAGCCCAGAGATCAGCAAAACACCCACTGTCGGTAAAATAAGAAGATTTACTAAAAACCCCCAGACGGACAGTTCATAAAAAAAGTACATCGATATAGGCAGCAGAATGCTCCAGACAGAAATGCTGGAAAAAATACCTGCATCCAGTTCCTTTTTTACTTTTCCCCAAAGATTCGTTTTATATTTTTTCTTTCCCGGAGGAAACAGTACCGGATGAACGGCAGCCAGTCCCAGAACCGCTCCAAAAGAAAGGATAAAGCTGCTGTCATACAAATAAAGAGGGCTTTCTGCCAGCAAGAGAATAGCCGACAGAGATAAAGCAGATAAAAAATCATATGTCCGCTTTAAAAGAAGGGCTCCTATAGAAACAGCGAACATGATCACCGCTCGTACAGCAGCAGCTCCGCTGCCTGTAAGCTCCCCATAAAAGACCATGGCTGCTGCCGCCAGGATCCCTGCTACCTTTACCGAAAGTCGCATCTTCACTAACAGCTTATAAAATCCCCACCCAAGGACAGAAAGGTGCATGCCGGAAATGGCCAGAACATGGGAAGTCCCCATGATCTGAAACAGCAGTTTATTCTCCTGTCCCAGCTCCCCTTTTTCTCCAAGCACCATGGCCTGGATAATGCCTCCTTTTTCTTCTCCAAAAGCCTTCTGTATTCCTTCTTTCATCCTTTCTCTGATCTGGCTCTGTATATACAAAACCTGATTTTCCTTTTTCCGGAGAACCTGAAATTCCATTCCCTCCAGATACCACTTTACTTTTCTTGGATAATAATAAGACCTTTCATCGAATTGTCCGGGATTGGAAGCTCTGGGAATCTGTTCTAAACTCCCATATACAGCAGTCAGATCCCCCTGGAATACAGAATCTGTGAGTTTTTGATTTTCTAAAGTTACTTTTATATTTTCTATTGGGTATTTTTTTTCCTGAATAATCAGATTTGAATTTCTAAGATAAAGATTTGTAATAGAATCATAAACATCTTTTTGATAGACTGTCCCTGTGGCAACCACCTTTTCTTTCTCAATTTTAATGGGAGGATCCGGGGAAGCAAAGCTGAAAAAGTCCAGCCCTGTCCTCCCCAGCAGCCACAACACTGCCGCCCAGATGAAAGCAGCAGTGCAGAGGGGCCTTTTAATTTTCATCATTACTCTCCAGATAACTGTAATCAGCTTCATATATCTGATCCAGATTCATACTTTCCCGAAAAGTTATTTTTGTATCGCCTTCTACGGAAATCTGGACGCCATGTATATTGCAGGCATCCACCAGCGAATTTACGATGGAATAAATCGGCAGCTCCTGCTGAACGCTCATTGTTTCTGTGAGAAAGCTCTTATCCAAATTTACATAACATATGCCGTCAACAATAGAAACGCCCAAAGGTTTGGTATTTGATGACAACGTGGGCAGCAGCCCATCCTCTTTAGGTCCTTCCAGAAGTTTTTCCACTACCACCCTTTCCAGAGGCACATTGCTGCTGTAGTGGATCCGGCGGTTTTCTCTCACAAGACGGTCCCCGTCCTGATTTGAGAAATACAGGTTTAAGTCTGCATAAACATAGGAGTTAATGTTCTGCCCTTCATTTTCTACAAAGGAATTTCTTTCCATAAGTCCGATGTCATTTCCATCTGAATCTGTCATAGGACTTCCTTCTTCCAAAAATACCACATAGGCCACCCCGGGGATCTGGGTAAACGCCATGACAATACCGGTTCTTACCAGAATTTCCCTGGCGTTATTCATTTTTTTATATTCTTCATTAAAATCAAGAGTTACAGTCTGCCCTTCATAAGTGTAACTATTCATCGTTACATTATCTGGAAGCAGTTTCAGATACTCTTCTGAATCAGAGGGCTGCGAAAGCATCTGATATATTTCTTCTATCATAGCCGCTGTTGTGTTCTCCGAAGGTTCATACGGCACTGTTTCCAGCTTTGTCTCTGACAATGCCAGGTAATACATGGAATATTCCGACGTTCCCTCTTCTGTTCTTTCTCTGCAGCTTGATACCCCTGCTAAAAGACATATGCTCAAAAAAAATGCCAGTATTCTTCTGATCTTTTTCACTTCAGTCCCTCCTATGCAATATAATTCAAAGGGATCCTTACGGAAAATGTAGTTCCCTGATGTTCCTTGCTTTTTACTTTTATCGCACCTCTGTGCATCACAATAGCATTTCTGGTAATGGCAAGTCCCAGGCCGGTTCCTCCGATTTCTCTTGAGTGAGACTTATCTACCCGGTAAAATCTCTCAAAAATCTTATCAATAGATTCTTCAGGAATGCCCATTCCGGAATCTGATACTGTCACATAAAAGTATTTATGATCTGCGTTCAGAGTAACATGTACCCATCCCTCTTCTATATTATACTTGATCCCATTTTCTACCAGATTGGAAAAAGCCAGGCTAAGTTTCACTTCATCTATCTCAGCTACTACAGGCCGGTAGCTCTCCAGCACTAATTCCACTTTTTTCTTATCCGCAATAGGTTTTAATCTCTTCAGTATATTTTCCAGCAATTCGTTGATACTTACTTTCTGGATATTCAGATCGGATGCCTTTCTGTCCATTTTTACCAATGCCAGCAGGTCTGTGATGATTTTATTTTCCCTGTCGATTTCCACCGTAATATCCTGCATAAATTCTTTATATAGTTCTACCGGGACATCCTCCTGTCCAGCCAGAGAATCTGCCAGTACTTTTATGGAAGTCATCGGTGTTTTCAATTCGTGGGACACATTTGCCACAAACTCTTGCCTGGAATCGTCCAGGATCTTCATTCTCTTCAGCAGTTTATTAAATACATTGGTAATCATTTCCGTCTCTGTATAATCTGTTACGGAAATCTCCTCATCCAGATAGCCGTCTGTCAGTTCCTCGATGGCCTTACTTACTCTGGAAAAAGGTTTGACCAGAATCTTAGATACTATAAAGCTGAAAAAAATCACCAGCATACTGATGATCAACATCAGCAGATTTCCTCTATGCTCCATTCTGCCGATGGTGTCCTGTATCTCAATGGTTGAAGTGCTTACAAGCATGACTCCCTCGATCTGATCTGAATTTCCATTTGTCAGAGGGATCGTCAGTTCAATGTATGTGTTGTTCCTGTCGTAAACACTATTGTTGACCCCTTCAAAGCACTGGATCACTTCTTCTGAAAAGGCATATTTTCCCTCATCAATATCATAGGTATCTTCAATAATCCTGCCGTTTCTGTTAATGACCAGGACTCTGGCGCTAAAAGCAGAGGAAATCATAGACAATTCTCCATCTATCACCTCCGACTTCTGCTGCAAATATCCTTCTCTCATCAGCTGATTTCCCAGAATATCACACTGGTTTCTGACTGTGATCTGTCTTAACTCCACAGCCCTGTCCTCATAAGAGCCAATGAGCATTCCTTCTATTATAAATCCTGGAACAATTCCGATTATGATCATGATCACCATGATCCGGAACCGAAGACTTTTAAAAAATGACAGTTTAGGCTTGATCCGCATTTATTTAATCTCCTTTTTCTTCTCCGCTGTTAAAAGAAACAGAGCCGCTGCGCAAACAGGCATCAGCAGTTTTGCACAACGGCTCCTGGACTCGGGGGTTCTATCCCTGGAAATAGTATCCGATCCCCCACTTGGTATGGACATACTTGGGATCACTGGGCACTGTCTCGATCTTTTCTCTCAGGCGTCGGATATGCACGTCTACAGTCCGCACATCTCCAGGATACTCATATCCCCAAACCAGATTCAGCAGGTTTTCTCTGCTGTATACTTTATTAGGGTTCTTCGCCAGAAGCTCTAAAAGATCAAATTCCTTTGCAGTCAGGTTGATCTCTCTGTCTCCGATAAACACCCTTCTGCCTTCCAGATCCAGCTTCAGATCCCCGCTGACCAGAACCTTTTCAGCGCTTTCTTTTTTCTCCTCTTTGCTGGCCCGGCGCATGATCGCCTTGATCCTGGCCTTTACCTCCAAAATATTAAAAGGCTTTGTGATATAATCATCTGCGCCATATTCCAGACCTAAAATCTTATCCATATCTTCCCCTTTTGCGGTAAGCATAATAATGGGGACGCTGGAAAATTCCCGGATCTGCTGGCATACTTCCAGACCTGTCATTTTAGGAAGCATAATATCCAAAAGGATCATATCATATTCCTTTGTCTTTGCTTTTTCCAGAGCTTCTTCTCCGTCATAAGCACAATCTACCTCCATGTCATCCTGTTCCAAACTAAAACGGATTCCTTTAACAATCAGCTTCTCATCATCAACAACCAACACTCTTCTGCTCATCTGTGATCTCCTATTCTACCGTAATATAATCTGCTATTTTTTCAAAAGTCTTGCCTTTAATCCCGGGAACTTCCTGAATATCCTCTATACTCTTAAAGCCTCCAGCTTCTTCCCGGTAATCCGCAATAGCCTGAGCCCGCACCTCGCCAATTCCGGGAATATCCTGTAATTCATCTACAGAGGCTTCGTTGATATTGATCTTTTCATTTTCTTCTTCAGAAGCGGCTTTCTCTTCTTCAGAAGAAACAATTCCCTGGTCCTTCATGGCCTGGGTTTCTTCCAAAGTATAGACCTGGATCTTTTCTCCGTCAGATAGGATTGCTGCCTGATTCAGCCAGAGGGCGTCTGCGTCTTCTGAAAATCCTCCCGCCGCCTCAATAGCCTGAAAAACCCTGGAATCTTCTTCCAGTTCATAGACGCCTGGTTTTTTCACAGCTCCGCATACATCAACCCAGACAGTGGCTTTTTTCTCCCCGCTGTCTCCGGATTCTTCTCCATCATCTGAATCTTCCTCAGATTCTGCCGCCTGCTCCTGCACTATCTCCTGAGATTGGCCGATCAAAATTTCTTTCTTCTCGGCACTGCAGGAAACCGTCAGAATTCCTGCTCCTAAAATAAACAGCATCCATATGTTTTTCATTATACATACCTCTTTTCTCCAGTCAGACAGAATAAGTCCAGTATGTATAACTGTATTTATTGTAACGAATTTAAAGACGCTTTACAATATCTATTTTCCAAGTTCTTATAAAATTCCTTACGATTTTTCACAATACATTCTGAAAACTCCGCCTGTTTTTCTTCTTAATTTGGAAATTCAAAGCTGAACTGCCTGAAATGTTTATTAGAAATGTATACTCAGTATAACATCTGACCCCAAAATTGACAACATAAAAAAACAGCCTTTTTTCAGGGCTGTTTTTGTAGATTATTCCCATTTAAAAATAACAATCCCGGCTATAGCAATCACCATCCCCAAAAGTTTTCTCCATTCAAAAGGCGCTCTTTCTACTCCGAATAATCCCAAAAGCTCAATCCCATAGGCAACCGCCAGCTGAGCCACTACGATAAGCATCGCGGATCTGGCAGGTCCCAGGGAAGACATGCTCTGGATCACGGTCACCGTAATAAAAGCCCCGATCACCCCTCCCAGCAAAAGGTATCTGTGGTTTACAAGAGCCAGTTCTCCTATTCTTTCCCTTCCTGTAAAAAACCAGGCTCCAATACAGACCAGCAAAGCAGAAAACTGGACCCAGCCGGTAGACACCCACAGACTGGTCTGTTTCGTCACCTCTGTATTAAACACTCCCTGTATACTCATCAAAGCACCTGATATAAGGGCGATCATGATTCCCCACATAATTTCCATTCCTCCGAAAACAACGCCTTTTTGACAGCATATCAAAAAGGCGTTTGATAATATGATACATATTTTCTCCATAAGGAGGAATTTCATTCCTATTTGCTAAAAAGATTTTTCCAGTTTTTCTATCATCTCGTCAATATCAGCTTCCGAAATGATCAGAGGCGGAACAAACCGGAGCACATCAGAGCCTGCTGAAAGTACGAACAGGCCATTTTCAATGCCTTTATTAATAATCTCTCCTACAGGTCTTCCGCTGACCACAAGGCCCTGCATCAGACCTTTTCCTCTTCTCTCTGTAAGAAAATCATATTTTTCCACCAGTTCATCCAGTTTTTTCTCCAGATAAGGGGCCGTCTTCTGAACATGCTCCAGGATCTTTTCCTCTTCAAACAAGTCAAAAACTTTGCTTACCGCACTGCAGGCAAGGGGATTTCCTCCGTAAGTAGTTCCGTGATCCCCCGGCTCCAGAGAATTTTCAGCTGTTTTTTCATTTAACACAAAGGCTCCTACCGGTACACCGCAGCCTAAAGCCTTTGCAGAAGTCATAATATCCGGCATCACTCCGTAGGACTGGAAGGCAAACATGCTGCCGGTCCTGCCCATCCCGCATTGGATTTCATCCAGGACTAAAAGGATATCTTTTTCATCGCAGAGTCTGCGGACCCCCTGAAGAAATTCTTTGCTGGCCGGATAAATTCCCCCTTCTCCCTGTACAGGTTCCAGGATGATAGCACAGGTCTTTTCTGTGATCTGCTCTCTGACACTGTCCAGATCATTAAAATCCGCAAAGCGGATTCCGCCGATCAAAGGTTTGAAAGGTTCCTGATAGTGGGCATTTCCTGTAACGGAAAGAGCCCCCAGGCTTCTGCCATGGAAAGAATGTCTCATGGCGATGATCTCATGGTCTGTGCCCTTGTCTTTGAGCCAGGCATATTTCCTGGCCGCCTTGATCGCTCCTTCGATAGCTTCCGTACCGCTGTTGGTGAAGAAAACCTTGCTCAGTCCAGAGGCTTTTAAAAGTTTTTCCGCAGCTTCTATCATAGGTGTATTGTAAAAAAGATTTGAAGTATGGATCAGTTTGTCGATCTGATCTTTCAAAGCCTGATTATAGGCTTTATTTCCATATCCAAGAGCAAAAACAGCAATTCCTGCCCCAAAATCCAGATATTCTTTTCCATCCAGATCAAACAGCCTCACGCCTTCTCCCCGGTCCAGAACTACCGGAAAACGGTTATATGTATGAAGCACTGCTTTTTCAGCTCTGTCCATATATTCTTTACTGCACGTCATAATACTGTATTCCATCCTTTCTCAAAATCGCGGTTCCGATACCTTTGTCTGTAAAGATTTCCAGAAGCAAGCAGTGTTTGATCCTGCCGTCCAGGATATGGACTCTAGATACTCCACCTTCAATGGCGTCCACACAATTCTGGAGTTTCGGGATCATTCCGCCTCCCACATTGCCGCTGTTGATCAGTTCTCTGGCTTCTTTCACGAAAAGCTTGGAAATCAAAGTAGAAGGATCCTCCGGATTTCTGTAAACCCCTTCAATATCTGTAAGGAAAGCCAGCTTTTCTGCATGCATCTGCTTTGCAATGGCGCAGGCGGCGTCATCTGCATTAATATTATACGTCTGAAAATTTTCATCCATTCCCACCGGGCAGACGATGGGAAGAAAATCCTTTTCCAGAAGGTCGGAAAGGATTTTCGGGTTGACTTCTGTAATATTTCCAACAAAGCCGATATCCTGCCCGTTGGAATATTTTTTCTCCACTTTCAGAAGGTTTCCGTCCTTACCGCTTACGCCCACTGCTTTTACTCCCAGAGATTCTACCAGGGCTACCAGTTCTTTATTGACTTTATTTAAAACCATTTCCGCCAGCTCCATGGTTTCTTCGTCTGTTACCCGCAGGCCGTTGATAAACTGAGGTTCTTTTCCAACCTTGCTGACCCAGCGGCTGATCTCCTTTCCCCCTCCGTGTACAATGATGGGTTTAAATCCTACCAGCTTTAAAAGTACTACGTCCTGGATCACCGTTTTCTTCAGCTGCTCGTCTACCATAGCGCTTCCGCCGTATTTTACTACAATGATTTTTCTGTTAAATCTCTGGATATAGGGAAGGGCTTCAATGAGCACCTCTGCCTTATCCAGATATTTCTGCTTTACCATTTCCATTTCCCCCTTATGAGCGGTAGTCCGCATTTATTTTTACATAATCATAGGTAAGATCACAGCCCCAGGCAGTGGCGGTCTCCTGACCCATTTTAATATCCGCGATCACAGTCACCTTATCCTGAGACAATATTTTTGTAGCCTCTTCCTCGCTGTAATCTGTTCCAATACCGTCTTTCATGATCTGTATCCTTCCCGCCTTGCTTTCAAATATCAGGTCCACCCTGTCCGGATCAAACTGGGCTCCCGAATATCCCATGGCGCAAAGGATCCTTCCCCAATTCGCATCATGTCCGAAGATAGCGGCTTTTGTCAGATTAGAAGTGATCACAGATTTGCTGAGAGTGACTGCCTGTTCTTTCGTCTGAGCGCCTATTACCCTGACCTCAAATAGAGCTGTCGCCCCTTCTCCGTCTCCTGCGATCTTCTGGGCTAATGTCTTGTTCACATGATCCAGCGCTTTCTTAAACACTTCATAATCCTGGTCTTTCTCTGTGATCTTAGGATTTTCTGCCAGTCCGTTCGCCAGGACAAGCACCGTATCATTTGTAGAAGTATCTCCATCTACGGAGATCATATTATAAGAGTCCTGGACACTTTCTTTTAATGCCTCTTTTAAAAGTCCCTTGTCTATGTCTGCATCTGTAGTAATGAAAGAAAGCATAGTGCACATATTGGGATGGATCATTCCGGATCCTTTGCACATTCCGCCTATGGTAACTTTCTTGCCAGAAAGCTCTATCTCCACAGCAGCTTCCTTTTTTACAGTATCCGTAGTCATAATAGCTTCTGCAGCCAGAATACCTGCCTCTCGAGTTCCCATCAGAAGCGGAACCAGATTCTTAACGCCCTCCTCCAGAACCGCCACAGGAAGCTGCTGTCCGATCACCCCCGTAGAGGCCACCAGTACACTGTCAGCAGGAATATCCAAAGCCAGACCCGCCGCCTGAGCTGTTGATTTACAGGCTTCGTATCCCTCCTGGCCTGTACATGCATTTGCAATACCGCTGTTGCATACTACTGCCTGGGCAAAGGAAGACTCTTCCACCACTTTCTGATCCCACTTTACCGGAGCTGCCTTCACCACATTCGTAGTAAAAGTACCGGCACAGACACAAGGCTTTTCACTGTAGATCATAGCCATGTCTTTTTTTCCTCCCTTTTTGATCCCTGCTGCCAGTCCTGCTGCCTGAAATCCCCGGGCAGCTGTCACCCCTCCGTCTATTTCAAGAATTTTATTTTCCATATCTATTTAATTCTCCTTTCTCCTTACTTATGGGAACATAGGGACTAACTGAAGTCCCTGATCTTCTTCTTCACCAAACATAAGGTTCATGTTCTGCACCGCCTGTCCTGCTGCTCCTTTTACCAGATTGTCAATAGCCCCCATCATAATAATCCTGTTGGTTCTTGGATCAATCTTAAAATTGATATCCACATAATTGCTTCCCTCTACCCATTTTGTCTGAGGATAAAGATCCTTGTCCAGTACCCGGATAAACTTCTCTTTTTTATAATATTTATCATAAATTTCTTTAACTTCTTCGTAAGATACTGCTTTTGTCAGAGAAGCATAAGCAGTTGCAAGAATACCTCTGTTCATAGGTACCAGATGGGGGGTAAAGCTTAAAGTAAGCTTCTTTCCAGCCGCATATCCCAGCTGTTCCTCAATTTCCGGAGTATGTCTGTGGTTCCCAACACTGTAAGCCTTCATATTTTCATTTACTTCACAAAAAAGATTGTCCACTTTAGCGCCCCGGCCTGCTCCTGAAGTGCCGGATTTTGCATCAATGATCAGTGTATCCGGATCAATGATCCCTTCTTTTACTAAAGGGTAGCAGGTAAGGATGCTGCATGTGGTATAACAGCCTGGATTTGCCACAAGTCTGGCTTTTTTTACCGCTTCCCTGTTGATCTCGCACAGGCCATACACAGCTTCCGATATAAACTCAGGCGCTTTATGGGGAATCTTATACCACTCTTCATAAATCTTTACATCTTTAATACGAAAATCCGCGCTTAAATCTATGATTTTTACCTTTGAAAGGATTTCTTCATTTATCATAGAGGCACACAAACCCTGGGGCGTAGCTGTGAAAATCACATCTACCTGGTCTGCCAGTTCTTTCATATTATCATCCAGACAAGTATCTTCTACAAGTTCAAACATATTCTGATATACTTCATAATATTTTTTATCAATATAGCTTCTGGAGCCATACCATTTAATCTCTGCATTTTTATGACCCAGAAGAAGACGTACCAATTCTCCTCCTGCGTATCCGGTAGCTCCGATGATCCCTGCTTTTATCATACCTTTATCCTCATTTCCTTTTCATTCCTGCCCTCATGTACCAAATCTTCGTCCGGCAGTTGTCTGTGTCCATAATACTCCTGTTCTCCTGCGCATGCAAGCAGAATTTATGCATATTTCATCCGAAATATTGAATAATTATACATCTATCTTAATATATATGCAAGATCTGTTTTTAATTTTTTTGTCGTTCTCGTTTGCATAATTTCTTAGTTTTAAGTAACCATATCACTGGTTAATATCCAATATAACTCTCTGTCATAAAGAAAATTTTTTATAATTTTCTATTGCATAATTATAATAATTGTTGTATAGTACCAATAGCAACGAAACAAATTGAACATTTTATAGATTTTCAGGAGGACATCTTATGAAAGAAAAAGTTGTTTTAGCATATTCCGGCGGTCTGGATACCACTGCTTTAATTCCCTGGTTAAAGGAAAATTTTGATTACGATGTAATCTGCTGTTGTGTAAACTGCGGACAGGGTGCAGAGCTGGAAGGATTGGATGAGCGTGCGAAACTTTCCGGCGCTTCTAAATTATATATAGAGGATATTGTAGATGAATTCTGTGAAGACTACATTATGCCATGTGTCCAGGCAGGAGCTGTTTATGAACACAAATATCTCCTGGGCACCTCTATGGCCCGTCCGGGAATCGCAAAAAAATTGGTAGAAATCGCCAGAAAAGAGGGTGCTGTGGCTATTTGTCACGGTGCCACAGGAAAAGGCAATGACCAGATCCGTTTTGAATTAAGCATCAAAGCATTAGCTCCGGATATTAAGATCATCGCTCCCTGGCGTATGACAGATGTGTGGACCATGCAGTCAAGAGAAGATGAAATCGCATTCTGCAAAGCTCATGGCATTGATCTTCCTTTTGATGCCAGCCACAGCTACAGCCGCGACAGAAACCTGTGGCATATCAGCCATGAAGGTCTGGAACTGGAAGACCCTTCTCAGGAACCAAACTATGATAATCTTCTGGTATTAAGTGTGACACCGGAAAAAGCGCCTGATAAAGAAACTGAAATCACTATGACTTTTGAGGCGGGTGTTCCCAAAACCTTAAACGGAAAAGCCATGAAAGTTTCTGAGATTATCACAGAACTGAACCGTTTAGGCGGTGAAAACGGTATCGGCATTATTGATATCGTAGAAAACCGGGTGGTTGGAATGAAATCCAGAGGTGTTTACGAGACTCCGGGCGGAACTATTCTTATGGAAGCACATGATCAGCTGGAAGAGCTGACCTTAGACAGAGATACCATGGAAGCAAAGAAAAAATTAGGAAGTCAGCTTGCTCAGGTAGTATATGAAGGAAAATGGTTTACCCCTCTGAGAGAAGCTATCCAGGCCTTTGTAGAATCTACCCAGAAATATGTGACCGGCGAAGTAAAATTAAAGTTATATAAAGGCAATATCATAAAGGCAGGCACCACTTCTCCTTACAGCCTGTACAATGAATCACTTGCTTCCTTTACAACAGGAGATTTGTATGACCATCATGATGCTGACGGATTTATCACGCTCTTCGGACTGCCGTTAAAAGTCCGCGCTATGAAAATGATGGAAGTAAAAAATAATAATAAGTAATCTTTCATCCTGAATATAAGCCAGCTTCTAAGTTTTGATAGAGAAAAAACCGATGAGAATCGCACCCCTCATCGGTTTTTTCTTTTATACTTTCCTGTCTTCTTCAATCTTTCCATAAATACTGGCAGGCACTCTGGCCTTCACATAGATCCCCTCCGGTGTATACTCCTCCGCCAACAGCTGTCCATATTTCCGGATCAGCTGAATTTTTCCAGCCTCCTGATAGCCGTAATTTCTTTCCAGATAAATCTGGTTTTCTGTAAGGATTTTCTCCATGACCTGTTTAAACTCTTCCAGGCCTTCTCCTGTTTTTGCAGAAATCTTCAGTACATAGTCTGCCTGAAAATCTCGGAATATCTGCTCCCCTGAAGTTTTATCCTGTTTATTAAAAAGTGTGATTATCTTTTTGCTCTGAACTCCCAGCTCCTTCAGTGTCTGATATACCACAAACATCTGCTCATCCATCTGAGGATTTGACGCGTCCACAACATGGATGATCACATCTGCATATTTTGCCTCTTCCAAAGTACTCTTAAATGCTTCGATTAAATGATGGGGCAGCTTTCGTATAAATCCTACTGTGTCGGTAAGATAAATCTTCTGTTTTCCCGGAAGTTCCAAAGCTCTGGTAGTTGGATCCAAGGTTGCAAAAAGTTTATCCTCTTCCAGTACCCCTGCATGAGTCAGAGCATTCAGAAGGGTTGACTTTCCTGCATTTGTATACCCCACAATAGCCCCTGTCATAAGGCAGTCTTTATTTCTGCCCTCCCGGAGAAGCTCCCGGTGTCTCTTCACCTGTTCCAGTTCCCGCTTCAGCTGAGAAATCCTGGTTTTAATAAGACGTCTGTCCATTTCCAGTTTCTTTTCTCCGGGTCCTCTGGTTCCGATCCCGCCTCCAAGTCTGGACAAAGATGTGCCAAGCCCTGTCAGCCTTGCGGCACGGTATCGCAGCTGAGCCAGTTCTACCTGTATTTTCCCTTCACTGGTCCTGGCATGACTGGCAAATATATCCAGGATCACCACTGTCCTGTCCATCACTTTACAGTCCAGCTCCCTTTCCAGATTGTTTATCTGAGAGGGAGATAACTCATCATCACAGACGATCCCCGTGGCATCCAGCGCCCGGACTGCCATCTGGATTTCTTCCAGCTTTCCGGATCCTACATAATAGCCAGGATGGATTCCTTCCCGGCTCTGCACCACTCTTCCCACAGTCTCCGCGCCTGCAGTTTCCACCAATTCTTCTAATTCATCCAGAGAATCCTGCACATCTTCATTTTCTCTGGTGGCCACTCCCACCAGGATCACTCTTTCTGTTTCTTCTTTTAATTCATATAATTCCATAAATACTCCTATAATTGAACAAAGCCGCCTTGAGAAACAGCTTTAACAGCTCATAGATTTCTCAAGGCAGCTTCTTATCTCGTCTCCAACAAATAATTTTCTCTTACAGCATCGATATCCCCTGGATATAATTCCAGATACTCACGGAGTTTCTCTTTCGCTGAATCATAGTCCGCCATTTTTTCGTAAATGACGATTTCATTAAACAGAAGAGCCGGCTGCTCCTCGCTGTCTTCCTCTTTCTGACCTTCCTGGACATAGGACAGAGCCGATTCGTAGTCTTCTTCCTGAATACTGCAGTAAGCCATCCCGTTGCAGGCTTCTGCTTTCAGCTCCTCTGTGTCCATGCACTGCTCATAAGCCTCCCTAGCTTTTTCCCTATCTCCTGCAGCAAAATAAAGCTTCCCCAGATAGATCTGTGCCATAGGATAGTCTCTTTCCACAGCCTCTTTCAGATCGTTTTCTGCGTTTTCATAATCTCCCAGATAATAGTATACCCTTCCCCGGTGATAATAATCCTCCCCGTCTCCAGGTCTTATTTCTGCCGCTTGTTCCAAATACCCGCTGCCATCTGCATTTAATCCGCACTCTCTGTATACCATAAAAATATCCAGATAGTCCTGGTAATCTTCAGACCCTTCTATTACTCTGGAAAAATCTTCTTCAGCCTGGCTATACTCTTTTAAGTGCAGATAAGCGCTGCCTCTGAGGAAGTATCCATCCTTTTCCCTGCTGCCTTCCAAAAGAGTATTGCAGGTTTCCAGACAGCCTTCGTAGTCTTCCTGATGATATTGGGCATCTGCCAGATACAGATAAAGATCTTTTTCCATTGCCTGATCAGAGCTTCTGACAAGCCCCAAAGCTGTCTCAAAAGCTTCCTGGGCTTTATCATAAACTTTCTGCTCTGTCCAGGCCACGCCGATTCCCCGCCAGGATTCTACAGTATGGTCTTCTTCTTTCACTGCATCCTGAAAATTTCCTATGGCCTCAGTATAATTTTTTTCTTCCAGATTTTTTATTCCTGTCTCATATGAAGTGGGCGTATGACTGCAGCCTCCTAAAAGGCACAGCATGGCTACTCCTATCCCTGCAAAGACTCTTTTCTTCACCTGTACATCTCCGTTTCTTCAGCGAAGGATCAGATTTTCAGCCTCCATGGCATCTACTACCTGCTGCGCATATTCTTCACAGATCTGGTCTGTAGAAGCTTCTACCATCACCCGGATAAGGGGTTCTGTTCCACTCTCCCGTACCAGGATTCTTCCATCGCTGCCAAGAGCAGATTCTACTCTCTTTATAGCTTCTATTACTTTCTGATTCTCTCTCGCCTGTTTTTTATCATAGACCCTGACATTCTTTAATACCTGTGGATAGATCTTAACTTCCCTTATCAAAGTGCTGAGGGGAACTTTCTTTTCGATGATCACTTCCATAAGCTTAAGGGAAGTAAGAATTCCATCTCCGGTAGTCGCATGCTTTGAGAAAATAATATGTCCTGACTGCTCTCCTCCTATAGAGTGTCCATTGGTCATCATATTCTCGCAGACATATTTATCCCCTACCGCAGTTTGCTCATAGGAAATCCCTTCTCTCTCAAGGGCCTTATAAAGTCCCAGATTAGACATTACGGTAGTAACGATAGTATTATTATTCAGCTGGCCCTGCTCTTTCATATATTTGCCGCAGACATACAAAATCAAATCTCCGTTGACTTCATTACCCTGATCATCCACAGCAATACACCTGTCCGCATCTCCGTCATAGGCGAATCCCACATCCAGCTGCTTTTCTTTTACAAATTTTTTCAGTTCTTCAATATGGGTGGAGCCGCAGTTTGTATTAATATTGGTTCCGTCCGGTTCATTATGGATCACATAGGTTTTTGCGCCTAACGCATCAAAAACACTCTTTGCAATGGCAGAAGCGCTTCCATTGGCGCAGTCCAGTCCTACACGGACATTTTTAAACGCACGGGTCGGAATGGAGATCAGATAGCCGATATAGCGGTTTCTCCCCGCTGAAAAATCTACCGTCCGGCCGATATTCTCCCTTTTTGCCAAAGGCAGCTCTGGAATTTCCCCATCTATATATGCTTCAATCTGGGACTCCACATCTGCTTCCATTTTCTGTCCATTCCCGTTAATGATTTTAATTCCATTATCATAAAAGGGATTATGGCTGGCAGAGATCATAATACCACAGTCAAAATTTTCTGTTCTCACTACGTAAGAAACACTAGGAGTAGTGGTCACATGAAGAAGGAATACATCTGCTCCAGAGGCAGTAAGACCTGCTACCAGAGAATATTCAAACATATAGCTGCTCCTTCTGGTATCCTTGCCGATGACGATCTGGGCTTTGTGATCTTTTCCAAAGTACCACCCAAGAAAGCGTCCCACCTTAAAAGCATGCTCTACTGTTAAATTTACGTTTGCTTCCCCTCGGAAGCCGTCTGTTCCAAAATACTTACCCATAACTGACTCCTTTACATTAGAATTTGGGGGCAAAAACTATTTGCCCCCATGGCGTCACAAATTCTTATTCCTTTATCTTTCCGGAAAAAGGGGATGCGTATATACTCCCTTTTCCTCCAGTTCTCTAAAAGATTTCATAACCGCTTCTTTATCTTCCTGATAAGTCACGCCGAACCAGGTGTCATGTGTTTTCAAAACAGAAACTTCTGCCTTTCCTTCCTTGATCATCTGATCCACAACGCCAGGAAGAAGATATTCTTTTTTAATATCTCCAGGTTTTACTCCTGCTAGAAATTCCCCGAAGCATTTTTCCAGCACTTCCATAAATTCCGGCTGAAAGCCCCACATATTCATAGAAACTAAAGTCTGGGGATCCAGATGCTGTTTTTCTCCTGTCTCTTCGTCTATTGCAGCCGGTCCCTCTTCTGTTTTCTGAATATTATAGGTTTCAGTAATACCTACCAGTTTTCTGTCCTGGCTCAAAGTACAAACTCCTCTGGTCACTCCTCCGTTGTCGCTGAGGGTATTTTCCAGAATAAATCCGGCCATGCAGATATCCATCTTTTCTCCATCTTTTTTCTCTTCCACTAAATAGTCATGGATTTTTCTAAAAGCTTCTTTGCCATAATAGTCGTCTGCATTGATCACCAGGAAAGGTTCCTCAACCGCCTTTTTAGCCGCCAGAACTGCCTGGCCGGTTCCCCAGGGCTTTGTTCTGTCTTCAGGGCAGGTAAATCCCTCCGGCAGATCCTTCAGATCCTGATATACATAAGCTACTTCTGCAATTTTTTCTATTTTATCGCCAACAATCTCTTTAAATTCTTTTTCAATATCTTTGCGGATAATAAAAACTACTTTATTAAATCCCGCCTCTAACGCATCATGAATGGAATATTCCATAATGATCTCACCCTGAGGTCCTACCTTAGCCAGCTGTTTGATTCCTTTGCCAAAACGGCTGCCAAGACCTGCCGCCATAATGACTAGTGCTGTTTTTTTCATTTCCGTTTTCTCCTATTTTATTTTTCTCGGTGCTACTAATATACTATAAAATACCGGAAAATTCAACTATCCCGGCATTATCTGCCCTACTTCATTTCTTTCCGGTCACACAGATCATCTGGTCCTGCCCATGATAAACCTGCACTTCCCGGAATCCGGCTTCTCTCATACAGGCCTCCAGCTCTTCCGGACGGTAAATCCACATAAACCCGTCCACCGGCGGCCAGTCACAGAGATCCGGATCACTGCCTTCATTGAGCACGGCAAAAATCCCGGAAGTTTTCAGGACCCGCAGGATCTCTTTAAAGCCAGTTTTTATATTAGGCCAGAAATAGACAGTTTCTATGGCAGTCACCAGATCAAAGGTATTCTCCGAAAAGGGCAGGCGGACCACATCTGCCTGGCGGATATGGCATCTGGTTCCCAGGTACTCTTTATTCAGCTCTTCAGACTGTCTGACGCTCACCTCTGTATAATCGATGCCGTCGATCACACTGTCCGGAGAACGCTTCAGCATCTCTTTAATAGCCGCCCCTCCGCCGCAGCCGGCATCCAGGATCCGCATATCCGGACGCCAGGGAAGCTTTGAAAATCCAAAGTTTCTCAAAGGCTCGTGGCTTTTATTCATTCTTTTCAGCATTTTCTCCCCGCCTTCTCCTTCCGGGCGGGCTGGATTTTCCTTAATCTCTGACATTCTTATTCCTTCCTTTCTACATCTTCCGCCAAAATCAATTCTGACTGAAAATACTGTTCCTGAAACTTTATCTGCTCCCAGATCTGTTCCCGGGTAAAAGACATGGCTTCAGGAGCTGCGACCCATTTTTCTTCAATATCATCCTGCCTGTATACAATGCCTATGATCCTTCCCCTGAATTCCTCTACCGGATGGTCTACTCCAAGGATATATACATCCTGTTCTTCCCCGTCCGGAGCAATGATCCCTTCTATATATCCATAATTGATGGGGTAATACAAATTTCTGTGCTTGGGGTGAAAGCTGCCCTTTGGGCGGTCCACTGTAACTTTTACCTCTTTTCCCAGTATTGAAGAATTTAAGGTATGATGGTCTGTTGCTGATTTTTTCATTTCTGGATCAGAACCTCCATAATTCAAAACCAGTCCTCTGTTTCCTTTAATATCAGTGCTATTCTAGCATATTCTGCCATAGGATTCCAGACAGAACCTAAAGAGGCACAGGAATAAATTTCCTGTGCCTCAAACATAATTTACCGCGACTCTTAGCAAAAAAGAGCCTGATTTTAAATTTTCTTAGAATTTTCCAGCCTTAGCCGCTTCCTCAATGGAAACTGTCGACATAGTAAAACCCTTGATTTTAGCGCATTGTTCAGTTTATTTGTGTAT
>DWYL01000313.1 GCA_019118685.1 Candidatus Blautia merdipullorum
TATTATTATAAAAAATTAATATATTGTGAGATTTTCGCTATTTTGATAGAATATTAATAATTCCAGGGCCAAAAGGTCTACACACACATAACATCATATCAATAAAACAGCAGTGAAAGGGGAGAAAATAGTCTTATGGAAAGAGATAAAAAGAATTCTTCTTATGTTTTAAATCTGGACTATTGGAAAGACTATATTACCATACATAATGTACTTGCCTGTGAGCTATCCTACAGTCTGATCTATAATAATATCCGTCCGGAGAAGATAGAAGAAGCCCTCGCTACAGTGGGACTTACCCGGCTTCCCAATCGTTTTTTGCTGATCCAGGTGGACGATTATTACAATTACAGCAGCAAGATGCAGATTACCCAGGAGTTTTACCAGAAGACTATGCTCATCAACCTACTGCGGGATTGTATGGATAAACTGGGACTGAAAGGGTTTATGGCCAACCTTGTGGGAATTGATAAAATCATATGTTTTTTGTGCTGTGAGGAAGAAGAAAAAAAGGATATACATAGTTATCTGTCCGGGATTACGGAACGTTTTAAGGAAGAAGTACGCAGCCACAGCGATTATACGGTTTCTATTTGTATTAGCCGCCGCTGCAGCCGTATCTGGCAGTATTCCCAGATGCAGCCAAAGATGGACCAGGCCCTGAATGAAAGTTATTTTTCCGGAAAGGAGTTCAGTATTTTTCTGGAGGATGTGGAATTATCTGTGCCGGAAAAAGAGATGGATCTTGGCGGATTTTATCCGGAATTTATGGCAGCTTTTTCAAGAGGAAACCGCCAGCGGGCAGAGATGCTGATGCAGTCTATGATGCAGAATCTTTTGAAGGGAAAGGTAAATCCTGATCTGGCGAAAATGGAACTGATCCGGCTGCTGCAGCAGATTTCAGACTATGGCATCCGCTGCGGGATCGCTGAAAGGCAGATGAAAGAATATAGCAATACGGTAATGGCTCAGGTACTGTCCTGCGGATTTATCGCAGATGCCAGGAAATATTTTATGGATTTTTTCGATGGGTTTACAGGAATGCTGACAGAGACAAACGCAGGGTCAGAATATCTTTTCCGCATTCCGGTAAGTGAGTATATAGAAATACACTATATGGAAAATATACGGCTGGAGCATCTGGCAAAACTGATCGGCCTCAGCGAAGGCCATTTTACCAGGGTGTTTAAAGAAGAATTCGGCATGACCTTTGTGCAGTATCTCACAAACTGCCGGATCAGCCACAGCAAAGAATTGCTTATCAGTACTGCTGTACCTACAGAACAGATTGCCTACAGAGTGGGAATGAACAGTTACAGTTATTTTTGTACCTGCTTTAAACGTCTCTGCGGTATGTCTCCAGGTGAATACAGGAGAAAAAATAAGGCTGCTAAATCATAATTTTAAAAAGAGATATCAAGATCCAGAATAACATTTCGGATATCAAACTGTTAATATGAACATAAAAGCATAGAAAAAAGAGCGAAAAAAGTGATTTTAGATAAGAAATGTTTGAAAACAAGGAGGTCATTATGTCAAAATATCCACATTTGTTTCAGCCAATCCATGTGAGAAATGTTTATATTAAAAACCGTATTGAGTCTGCACCAATGTCACCCAGCGGTGATGTGCCCTTTTATACCAGAGAAGCATATGAAATGTATAATTCTATTGCTAAGGGCGGCGCCGGAATCGTTACTCTGGGTGAGGCAGGCGTACACAGTCTGACAGATCATGCTCATCCTACGATGCCGCATCTGGATGATGAAACTCTTTTGCCGTCTCTGATACAGACAGTAGATACGGTACATAGGTGGGGAGCTCTGGCATCCATCGAGCTGACCCATTCCGGCTGCCGGGCAAAAGGAGCGTTTCTGGCAGAAGGGGGATATGTGATCGGTCCCAGCCCTATGGAGGCAAACCTGTATGGAGACAAGGTTATTGAAATGGACGAAAATATGATGGATATGATCGCGGACGCCTATGCTCAGGCTGCATATATGGCAGAATTTGCCGGCTGTGACATGGTAAATATCCATGGAGGCCACGGATGGCTGATCAGCCAGTTCCTGTCAGATCTGAACAACCACAGGACGGATAAGTACGGCGGGTCTATTGAAAACAAAGCCCGTTTCCCATTGATGATCGTGGACCGTATCCGTCAAAAATGTCCAAACCTGCTGCTGGAATTCAGACTCAGCGCAGATGAGGAAACAGAAGGGGGCATTACCATTGACGAAACTGTAGAGTTTGCAAAACTTCTGGATGGCAAGGTGGATATTATCCATGTATCCGCCGCTACTTTCCATGATACCAGCAGCTCCGCAAGAATGTTTCCTACGGTTTTCTATCCGAGAGGATGTAATGTGGAAAATGCAGCCAGGATCAAAGCTGTAGTCAAGAAGTCTCTGGTTTCTGTGGTAGGGGGCATTAACGATCCGGATTTCATGGAAAATGCCCTGGCAGAGGGAAAAGCAGATTTTGTTGTGGTAGGCCGTCAGTTTATCGCAGATCCCAGCTGGCCAAGAAAGGCAAAGGCTGGAAAGCCGGAGGAGATCACAAAATGTATTCGCTGTGAAACATGTATAAGCGCTGGATTTATTCCCCATGTGCCTTTTTCTTCAGGAGTACTCCGCTGCAGCGTAAATCCCACCTGGGGAAGAGAATACGAAAATACCCGTAAAGAAGAACCGGTGCCGTATGCCAAGAAGGTTCTGGTGGCAGGAGGCGGTCCAGGGGGAATGGAAGCGGCCATCACAGCTGCCCGGCGGGGACATCATGTGATCCTGTGTGAGAAGGACGACCATCTGGCAGGGAGCCTGGACTATGCAAAACAGATTTCTTTTAAAGCAGATATTGTAAAATTTCTGAGATCTATGGTAATCAATGTACAGAGAACTCCCAATCTGGAGCTTCGCCTGAACACGGAGGTTACTGATGAACTGATCGCAGAAGAAAAACCGGATACTCTGATTATTGCCTGCGGCGCAGAACCTGTGTCCCCCCCTATCCCGGGGCTGGATAAGGCCATAGCGCATCATGTGACAGATATCTATAAGAAACATATTTCTATTGGAAAGAAAGTGGTTATGATCGGAGGAGGTCTGGCAGGCTGTGAAGAAAGTCTGGAACTGGCATGGAAAGGCCATGACGTATCTGTGGTAGAGATGAAAGACGGCCTGGCAAAAGATGCTCCCTATATCCATTGGCGTCATTTGCTGGAAAAAATGGAAGGAGCCGTGCATTCTTACTGCTCTGCAAAAGTGCAGTCTGTAGAAGATAATGGCGTAAAGATCACGGATAAAGACGGGCAGGAACGTTTTTTAGAGGCGGACACGGTTCTGTACGCTACCGGCATGAGAGGAACCCTTCCACAGTATGAAAAATGGAATGATCTTGCAGAAGAGGTGATCTTTGTAGGCGACTGCCGGAAGGCAGGCAAAATTCTGGAGGCAATGCGCACCGGATACTGCGCAGGATCCACGATCTGAAGAAGACGGAGGATCCCTCGCCTTTTCCGGCTCTGGTGCAGTTTGAGATTTATGGAACAGAAAGGAAAGAATAGCCGGAATTGAAATAGAAAAATATCCCTGTGTGAGTTCAGGCTGAATTTTTTCAGCATGACTGATACAGGGATATTTTGTCTTATCTAACATTCCTCAATGTTCTTCTGATCTCTGCTAAGCATAAACACCGAAGCAATGATCAAAATTCCTCCGATCACCTGTTTTGCGGAAGGTACTGTGTGATACAGCACCAGAGCTGCCAGAATAGTGACAACAGGCATGAAGTTCAGGAAGAGATTGGACAAGGTAACGCCAATCTGCTTTATAGCGTAGAGATTCAGGAAGTAGGCAAATGTGGAGTTAAAGACGCCTAAAAGGATCAGATTTCCCCACACCTGAGGCTTCAGGAGTACTTCGCCGGCCACAGGATTTAAGAAGGCAAAGGGAAGTACGGTGATTACTCCCACAAAGGCCTGATAGTTCAGCACCACTGTTTTGTCATATTCCGTAGGAATCTTATCGCAAAGGAAGGTATAGATTATCCAGGAGGCGATACTGGCCAGATTCAGGATATATCCCTCAAAGTTGGTGGAAGCCAGATCCTGGAGGTTCATGCCCATCAGGATATAGACTCCGATCAGGGAAATGAGTATACTTCCAATACCCAGGGCAGTTTTTTTTCTGCGGAACAAAAGTATTTCAATGATCAGGGCAAAGGCGGCGGCAAATCCGTAGAGAAGGGAGGATACCGTGGCCCCGATGGAGTTTACGCCTAAAAGGGTAAAACCGTGGAAAAAGGTGGTTCCGAAAATACCGGAAACAAGAATCCAACATAAATCTTTTTTCTTTACCTTAAAAGATTTATGAGTAACCAGGTTATAAATGGTGAAAAGCAGGGCCATAATGCCCATTTGCAGTCCTACAATAGCCGTAGTGCCCAGGTAGACTCCTACAGCCTCTCTGGCAATATAGGAAATGCCGTAAATGAAGACTACAATACTCATGGCGGCCATGCCTGCGGCTTTATTGGTCTGTTTCATAGGCAGTCTCCTTATCTGTGCCGGGCCGGAATTTCCCGGCCCGCATACAGCACGCTATTGTCATCGTTTAATATTTTTGGCTTTGTCTGCCGATTGGGCAGCGATGGCATTTAACTATTTATTGCTCTTTTTAACTTTTAAAATTTTATCCAGGTTCTTATCCAGAAAGTTCCGAAGCTCCAATGCATCATGGGAATAATAATCTGCCCCGGCTTCTTTGGCAAATTCGGGAGTTACCGGAAGGCCGCCTGCAAAGATGATCACATCTTTCCGGAGATGCTGTTTTTTCAGTTCCTGGAGCACCTCTTTGATCTCGTCTACGGTGGTGAGAAGGAGGGAAGAAATCATTACGAGCTGGGGCTGCCATTTCCGCACAGCTTCAGCAAATTCCTCTTTTGATACATCCACCCCTAAATCGATGACTTCAATGTCCAAAGTGGAAACATAAGTTTTTACCAGATTTTTTCCAATATCATGGAGATCCCCTTCTACGGTGCCGATAATGGCCCGGCAGGATTTGGGCCGCTGGCTTACCTTCAGATAGGGAGTGACAGCTTTCAGCCCCATATTCAGAGCGCGGGTTGACATAAGTGCTTCGGGGACAGAAACATCACAGGTCCGGAATTTATAGGAAAGCATTTCAATACCCAGGATGAGCCCGTCCTTTAAGATGGATTCCGGGGGATACTTAAGGGCCAGGGCTTTTTCCACCAGAGCCTTTACTTCTTTGGCATGGCCCATGAGAAGGTTTCTGCGAATGTCTTCATAAATATCCATAGTATTCCCTTGCGCCTTTTCCTTTCCTCAGAGCAGCCGGTTCCGGTATCTGCCGGGGGTTACTCCGATAAACTTTTTGAACACTTTATTATAATAACTTTGACTTTCAATTCCGCATTGAACCATGATTTCTTTGATACTTAAATCTCTGTTTGCCATAAGCTCTATGGACTTTTCAATCCGTACCCGGATCAAATAATCATGTATGGAAAGATGCATTTTCTCCTTAAAGAGAGCAGAGAGATAAGAAGGACTTAAGGAAACGCTGGCAGCTATCCTGGCTGTTGTGAGCTTTTCGCTGTAATGGTCTTCCACATATTTCTGTACGTTTTTGATAATGCTGTTGTGTTCCGGAGAGCCCACTCTGAGATAACCTCGCTGTGCAGATATTCTTTAAGACCTTTTCGGTATTCCTGCACCTGGGAGAGAATGGGATCAGTCTCTATACCTGCTTCCATGAGCGCCCTGGAGGAGAGAGTTACCAGATCCTCCAGCATCTGCCGGATTTTGTCCAGATTATGATTGCTGAGCATTTCAATATCAGTGAAAAGAGAGGGGATCAGCCGGGTGCTTTTTTCCTTGTCTGCCATGCGCAGAGCCTGGAGAAAGCGTCTTTCTCGTTTCAGATATACAGAGAAGTCGAAGGTTTCTCCGGCCAGGGCGCTGGTCTGCTCCTCCAGACGGCTCTGGATAACATGCCTCCACTCCATAAGACTTTTCTGCTCCATAAGGTCAGAGTCACAGGCGTTAGCCATGTACTTTACGATCACTGACAGAAGATTGGCGGAAGACTGGCATTGCTTTACGGAAATAACCTTTAGTTTTTTGGCCTCCTGTTCCAGCCGGGAGAGATTCTCCCTGGGAAGGCCTGCGTGGAACTGCTCCAGCTCTTCAAAAAAGAGTTCATCTGGCTCCCACAAAAGGACCTGGCCACAGATCATAGCCCCTATGTGAACTTGATTCATGACAATCGGGACCGCCCACATCACAAGTCCTGCATGGCAGGTGAAGAAATAGGGTTCGTTCCAGCGAAAGGCCTCCCGGCAGGCCTTATAATAGGTTTTCCTGCATTTTTCACAGCCGCCGGGAAGGTTTCTTTTTATGTACTGACAAAAACCTACCTGAGAGTAATCTTCACTGGAAAGAAAAGCATTGCCTCCCAAGTCCACTGCCACTACGTTTAAACCGGTAGCTTTTGAAAAGATATCCATCATGACCTGGAGATATCTTTGATCCCCGGAAGCTGAAGAAGAAAAGTGTTCTCTGTCCATAGACAATTACCTTACTAAATCCATACGTCCCCACACCGGCGGTGAAATGGCGGAGATCCCTTTCACGGGTACATCTCCGGTATTTTTGCAGATATGGGGGAAATCTTTTTCAATTACTGTGCTGTCTCCGGAATTGAGGACTACTTCTGTTTCCCCGATCTGCACAGTGAGGGTCCCTTCTGTGACATAGATGGACTCCTCAGAGTGGTGCCGGATAGGCGCAGCCACATCCTGAGCGTGGGGAGCTACCTCAAAGTGTATGAGAAGAGTTTGGGGAGAAAATTCCGGAGAGGGAAGAGGACTCAGAAAACGGTATAGTACCTTGCCGTCCTCTGAGCAACGGATAAGCTGCTGCTCCTTTCGCAGGGTGAGGTTTCCCCGGATTTCCATATCATCTAAAAGCAGATATAAAGGAACCTGAAGCACGGAAGCAATCCTCCTCAGACTTGACAGAGAAGGGTCGATTTCCCCCCGTTCTACCTGAGAAATATAACTGATGGACATGCCGGCTTCCTGAGCCAGTTCCTTCATAGTCAGATTCTGTTGTTTTCGGTATTCTCTTATCTTTAACATAATAAACCTCCGTACAGGTATTATAAATCATCAAAAAAGAAAAAACAATGAAATTTCATTGCTTTAGATTGACAAAGAGTTTTATAAATAGTAAAATATTATGAAATATATACGTTAAAATACAGTATTTATAAAACTGCAAGGAGGAAATTATGAAAATTACAGATGTGAAGATGGAGAAGTTTTCCATTGAGCTGACAGAGCCTTTCAAGGTGGCTTTCGCAGAAGTAAGTCACACGGTAAGCATTATTGTGAAGGTAGAGACAGACGAAGGTTTTGTGGGTTACGGAGAGGCGGCTCCTTTAATTCGGGCATGCTGGCCTGGGGATTTGCCATGTCAGAGCGTCAGATGCGGCCAGAGCTTATGGTTCAGGAGAACTGGGACGAGATCCTGAAAATCCGTCCTCTGAAGGATATTCCCAAAATCGCTTTAGGCCATGAGGTGGACTTCCTTACAAAATGGCTGGAGCACAGGGATATGGACGAATTCTGGAAGAAAAATAACTGGAAGGCTCGGTATCAGGGCAATCCGGTGCCGGCCCTGATCCTTTCCGGCTGGTTTGATGACAACGGCATGGGAACTACAGAGGCTCTGGAGCTTGTAAAAACCTGGCCAAAGGGAACCTGGAAGGCAGTTCTGGGGCCGTGGAAGCACAGCGGCAATGCAGATTACGATATTCACAATATCTATATGGGTGAAGATGCCCTTCGATATGATGTGGATATGCTCTGTATGATGTGGCTGGAGCACTTCTTAAAAGGTGCGGAAAATGGTATTGAGAAGACGCCGGCTGTGGAATATTACACTCTGGGAGAAGGCTGCTGGAAAAGTGCGGAGAACTGGCCTCCCGAAAATACGGTATCAGAGAAGCTGTATCTGGCAGGGGGACAAGCCCCTGCAAAAGGAGACAGAGAGAGCTGCGGCAAGGGAAGGCTGACGGCTGCCGTTGGTGAAGAAAAGGGCGCAGAGGAATACACCTACGATCTGGAGAATCCTGCAGTACATCTGGTGGATATGTCGGAAAATGAGCTGGAAGTGCCGGAGAATTATACCCAAGAGGAGAAGCGGGAGGATATCCTTTCCTTATACTACAGAGAAACTGTCCAGTCCTGTGACCATAACCGGAGAACTGTCCGTGCTGCTTTATGTATCCTGCGACTGTCCGGACACAGATTTCTTCGTGAGGATCACCGATGTGGATGAGAAAGGAAAATCTGTGAAACTGGCAGATGGAGTCCTGGGAGCCAAATACAGAAATGGCTTTGAACATCCTCAGTATATGGAAGAAGGGAAAGTTTATCCTATAAGAATCCGTACGACTAAGATTTCCAACACCTTCCAGGAAGGCCATAGGATTCGACTTACCATAACATCCAGCGGAGAGAATTTTATCTTCCCTAACAGCAATACCGAAGAAGGGTTTGACAGTGATAAAGTTCAGAAAGCCAAAATCAAAATTCACTGGGGAGGGGATACTCTTTCCAGAATAGAATTTTTCAGGGAGAGACAGTGCGGAAACCAGGTTTTATAGCTGTTCCTGGGCAATTTTGATAAAGTCCTGGGCGTAGGAGGGAAGATAGGCGCCTTTTCTGCTGGCAATGGTGAGGGTGCTGAAGACGCCCTTCTCTCCCACGGAAAAACAGGTGGGAGGGGTGTCAAAGCGCATATTTTTAATATAAGTTTCCGGCACAAAACATAATCCCATACCTTCCATGCAAAGCCGGACGCTGGTTTCTGTATTTCTGGTGCGGACAGAGACTTGAGGTTTTATACCCCAGGTTTCAAAAAGCTCCAGAGCAAGCTGACCAGTGGTCTGATCAGGAAAATGAAGGATAAATTCTTCTTTTTCCAGAAGTCGCAGGTCTATCCAGAGATGCTTCATTTCAGATCTTTTCATACCCCGGACCGCCATAGGGTGATCCGGAGGCATTACCAGGAGTATTTCTTCCCTAAGCAGTGTTTCATAAGAAAGTTTGGGGTGAGGCCTTGTCTCGTTGAAGATTCCAAAATCCAGTTCATCATTTAAAAGAAGCTTCTCCTGAATGGCATGGGCCTCCTCCATAAAATTCACCCGGACACCGGGATATTTTTTATGAAACACCTTCATAATAGAAGGTACCATACAGGAACTGCGCATCAGAGGAAAAGCGATATTCAATTCTCCATCCATCCATACAGGCATTCATATCTTTGAGCTCCCGTTCCCAATCCTGATTCAGCGCCAGTACCTTTCTGGCGTATTCCAGATATCTGCGTCCCAGATAAGTCGGGACGTAGGTATTTCCGCTGCGGCTAAAAAGCTTGCCGCCCATTTCCCGTTCCAGCTTCTGCAGACATTTGCTCAGAGTGGGCTGAGAGATATACAACTCTTCTGCGGCTTTTGTAAGATTCTGGTATCTGGCAATACTCAACGCATAATTCAATTCCTGAAAATTCATTTGGCCTCCCCCTTCTTTATTCCATTTTGGCATAATTTTTCTGAAAAATATGAATTGGACACATTTCTTTCTCCTATTTTACAATAGAAGAAGTTTAGGGTCAAAGGGGTTTTCCTGCTTTGTCCTGACAATATAAAGAAGAAGGAGTGTACTACTAATGAAAAAATGGCTTGAAAAACAATTTCAGCTGTCTTCCTACGGCACAAATGTAAAAACAGAGCTGCTGGCAGGACTTACTACTTTTGTAACTATGGCTTATGAACTGGCAACGGTTCCCAATCTCCTGGGAAATGCAGGATTGGATCGGAACGTAATGTTCACGGCTATGATCCTTCTGATCATTCTTACTACCTGTGCTATGGCTTTTTATACCAACCGTCCTTTCGCCCTTGCTCCGGGACTTGGAAGTGTTGGTATTGTGGCTTCTATGATTTCTAATGAGGGTATCAGTGCGCCTGTAGCTGCCGGGGTCATCTTCTGGAGCGGAGTTCTTTTTATCCTTATTTCTTTCCTGGGACTGCGGGAAGCAGTGGTGCGGACGATCCCGGTGAGCTTAAAGCAGGCTGTCAGTGCCGGCATAGGACTCTTTATTGCTCTTCTGGGAGCTAAGAACTGCGGACTGATTGTGGCAGATGCCGACAAGAACAACCTGGCTTTCGGGGATCTGGCTTCCCCATCTGTTATCGTGGCTGTTATCGGCTTTATCATTCTTCTGGTGATCCGGACCAGAAATGTTCCCGGAGGCATGATCCTTGCTATTCTAATTACCACAGTGATCGGAATTCCTTTCGGAGTTACAGAACTGCCTTCTTCGCCGTTTTCCCTTCCGGCAGGCATTGGCAGCCAATTTATGAATATTGATTTTATCGGGGCATTGGATTTTGCCTATATTCCGTTCCTTATTGCCTTATTTATACCAGACTTTTTTTCTACTTTCGGTACAGTGCTTGGCGTAGGAGACAAAGCCGGATATCTGGATGAAGACGGTAATCTTCCGGGGATTGATAAGTGCTTTAAAGTAGATGCCATTGCTACCAGCTTCGGGGCGCTCTTTGGCATGCCCAGTATGACTACCTATCTGGAATCCTCTGCAGGTGTGGAAGCTGGAGGAAAAACGGGCCTTACAGTGATCTTTACCAGTATCTTTTTTGCACTGTCGCTTTTTCTTTCTCCTCTTGCTCTGATCATTCCCTCTGCGGCTACAGGCCCCATCCTTATCCTTATCGGCATTAATATGCTGAGCAGCATGAGCAAGATCCATTATGAAGATCTGATAGAAGCAGCTCCGGCCTTTATCTGCATTGCATTTACAATTTTCGCCAATAATATTGCAAATGGTATCTGTGCCGCAATTCCGGCCTACTTCATTATGAAGATCGCTGCCGGAAAGGTCAAAGAACTGTCTCCAGTGATGTATATCATGGTAGCAGTCTGTCTTCTGTATTTTTACACACTTATTTAGGAAAGGATCCTTATGAAAATGGAAAAGGTTTCTCTTCTCATTAAGAATGCCCAGGTGTTTAATACATACCTGAAAAAATTTGTCCCGGCAGATGTATCTGTCCTGCAGGGAAAGTTTTATTACATCGACCGGGAAAAATCCCAGGACTTCCAGGCAGAGGAAGTCCTGGATGCCCGGGGCATGTATATGATACCTGGATTTATTGACATACATATGCATATTGAAAGCTCGATGATGACTCCGGGACCATTTGGTAACTTCCTGGCAGGATGCGGCGTGACTACGATAGTTTCAGAACCCCATGAGATTGCTAATGTAAAGGGTATGCGGGGAATACTGGAGATGATTGCAGCTGCCGAAGATACTCCCATTGATATTTATTATGGGATACCCAGCAGTGTTCCATCCACCAGCCGGGAGCTGGAGACTACCGGCGGAGTGATCGACTTCCAGGCCATGAAGCATCTGCTGGAGGAAAAGGATGTGGTATGTGTAGGCGAGATTATGAACTACCGGCAGATTATAAAAGAAAATGAGCTGGAAATTACCCGTTTTCCGGACTACCTGCGCACAGAAAAGCCTGGTTATGTGATCGAGGGACATTGTCCCTCTCTAACAGGGCTGGATCTGGCGAAGTTTCTTTATCTGGGGATTAATGGGGATCATACAGAGCACACTTTGGAAGAGGTACGTCAGCGGATTGAAAACGGTATGTTCTTTGAACTTCAGGAGAAAATGCTCCGTGAGGAAATCATTGCTTATATTCGAGAGAATAATCTCTTTGAATATGTAAGTTTTGTTACAGACGATACAATGGCAGATACGCTTTATGAGACCGGCCACCTTAATGCGGTAGCGGAGAATGCAGTGAAAAAAGGCTTTCCTCTGGAGCAGGCAATTTATTGTGCCACCTATACGCCCAGCCGCCGTATGCATTTATATGACCGGGGCGCAATTGCTCCGGGGCTTATAGCAGATTTTCAACTGCTTCGGGATCCGGCCCATTTTCAGCCGGAGTACGTTTTTAAGAACGGAGCATTGATTTTTTCCGGAAGGAAAGGATCTGTCTCACGGACAGCCCATAGATTCCCTGAGGATTTTTATAATAGTGTGATCCTGCCGCATTTGTCAGAGAAAAATTTTGAGATTCCGGCGCCGGTTGGAGCTACTTCTGTTATGGTTCGTGCCATGGAAGTATCAGGAGACCGGACCCAGACCAGGGAGAAGCTGATGCCTATGGCGGTAAAAAACGGAAAACTTGACTGGCAGGGCAGCGGCTGTCTGCTGGCTATGGCGATAGAACGTCATGGAAAAAACGGAAATATCGGCTATGGATTTGTGACTGGGAACTGTATGAAACATGGGACAGTGGCAACTACCTACTGTCATGATCACCACAATCTTCTTGTTGCAGGGGATTCTCCGGAAGATATGCTTCTGGCGGTCTGCAGACTCCAGGAACTCCAGGGTGGTTTCCTTACAGTAGATAAGGGAAAAATCCTTGCAGAGCTGGCCCTCCCTGTGGCAGGTCTGCTTTCAGAAAAACCATTAAAAGAGACTGCGCAGAGCCTGAAGGCTGTACGGCAGAGTATGGAGAATCTGGGGTATGTCCATTATAATCCGATCATGTCTTTCGCAACCCTGGGACTTCCGGTAAGTCCGGCTTTAAAGCTGACAGATAAGGGCCTGATAGATGTAAAAAGAGGAAGAATAGTTCCTCTTATCCTATCATAAAGACAGGCTGTCCGAACTCAGGAGGCTTATATGCCATGAGAAGGACAGCCTTCTCATTAAAGCAGCCAGAGAAACAGCTTTTAAGTTGATAAAAAGTCTGCAGTTAAGCGATTGCAATTATCAGAATATTCTAAATTAAATATAAAATATATAATTTTTAACAAATTCAAAAAACTTGTTGACAAAGAGAAAACACTGTGGTATTCTAACATAGCTGTCGGCGAGAGCGGTGCTCTCAAGAACTTCAAAAATTCTTGAAAAAAGAAAATTTCAAGAAAATGAAAAAAGTTCTTGACAAGCCAGAAAAGATGTGATAATCTAATATGGCTGTCGCAAGACAGGGACCTTGATAACTGAACAGTGAAACACATGAACTGAAAATTCTTTTACATTCATTTTTAAAAAC
>DWYL01000314.1 GCA_019118685.1 Candidatus Blautia merdipullorum
AGGTGAAAAAAATGAGTGAGGTCCGATTAAAAGACATTGCTGAAAAGGCCGGCGTAAGCATTATGACTGTATCCAATGTGATCAATGGAAAGAACAACCGGGTATCCGCTAAAACCATTGACCGGATCAACGCGATCATTGAGGAATGTGGGTATGTGCCGAATTTAAGCGCTCGATCTCTGACCAACAAAACTTCCAACATCATAGGAATTGTCATCTCTCCTTATGAAAGTAATTATGAAGAGGCGAATCATCTGGAAAACCCTTATATCAGCACTATGGTAGGAACTATTGAGAAAGAACTCCGGCATGAAGGATATTTTACAATGGTGCGTTCTGTCTCTAAAAAAGAGGATTTTACCACTCTCTTCCGGAACTGGAACGTAGACGGCATTATCTTTCTGTATCCGGAAAAGGAAGAATTTATCAAACTGTTTGTGGATAATTCCCGGTGTCCTGTGGCTATTTTTGACAGCAGTCTGAATATCCCAGGGCTGATCAGTGTATCCTCAGATGACTGGCAGGGGCTGTATCTCTCCACAAAATATATGATCAATCATGGACATTCTCATATCGCCTTTGTGGCTAATTATGAGGGGAATCCTCTTCTTACCAGACGCTTTAACGGTTACCGTTCTGCCTTGGAAGAAAGTCATATACCCTTCCGTCCTGAATATGTATATCCTTATCCTCCTACCTATGAAGGAGGAATCGAGGCAGGTAAAAAAATCGCCGTTTCCAGAAATGAAATAACGGCAGCGGTGACCACTGCCGATATCTGCGCCATAGGTGTAATGGAGGGAGCCAAACTGGGAGGCTACCGGATTCCTGTAGATCTGTCGATCATTGGTTATGACAATCTGCAGCTCTGCCAGTACACTACTCCTAAGCTCACTTCTATTTCTCAGGATATTACCAGAAAGGCTATTCAATGTACCCGTCTTCTTCTGGAAAAGATACGCCGGGGAACTACCAGCAGCCCTTCCAGGATCATTATGGGAGTGGAAATCGTAGAACGCCAGTCGGTCATCTCTCTTTTCTAAGGGCAAAGATTCTTCTCTTTGCCCTTCTTACAGAAAGACTGCAGATAAAGGTAAAAAGCACCAGTACAAACAAAGCGCTCCAGAGATTTACCCAAAGCAGATCTTCCCTCATGATATTTCCCAGAGCTTTTACTGAAAAATAAGAGGTGACCGTCATCAGAAGGAAGGGACAATAATATGCAAAACAGATCTCATTTCTTACCGCCTTTCCCAAAGTCTTCCTGGAAATCCCGATTTTTTCTAATATCTCATATCTCTGAGCATCTTCATAATTCTCATTTCCGATTTTCAGAAAAATAATGCTTCCCGCCGCCAGCATTAAAGTGACAAACATGAACAGACACAGGGAATAGGTCACCCGGATATAGCTGTCTTCGTTTAAAGTGTCCTCTGTATAGCTCACACCTGTCATGCCATCTTTTGTCAGATTGTTTAAATAGCCTTTGGACGCATCTATATTTTCCGGATTTTCCAGCCGGTAATTATAAGCATAAATCTCTGTCCCCTGATCTTTTAACTCTTCCCAGGTTTTATCAGATACCATATACATTTCTGCGTAGGTCTGGATTTTTCCCAGATAAGGAGTCGTGGTAATATCAATCTCTTCATAGGTTTTCTCTCCGATTTCTACAGAGTCATTTCCTGAGACATCTGCCATACTGAAAAGAATCTCATGAAAAAGATCTACCGCCTGGTTATCCTTCAATTCCTTGTA
This sequence comes from Candidatus Blautia merdipullorum, assembly GCA_019118685.1. GTDB lineage: Bacteria > Bacillota > Clostridia > Lachnospirales > Lachnospiraceae > Blautia > Blautia merdipullorum. The sequence goes on from DWYL01000314.1 coordinate 1,759, forward strand.
GGGAAAATCCAGGCCGGCCCTCTCTGCGCCTTCTTTCACCTGAGAATAGGGGACCAAAACATACATGACCTGATCATATTTTGTATGGAACAATTCTGAGGGAAGGTTTAAAAGGGTATATTCATTCCAGTACTCTACCGGATTTTCTTTTTGGATCCCCTGGAGGATCTCCTCTCCGTCAAGGGTGCCGTCATAATTCAGCACCTGACAGGTGTAAACCCTGTCAAAGTTAGCCGCCTTGTCATATCTCTGTTTCAGGGCAATGGACAAAGCCATTACCGTAACCGAGCAGATCATCAGTATTGTTACCATTGCATATGTCCGATAATTTTTCTTGATCCGGAAGGCTAGATTATTCACCCAAAGAGTCCTCTCTCTGCGGTAAAGAAAGTTTTTGCTCCTGGTGAGAACTCGGAGAATGGAGGGGATCAGGCCGGAATAAAGAAGATACACGCCCAAAATGACCAGGACTACCGCCTGGACCATACGGATCAGAGCCTGATATCCCTCTGTGTCCAGAGCCGCCAGATAACCGAGAATAAGAGCCGCCATTCCCAACCCTACCCGGAGAACCGTAAGAATTTTATTTTCCTTTCTGATCTCCTTCTGCTTCGCTCCGGAAAGGAGATTCAGCACACTGCTGTTTTTAAGGGTCCAGCAGCCTTTCAGGATCATAAGGCCGTAAATGATCACAAACATCCCCGCCGTGTTCAGCACAGGAGGAAGGGAAAAAGAAAACTCCACATCCACACTGATCTCTGACAGCTTCAGCAGAAGCATCTGAAACAATTTGGAAAATAAAAGCCCCAGGAGAAGGCCTGAAAGAAGGGCAAACAGCCCCACCATGGCAGACTCCAGAGCATACATCTTACTGATCCGTTTATTATCCAGGCCCATAAAAATATAAATGCCGATCTCCTTTTTTCTCTGATTGAGAAAAACATTGGCAGCATACCAGACAAAGAAGAAAAGGAAAACCACAAATACTATGGAGGCCGCCTGGATCACTGAATCGATGAGATCCTTCCGGAATTCTAAAAGAACATCCATTGCTCTGGAATAGATCACGTTCTGAAAGTTAAAGAAAATAAACACAGAGAAGGAC
>DWYL01000036.1 GCA_019118685.1 Candidatus Blautia merdipullorum
TCAGATTTGGCATGTTCTTTTATATATTCTATATCAAACTCCATGAGTTTGTCACCCTTTTTCACTTTGTCATTTTCCTGAACAAAGACCTTAAAGCCTTTTCCTTCTAACTTTACTGTGTCTACGCCGATATGAAGGAGATATTCCAGGCCGTCCTCTGTCCGCAGTCCCAGGGCATGTTTCGATGGGAATATGAAGCTGATCTCGCAGTCCTCCGGCGCATATACGATGCCTTCACTTGGGAATACCACATAGCCGTCTCCCATCATTCTTTCCGCAAAGGCTTCATCAGGAGCCTCTGTAATAGAAGCTGCTCTTCCTTTAAAGGGTGAGTACAGGATTCTTCCAGGTCCCTGTTTCTTCGCCGGTTCCTTCTCCGAGCTTTCCTCTTTCTCCACAGACTGTGAAACTGTTTCTTCCGGTGCTCCTTCTTCTGCCTCTTCCCAGTTTTCTTCTTCCTCTGGTGCGCCTGCCAGATATTCTTCCAGATTAGACTTAATCACAGATACAGAAGGTCCATAGATGATCTGGATACCCTGGCCTTTTTTGATAATACCGGAAGGTCCTGTCTGCTTCAGCACAGCATCCTTTACTTTGTCCGGATCCACTACCGTACATCTCAGTCTGGTCGCGCAGCAGTCTACATCGGAAATGTTTTTCTTTCCTCCCAGACCTCTGGTAATCAGCATACTCTTCTCATCTTCCGGACTCAGAGCTTTTCCGGAGTTCTGGCTGCCGCCTTCCTGTCTGGCTTTATAGTCTGCTTTTGTGTAAAGTTTTGTTTCTTCTGTGTCCTCTCTTCCCGGTGTCTTCAGATCCAGTTTCTTGATCAGGAAAGAGAAGATCACAAAGTACAGGATAAAGTAAATGATTCCCACCGGTATGATCCGGATCCAGTCGGTCTTGTCATTTCCCTGTAAGATTCCGAAGATAAACAGATCAATAAACCCGCCGGAGAAAGTAAGACCTACCGCAATGTTTAAAATATGGGCGATCATATAAGCCGCGCCGGCCAGGATTACCTGGACTACAAAAAGGATGGGAGCCACAAACAGGAAAGAAAATTCCAGAGGCTCTGTAATACCAGTCAGCATACAGGTCAGGGCTGCGGAAAGAAGAAGTCCTCCTGCCTGTTTTTTCTTCTCAGGTTTAGCACAGCGGTACATAGCAAGAGCTGCTCCCGGAAGACCAAAGATCATAAAGATAAATTCTCCGGAGAAGTATCTTGTGGCGTCTGCGCTGAAGTGTACTGTAGACGGATCTGCCAGCTGGGCAAAGAAAATATTCTGACCTCCCTGGACCAGCTGTCCGGCCACTTCCATGGTTCCTCCAACAGCAGTCTGCCAGAATGGAAGATAAAATACATGGTGAAGTCCAAAGGGGATCAAGGCTCTCTTGATGATACCGAAGATAAGGGTTCCCACATAGCCGGTTCCTGTAACCAGGCCGCCCAGGGCGTAGATTCCATTCTGTACTACCGGCCATACAAAATACATGGCAATTCCTACAATAAGATAAACTACTGTGGAAATAATAGGTACAAATCTGGAACCGCCGAAAAAGGAAAGGGCGTTTGGAAGCTGGATCTTATAAAAACGGTTATGAAGAGCCGCCACTCCCAATCCTACGATAATACCTCCGAAAACACCCATCTGCAGGGTAGGGATACCGCAGACTTCAGCAATAGTACCAGGCAGCACAGAAGAGGCAATAGAGCCGTCCTCCAGAATCTGGCCCTGTACCTGAAGCACTGCAGAAATAGTGGTATGCATAACAAAGAAGGAAATCATAGCTGCGAGAGCCGCCACTTCTTTTTCCTTCTTCGCCATACCGATGGCTACTCCTACCGCAAAGATCAGAGGCAGATTGTCAAAAATTACATTTCCCGCCTGACTCATGATAGTCAGCAGGGCATTGAGAAGGGTCCCCTCACCTAAAATCCCTTCCAGTCCATAGGTTTCAATGGTGGTTGCGTTGGTCAGAGAGCTTCCGATTCCCAGCAGAAGTCCTGCCACAGGCAGAATAGCGATAGGAAGCATAAAACTTCTGCCCACTCTCTGAAGTACGCCAAAAATCTTGTCCTTCATTTTTTTCTCCTTTCGTTCCGGATATAAGGAAGAATGAAGTAAAAAAGAAGGCATAAACTTTTCTGTCCGAGTATTTTGCATACTCAAAAACAGATAGCTTATGCCTTTTCAGTTACACACTATCCTATAATATCCGCTCATTTATTTACAGGGATATTATAAATGGTGATCTTTCATTTCGTCAATTCACATTTCATACAGATTTCCAGAGAATTTTCTGTGAAAATTTTACAGAAATTTTAGATTCTCCGGATATCGTTAAACATAACAAAGACCATAAGGACCATCAAAAGGACAAACCCTGCAAAGTGTATCATTCCCTCCACGTTAGGATTCATCCGCTTTCTCCGTATAGCTTCAATAATGAGGAAGACAAGTCTTCCACCATCCAGCGCAGGGATCGGAAGAAGGTTCATCACCCCCAGATTGGCGGAAAGAAGGATCGCCCAGTAAAGCATCTGCATCCATACCATGACAGTTCCCTCTGATCTGGCTTCCTCATAGGAGTCTCCGATCACATTGATGATCCCCACAGGGCCGGACAGATCATTGACTGTAAACTGTCCTCTCACCAGCATGACAAGACTTTCAATGGTGCTGGTGATCCAGTACCGCACCTCTACAGCGCTGTATTTAAGCACCCCCAGAAAATTGGTCTTTTCCCGGTAGAGATTATAGACAAAGCCTGTATCTACCTGTTTCGTCATCTTTGGGGTCACAGAAATCTGCCGGACTTCCCCGTTCCTCTCTATGCCCAGGGTGATCTCCGAACCGTCTAAGGGATTGGCGGCAATATAATCCTGGATATCCTGGCCGGTACTGATCTCTACCCCATTGATCTCCCGGACAATATCTCCTGCCTGGACTCCTGCTTCCATCAAGGAGCCGTCCATCATAACCTGGGTAATCTCCGGTTCACCTTCAGTTGAATAATAAAAGCCCAGCAGATAGCGGGTCTGGCTGTCTGCAGTATAGGAAATCTCATGTTCCTCTCCGTCCCGCTCATAGGTCAGGGTCACATTTTCGTCCTGAAGCCCGTGAAGGGTCATATACAGTTCCAGGTCCCTTCCGATAGAGATATGCTTTCCCTGAAACTCTGTGATCACATCTCCCTCCTGAAGTCCGGCTTCCTGGGCCGGAGACCCTTCCTCAACCTGAAGGACCGTAGAGGGATCGTAGCCGATGACACTGGTGATGATCATGGCAAAGATGAAGGCCAGAATAAAGTTAAAGATCGGCCCTGCCGCTACCACAGAGATCCTTGCCCAGACAGAAGCCCTATTAAAAGATCCCTGGCTGTCGTCATCATCATCCTCTCCCACCATCATACAGGAGCCTCCGATAGGAAACAGTTTTAAAGAATACCGGGTCTCTCCAATGACTTTAGAAAGAAGCCTTGGCCCCATACCCAGAGAAAATTCCGTAACTGCAATACCATTTCTTTTTGCCAGGAGAAAATGTCCCAGCTCATGAAAAATAACAATCACAGAAAATACCAAGATTGCAATAATAATGCTCAATTTACCACCTGCCTTCAATCCACCTGTAAATATCCTGTTCCATATCCAGGATTTCTTCTATTCCCGGATCCTGGACCACCTGATGTCTATCCATAGCTTCTTCAATAATCCTGTAAATATCCAGGAAAGAGATTTTTCGGTCCAGAAACAGGGCCACAGCCTTTTCATTGGCTGCATTAAATACTGTGGGCATAGAACCGCCAATTCTGGAAGCTTCCATAGCCAGAGACAGTCCTTTAAAGGTTTCTGTATCCGGCGCCTCGAAGGTAATCGAACCTAATTTTGAAAAGTCCAGTCTCTCGTCATCCAGAAATCTTCTCTCTCCCCGGTACAGGGCATACTGAATGGGAAGGCGCATATCCGGACTGCCAAGCTGAGCCATAACACTGCCATCCACAAACTCTACCATAGAATGGATCACACTCTGGGGCTGAACTACCACCTGGATCTGATCCAGGTCTACTCCGAAAAGCCATTTTGCCTCCATAACTTCCAGTCCCTTATTTACCAGGGTGGCGGAATCAATGGTAATCTTATGTCCCATAGCCCAGTTGGGATGTTTCAGGGCGTCTTCCACCCGGACATGTTCCAGATCCTCCCGTTTCTTTCCACGGAAAGGCCCTCCGGAAGCTGTGATCAGAAGTTTCTGGATACTCCTGTTTTTTTCCCCGTGAAGGCACTGATAAATGGCACTGTGTTCACTGTCCACAGGATAGATCTTTACCCCTTTTTCTTCCGCCAGTGGCATGATAATGTGTCCGGCAGTCACCAGGGTCTCTTTATTGGCCAGAGCAATATCTTTTCCGGCACAGATAGCCTCAATAGTAGGCCGAATACCGATCATTCCCACAATAGCTGTTACCAGGATTTCTGCCTCCTCCATAACTGCTACCTGGATCAGGCCCTCCATGCCCCCTGCAACTTTACAGCCCGTATCTTTCACCCGGATTTCCAGCTCTTTTGCCAGAGCCGGATCGCCTACTGCAGCAAGTCCTGGCCGAAAGGCACGGATCTGTTTTTCCAACAGATCAATATTTCTTCCGGCAGCCAGGCCCACCACCTGAAGGTCTTCATTCTTACTTACAATATCTAAAGTCTGGGTCCCGATAGAGCCGGTGGAACCCAATACTGCGATCTTTGTCATAATTTTATCCCCTTTATATGCAGCACGAAATACAGAACAAATTCGTCTGGTATCTTTTTTCTCTCAGCATCATATCAATACTTCAGCCAGGAAATAAATAAAAGGCGCCGTAAAGATCACGCTGTCGAACCGGTCTAGGATTCCTCCATGGCCTGGGATCAGCGTTCCATAATCTTTTATGCCTTTATTTCTCTTTATAGCAGAAGCAGCCAGATCTCCTACCATAGAGATCAGGGCTCCCACAGCACAGATCAGAGCATACATCAGAGGCGTGTGGCCCTGGGCCGGATTTATGCCTGCAATAATCATGGCATAAGCAGCGCCTAAGAGCGCAGCGCCTGCCACGCCACCGACAGCCCCCTCTATAGATTTCTTGGGACTCAGCACCGGAGCCATCTTGTGTTTTCCTATCAGGCGTCCTACACAATAGGCGCAGGTATCGCTGCCCCAGGAACTTAAGAAGATCAGCACCACCAGCCAGACGCCTCCCTCCAGATTTCTGGTCTTGTATATATAGGACAGCATCACTGCCACATAGAGGATTCCAAACATGGCTGCCATGACCTGTTCTGCCTGATATTTGGGATAAGTAAATACATAGACACACATAATCAGGACCAGAGCGAAAAGCAGGATCACCAGAGAAACCTCCTCACCCTGGCGCCATAAAAGAGTAAGATAATATCCCACGGCCCCTGCATAACCAGCGATCTCCAGAGGGCCAAAATCTTTTTGATGAACGCCCGTGGCCCGGTAAAGCTCATTCATGCCGATAATAGAAACCGCCAGTAATACCGTAAAAAGCACTGCGCTTCCTGCAGCAATGGAAACAGCTGCAATAATCACCAGGATAATACCGCTGAAAAGCCTTGTCCAGAACATCTTAGTCCTCCTTTACGCCGCCGTATCTGCGGTCTCTTTTATTATATTTTTCAATGGCTTTTGCGAATTCTGCCTTGTCAAAATCCGGCCAGGCCACATCTGTAAAATAAAATTCCGTATAAGCCAGCTGCCACATAAGAAAATTCGACAGCCGCTCTTCCCCGCTGGTACGGATCAGCAGATCCGGATCCGGCAGACCCCGGGTATCCAGATAGCCGGAAATGGTATCCTCCGTAATGCTCTCCGGATCCAAAGCACCCTTTCTCACATCTTCTGCCATGCGGCGGACAGCTCTTGTGATCTCATCTCTGCTTCCGTAATTCAGGGCAATCTGAAAGTGGAGCTCGTCAAACTGGCTGGAATATTCCTCCAGCTCCCGGATCTTATCCTGAAGATCCGGGTCAAAAGCCCTTGGATCGCCGATAACCCGCACCCGCATTTTATTATCCCGGGAAATTTTGATACACTTCTTCATATAGTTGCGGAACAGCTTCATCAGGCCATCTACTTCTTCTTTCGAACGTTTCCAGTTCTCAGTGGAAAAGGCATACACTGTAAGGTACTTGACCCCTAACTCCTTTGCCACTGTGCAGATTTTTTCCAGATTATCACAGCCTTTCACATGTCCGTAAGTCCTGGGCATCCCTTTCGCCTTCGCCCAACGTCCGTTTCCATCCAGGATAATGGCCACATGTCTGGGAACTATCATATTTTACTCCTCCTACGCATAAAAGAGGCACAATACCTGTTTTTTGTATGTGCCCCTTCTACTGTTTTTTATACAGTCATGATCTCTTTGGATTTTTCTTCCACTGCTTTATCAATTTCTTTTACATATTTATCTGTAGATTTCTGGATCTTATCCTCCAGCTCTTTGATCTCATCTTCAGACACGTCCTGTTTTGCCAGCTTTTTAAAAGAGTCATTAGCATCTCTGCGGACGTTGCGGACAGCTACTTTGGCAGCCTCTCCTTTTTTCTTTACGTCTTTTACAAGTTCCTTTCTTCTCTCCTCGGTAAGTTCCGGCAGCACCAGACGGATCACCTTTCCGTCATTATTGGGATTTAACCCCAGATCAGAAGCCAGGATCGCTTTCTGGATCTCTTTGATCAGCGAAGATTCCCAGGGCTGGATCTGGATCATTCTGGCCTCCGGCACCATAATATTTGCCACCTGCTGAAGAGGTGTAGGACTTCCATAATAGTCTACGGTAATTTTATCTAAAATATGCGGATTGGCTCTTCCTGCCCGGATGGTAGAATATTCTTTTACCAGACCATCCAGAGTTTTCTGCATCTTGTTTTCATATTTTTGGATTCTTTCATCTGTTGCCATAAATCTTTCCTCCTGTTTCTATCTTTTCTTCCCTTTGGAAGGTTTTGGCTATACCAGCACCTTTGTACCGGTAAATCTGCCATGAGCGGTATTTACAATGCTGTTTTCTTCATTCAGACCAAATACCAGCATAGGCATTTTATTCTCCATGCACATAATGGAAGCAGTCATATCCATAACTGCCAGCTTTTTATCAATAACCTCCTGAATACTGATCTCATCATATTTCTTTGCATCAGGATTCAGCTTTGGATCGCTGTCATAAACACCATCCACAGCCTTTGCCAGGAAAATGGTATCTGCCTCGATCTCAATGGCCCGAAGTACAGTAGCCGTATCTGTAGAAAAATAGGGATGCCCTGTTCCACCGGCCATAAATACCACCATATTCCGCTCAAAATATTTGTTTGCCCGGTCTTTTGAAAAAAGCTTGGTAAAAGAACCGCATTCAAAAGGTGTGAGCACGCTGGTCTTCATACCTGCGGCACGAAAAATTTCCGAAACGTAAATGCAGTTCATGACAGTAGCAAGCATCCCGATCTGATCCGCCTTAGTACGGTCAATATTCTCGCTGGTCCGTCCTCGCCAGAAGTTGCCTCCTCCGATAACGATTCCTACCTGGATACCTTCTTCTACCAGAACCTTTACCTGCTTTGCTACTTCCATTACCGTATCTTCGTCAAAGCCGGTTTTTTTCGGTCCCGCAAGAGCTTCTCCGCTTAATTTCAGTAATATTCTCTTCATTTTTCAAGCTCCTTTATCTTACTTTAGTGTCCTGCTGCATCACACACCAATGCAATATCTGACGCTTTTCTCTAGTATACCGGGAAAAGTGTACAATTTCAAGAAATATTTCTAAATTTCAAAAACTCTAAAGCAAAAGGACCGCTGCCCACGAAATATATTTTCAGAGCAGCAGTCCTTCTTTGCATTTACAGGGTCTGGAACAGACTCCAGTACCCCTGGAAAAAGATGTACAGGATGATGATCGGCAGGATAAAAGTGAAATAAACTTTCAGCTTTTTCGGAAAACCAATACCTTTTCCTGTATTTGCTTCTTTGATAAAGTTATCCCAGCCCCAGCCGTATCTGGTCACACAGAACAGCAGGTAGACCAGAGAGCCTAAAGGCAGGATATTGTTGCTTACCAGGAAATCCTCAAAATCCATGATGTTCTTGCCCAGGATTGTAAAGTCGCTCCAGATGGTCAGACCAAAGATACAGGGCAGGGAAAGAACTGCAATGGCAATCCCGTTAATAATCGTAGCTTTCTTTAAGCTCCAGCCCCAGAGATCTGTGGCACAGGAGATAATGTTCTGGAATACAGCGATAATAGTAGTCAGGGCCGCAAAGGTCATAAACAGGAAGAACATAGCGCCCCAGATCCTGCCTCCCGCCATATGGTTAAATACATTGGGCAGGGTGACAAATACCAGTCCCGGACCCTCGCCGGGATCAATGCCGTAGGCCGAGCAGGCAGGGAAAATGATCAGACCTGCGATGAGAGCCACACAGGTATCCAGCACCAGAATATTTACAGCTTCTCCTGTAAGCTTTCTCTCTTTGCCGATATAACTTCCGAAAATAGCCAGGGCTCCAATTCCGCAGCTCAGTGTAAAGAAGGCCTGCCCCATAGCTGCAAATATGACCTCTGAGATCGGGTAATCCGTCAGCTTTCCGAAATCCGGAAGAAGATAGAACTTCAGGCCTTCAGATGCGCCTGGCAGAAGACTGGAATTCACCGCCAGCACTACCATCAGCAGGAAAAGCACTACCATCATAAACTTATTGATCCTTTCCACGCCGCTTTGCAGTCCCATAGAACATACCAGAAATCCCAGAGCTACAATGATCAGCATCCAGATCAGCATAGTAGGAAGATCCGTGGTCAGATTTGCATAAACCTGGCTGACTCCCTCTGCGTCCAGTCCCACAAAGTCCCCTTTCAGCATTTTGAAGAAATAGATCAGCATCCAGCCGCCGATAGTCGTATAGAACATCATCAGCAGGAAATTCCCCGCAATTCCCACATAGCGGTAGAGATGCCATTTGGACCCTTTCTTTTCCAGAACATTAAAAGACAGGGCAATACTTTTCTGACTGGCACGTCCCACAGCAAATTCCATGACCATGATGGGAAGTCCCATAACGATCAGGAAGAACAGATAGATCAGCACAAAAGCCGCACCGCCGTACTTGCCTGTAATGTAGGGGAAACGCCAGACATTTCCCAGACCAATGGCACATCCTGCGGAGATCAGAATAAAACCGATCCGGGAAGAAAATCTTTCTCTTTCCATTTTTCTTTACCTCTTTTTTCTTTTTTAGACAACAATAGCAGTATACCATGTTTCTTTACCGGCTTTCAATACTTCCGATGTTTTTTATCAAAAGAGAAATGGTCCCGTCAGAATTTGTGATGAATTCGATCCGGTCTTTATTATGATATTCTTCCATAGGGATCTTCAGCTCGATCCCTGTATCTGTCAGCAGACGCTGGGTCATATATTTCCTGGTGGTGGCAGGATTCTGGGGTTCCACCGCCGCTTCATTCAGATGATATTTTTCCAGTTTCTCCTGGACTTCTTCCTTCATATCGGGATGATCCTTAAAGATCTTGTCCACCACTTCCGGGACCTGAAAGCCTCCCTGCTCTGTAAACTCCCGGTTTAAGATACTTTTCGTCTCCATCTGGACCTCGAACTGTTCCGATTCATTGAAATATTTTTTCTGCACATCGGCCACGGCTTTGCTCACAATAGAAAGCTTGGACTTAGAAGAAAGGGCGCCGGAACATTTTAAAAACAATTTTGAAAAATAATTGGTCTTTACCCCGTTTACTTCATATTTTTTCTCCACCAGCCGCACGTACTGCGGGGCATCCAAGTCGATCAGAGCCGCTTCCGAAAGTTTCTGGGTTTCCCCGGGGAGGATGGCTTTCTGCTGGATGATATCATTATTATTTCCCCAGGGATCGGAGTTGGTCAAATGGGTATAAGAAGTTTTATAGTTCATTTTCAAAAGAGCCAGATATCTGTGCTTTTCCACCATATACTCCACTGCCAGGAGATCTGCACCGGGAATGTCTATATTCTGGCTCATAATAGTGTAAAGCTGTCCGGCGATCTTCTGAGAAATCTCAACAAATTTTTCACTATCCCACTCTTCCGCCAAAGGAAATATCTGGGAATCCTCCAGGAAACTGCAATTTTTCACATCATCGCTGGTATCGATCCGGTAAATATGGGCTTTCAGAAAATCTGCCAGATCCGGTCCCGGATCCAGTACTGCGTCAGAAAGCACCGGCATTCCAAGTCCCGGATCCATAATATGTACAATCGCCTGGCTGATCCTGATCTCATCTTTTGAACCTAACATTTCATTTTCCCCTTTTCCTCTATACTTCTCTTCCGTTCATCATGCCCTGGCAGGCGATTATGATCACCAGTGAAACAAGAATGTTCATCACAAGACTGACAACGGTAAAGACACCCATCATCAAAGCAGGAGTACGGTACATACCCGCAAAAAGGACAATTATCAGTCCGATAGCCAGAGAAGGTACCGCCGCAACCAGAATGATCAGCATGCGCAGAAAGGATTCCAACATCACATTGGCTCTGCTTCTTAAGATCCTTACAGACAGCACAGTACCTGCCACAAAGATCAGGCTGTATCCCAGGAGCATAACCAGATACTGGAGAATATCCAGAGGTGCCATTCTGGTAAAGACACCGGCAAAGATCACAGAAACGCTCATAATGATTCCGATTTTCAAGTAAGCGGGAATCATGGCATATACCAGTTTTTTCAAAGGACTATCCGGGATCAGATAGATTTGGTAATTGTTCAGATCCCGCAGAAGATCCGAATCCTGTATCAGAGTAAACAGCCAGATGATCATCATATAACAGAACATGTAAAAAACGTTGTCCGGCAGTACAATCAGGCTGATGACGAAATAAAAGACGATGATAGCCACATCCTGTTTTCTCAGAAAGTTTCCTGTTTTCCGCATGATCAGCATGTTTTTGGAAAGTACCGCTTTTGCTCCGGGAGCAAATCCGCCTTTCACACTTTTTACTTTTCCGTCTTCGATTCTGGCCCGTCCGCCGTTGGCCTTGGCCCTCCGCAGAAAAGCGCTGGCCTCCTCTGCATCCGCTACCGCCTGCTCCGTAATGTCTTTGTCAAATCTTAAAAAGAATACCACAATGACCAGGCAGCATGCAAGGAGAAGAAAGGTTCCTCCCAAGGTAAAAAGATACTGGCCCTGAAGGAAACCATCGATTGCCCACTTGGTCCAGCCGAAAAAGGGAACCAGATAAAATTCCCGGCTGGCCGCAAACAGAAGAAAGCCGTTTTCCAGATCATAGCCGGACTGATGTACTGCCCAGAGAAATACCAGCGCCGTGCAGATTACCACCACTGCCACCGGCAGGTAATTCCATTTTTTATACTTTTCATTTACCAGCCCCCACATATAGATGTAATCGGTAAGAAGAAGGAAAAAGACCAGCATCAGTGTCAGGTCTGCAAAACATACCAGAAAATAGGGAATGGTAAAATATCCGGTCATGGAAAACATGGCGATCATATAGCAGCCTAAAAGTCCGTACAACACCCCTTGTCTGAGAGACTGGAACAGGATATAGCCATTTATCTGTTTTCTGGTATAGGGCCCTGCAAAAAGATAATAGGCATCGGTGTCGTATACAAGAGCCTTTCTCTTATTGAGCATTACGGTAAAGGCAAAAATAGCCGTCATACCGATTCCTATAAGGATAGCCGTATTGGTATCCACCGTTCCCCCTGCAGCCGGATTATCTGAGGATGCGGCAAAAGCCATGATCACCAGTCCGCCGTAAAGAAGGATCAGGAAGATCGTGATCAGAGCAGATGCCGGAGTCCGGAACTGATTCCGCACAGTTCCCTTCACTTTTAAAAAAGACAAATATAACAATGACTTCATCTATTCTTCCTCCGCTGTAGCTTCAAAGAAAATCTGTTTCAGTGTTTCACTGCCTTCTTCTCCCCGGTGTATCCGGCGGATGATCTCCCCGTGGTTCATGATATAGGCACAGTCCCAGATCTCATTGACCACATCGATGATATGGGTGCTGATCAAAATAGAAGTCCCCTGGTTTTTCAGCTCCACCAGAAGGTTCAGAACCTCCTCAATACTGGCCGGATCCAGACCTACCATAGGTTCATCTACCAGAAGGGCCTTTGGCTGGATCAGCAGAGCCAGAATCATACTCAGCTTCTGCTTCATCCCTTTGCTCAGTTCTTTTGCAAGTTTATGCCGCTGTTGGGTCAGCTGAAACAGTTCCAGATATTTATTTCCTGTTTCTTTATAATTTTCCAACCGGTAAGCCTTACCAATAAACTCAATACTCTCATCTACGGTAAGAAGATCATAAAGTACCGGTACTTCCGGAATATAGCCGAACTGTTTTTTGGCCTCCAGGCTGTTGTTGGGATAACCGCAGATCAGGATTTCCCCATTATAGCTCAGAAGGTTTACAATACTTTTGATGGTAGTAGACTTTCCCGCCCCATTCGGCCCCAAAAGCACAGTGATCTCTCCGGGCATGGCAGTAAGAGAAGCATTTTTTACTGCTGCTCCAAGGCTCCCTTTATAGTATTTGGTAAGATTTTTCACCTCAATCATAACTTTCCTCCTCCGTATGCTTTTTCCAACAATTTCTGGATTTTGTCGGAAAATTATTGGATTTGAGGCCAGTATAGCAGAAAATTCTGTCAAGGTAAAGAAAAACCTCTCCGGTTGATTTTTGTTTCTTCTTTTATTGCTTCTCCTTCTGCCGCTATGGTATACTTGCATTGTGAAGATGTTTTACAAAAATTTTATATATGGGAGGTTTCTATGCCAAAGAGAAATGATATCCACAAAGTTTTAATCATTGGATCCGGACCTATCATCATCGGACAGGCCTGTGAATTCGATTATTCCGGTACTCAGGCCTGCAAGGCCTTAAAAAGTCTTGGTTACGAGATTGTGCTGGTAAATTCCAATCCGGCCACCATCATGACAGATCCATCCACTGCTGATGTGACCTATATCGAGCCTTTAAACGTAGACCGTCTTACGGAGATCATTGCAAAGGAGCGGCCGGATGCTCTCCTTCCCAACCTGGGCGGCCAGTCGGGACTGAATCTCTGCGAAGAACTGTATCATGCAGGGGTATTGGACAAATATCATGTAGAGGTCATCGGTGTCCAGGTAGACGCTATCAGCCGTGGTGAAGACCGTATCGAGTTTAAAAATACCATGAACAAGCTTGGAATCGAAATGGCCAAAAGCGCTCCGGCTTATTCCGTAGAAGAGGCTGTAAAGATTGCCGGAGAATTAGGGTATCCCTGTGTCATCCGCCCTGCCTATACCATGGGGGGAACCGGAGGAGGAATCGTCTACAACGAAGAAGAGCTTCGGAAAGTTGCTGCCAGAGGAATTGCCGCCTCTATGGTAAACCAGATCCTGATCGAAGAATCTGTCATCGGCTGGGAAGAACTGGAAGTAGAGGTTGTCCGTGACGCAAAGGGTCAGAAGATTTCTGTATGTTTCATTGAGAATATTGACCCCATGGGCGTCCACACCGGAGATTCTTTCTGCGCAGCACCTATGCTGACTATTTCCCAGGATGTTCAGGATGAGCTGGAAAAGCAGGCCCATGCCATTGTTGAATCCATCGGCGTTATCGGCGGCACCAACGTACAGTTTGCCCATGATCCCAAGACCGGCCGTATTATCATCATCGAAATCAATCCCAGAACCTCCCGTTCTTCTGCCCTTGCCAGCAAGGCCACAGGCTTCCCTATCGCCTATGTATCCGCTCTTCTGGCCGCAGGACTGACCCTGGACGAGATCCCGTACTGGAAAGAAGGAACTCTGGAGAAATACAAGCCTTCCGGAGATTATGTAGTTATCAAGTTTGCCCGGTGGGCCTTTGAAAAATTTAAAGGCTCCCAGGATAAACTTGGAACTCAGATGAAAGCCGTAGGCGAGGTCATGTCCATCGGCAAAAATTACAAAGAGGCCCTTCAGAAAGCCATCCGTTCTCTGGAAAAAGGACGCTACGGTCTTGGCTTTGCCTCTGACTTTCACAGCCTTTCCCTGGAAGAACTGTACTTAAGACTGGCAGAGCCTACCAGCGAGCGTCAGTTCCTTCTCTATGAAGCCATACGCAAAGGCGCTTCTTTAGAGAAACTTCGTGATATGACCCATATTAAGATGTGGTTCCTGGAACAGATGAAAGAGCTGGTGGATCTGGAAGAAGAGATCCTGAAATATCAGGATAAAGAATTGCCCGACGATCTCCTGATCCAGGCTAAGAAAGACGGTTTTTCCGACCGGTATCTGGCACAGATCCTCCATACAGACGAATGGAATCTGTTTAAGAGAAGAGAATCCCTGGGACTTTCCCAGCGGTGGGATGCAGTTCCGGTAAGTGCCGTAAAAGAGCCGGCTTCCTACTACTACTCTACTTATATCGGAGAAGACAAAGCTTCCGTATCTGACGGGCGCAAAGTCATGGTCCTGGGCGGCGGCCCCAACCGTATCGGCCAGGGTATCGAATTCGATTATTGCTGTGTTCATGCAGCCTTTACCTTAAGGGAACTGGGATTCGAGACGATCATGGTAAACTGCAATCCGGAAACCGTGTCCACAGACTATGATACTTCGGACAAACTTTACTTTGAGCCTCTTACCGTAGAAGACGTTATGTCCATCTATAACAAAGAGAAACCTCTGGGCATTATCGTCCAGTTCGGCGGCCAGACTCCTCTGAACATTGCCGCAGAGCTGGAAAAACGAGGCGCTCATATCCTGGGTACTTCTCCTGCTGTCATTGATATGGCAGAAGACCGTGACCAGTTCAACGCTATGATGCAGAAGCTGGATATCCCTATGCCGGAATCGGGCATGGCTGTCAATATCGAAGAAGCCCTGGAGATCGCCCATCGGATCGGATATCCCATGATGGTGCGTCCTTCCTATGTACTTGGCGGAAGAGGCATGGAAGTGGTTTACGATGATGATATGCTGAAAGACTATATGGCTGCTGCCATCAATGTAACGCCGGAACGTCCTATCCTCATGGACAAATTCCTCCAGAACGCCCTGGAGTGCGAGACAGACGCTATTTCCGACGGCTCTCATGCCTTTGTTCCTACAGTTATGCAGCATATTGAACAGGCTGGCATCCATTCTGGAGATTCTGCCTGCGTGATCCCTTCTGTGGAGATTTCAGAAGAACACAAAGATTTGATCCGGAAATACACCACAGCCATTGCCTGTGAAATGGGTGTTGTAGGACTGATGAATATGCAGTATGCCATCTGCGAAGGAAAAGTTTATGTTCTGGAGGCAAACCCCAGAGCTTCCCGTACTGTACCTCTGGTATCCAAGGTCTGCAACATTAACATGGCAAATATTGCCACAAAATTAATGACTTATGAACTTACAGGCATCCGCCCGGATGTGACCAAATATGAGGAAAAAGAACATCCTTACTACGGAGTAAAGGAAGCGGTCTTCCCATTCAATATGTTCCCGGAGGTAGATCCTCTTCTGGGACCGGAAATGCGTTCTACCGGAGAAGTCCTTGGTCTCGGGGAAACCTTCGGCATGGCTTACTATAAAGCGGAAGAAGCTGCCAATGCCAAGCTGCCCCTGGGTGGAACGGCCCTTGTAAGTGTAAATAAAAATGACCGTCCCGATGCACTTGAGGTGGCAAAACAGCTTCATGAACTGGGCTTTAAGATCGTATCCACAGAAGGATGTGCCGGCTACTTTAATGAAAACGGCGTACCCTGCAAGGCAATGAAAAAGCTTCAGGAAGGCCGTCCGAATATCTATGACGCCATGGTAAACGGACAGATCGATCTGATCGTGAATACCCCTGCAGGAAAACAGAGCAAGTATGATGACTCCTATCTGAGGAAAACAGCGATCAATAAGCGGATCCCTTACATCACCACCATGTCCGCTGCTCTGGCCAGCGCCAAAGGTATCCATGCGGTGCTGAACAAGGAAGCCTCTCCTCTGAAATCTCTCCAGGAATACCATCAGATGCTGGAATAGAAACGGCTTTTGACAAAAGTTATTACATCATTTGGAGACTGTGATTATGTCAGCGAAACATTCAAAAAATTTTATCCTGTTGTTTTTAACTGCCCTTATATGGGGCGTGGCCTTTGTAGCCCAGAGCGTAGCTATGGACTACATCGGCCCCTACACCTTCAATGCCGTCCGTTCTCTGCTGGGCGGCATTGTCCTGGTTCCCTGCGTCTTCTTTTTCGGCCGGAAAAAGAAGACAGGAAAAAATCCGGCAGGAACAACTGCCTATGACCATCCCAGAGATATGGTCATAGGGGGACTTCTCTGCGGTATCATGCTGTTTCTCTCTACCACCCTTCAACAGGTAGGAATCCAGTATACTACCGTGGCAAAAGCCGGATTTATCACGGCCCTGTATATTATTCTGGTGCCCATCCTAGGAATTTTTCTCAAAAAAAGGGTATCCTTTCAAATCTGGATCAGCGTGGTCATAGCCATTATAGGCCTCTATCTGCTGTGTATGAAGGGAAGCTTCTATCTGGGACAGGGAGATTTTCTGGTGCTTATCTGTTCCCTGTGTTTTGCCCTCCATATCCTGGTCATCGATCACTTTACAGACAAAGTCAGCGGCGTAAAGCTGTCCTGTATACAGTTTTTTGTCAGCGGCCTGCTCTCGTCCATTTTAATGCTTCTCTTTGAAGAACCGGTTCTGTCCGAGATTCTGGCTGCCTGGCTGCCTATTGTCTACGGCGGAGTATTCTCCAGCGGCATTGCCTATACCCTCCAGATCATCGGCCAGAAAGGCACGGATCCTACTATCGCCTCTCTGATCCTCAGTCTGGAATCTGTAGTTTCCGTACTGGCCGGATGGATCCTTCTGGGGCAGGCTCTTTCACCAAGGGAAATCCTGGGCTGCCTGCTGATGTTTGGGGCCATTATCCTGGCACAGGTGGCTCCTGATCCTAATAAGGGGGCCAAAAGGGATTCTCTCAAAGATGCTCTTCCATAATATCTTTTATCAGAACAGATAAGGCTGTTGCATTTCACAGATTTTTCCATCTGTAAAATGCAACAGCCTTTTTGTCTGAACATAGACTTTCTACAGCCCCAGAAGTTTTCCCAGCTCCCGGGTGCTGTCCGCAGTCTTAATGGCACCTGCCTTTAAAAGTTCTTCTTTAGTTCCGTATCCATAGGTAACGCCAATACAGGAAAGTCCCGTCTCTCTTGCTCCTAGAACATCATAATGCCGGTCCCCAACCATGATCACCTGTTCCCGCTTATCCAGGCAGTTCATTTTCTCCAGAACCTGAAGGATCACCTGAGCCTTTGTCATCTTTGGCCGGTTAATGTCGCTGCCCATGATCACGTCAAAATATGTATCCAGTTGAAAATGGTCCAGAACGATCTTTACCATTTTATCCGGTTTCGAGGAAGCCACTGCTAAAGTCATGCCTTTCTTCTTTAGTCCTTCCAGAAGCTCTTTCACTCCCGGATATGGCTTATTTTCAAAAATTCCTGTCACATTATATCTTTCCCGGTAATACTTCACAGCTTCTGCTGCCTCTTCCTCGCTGAATCTGGCATAGTTCATAAACTGCTCCAGAAGTGGAGGTCCTACAAAAACCTCCAGCTTTTTCCGGTCTTTTCCCAGCTCAGGTCTTCCCATTTTTTCCAGGGCATACCGGACAGACTTGGTAATCCCCTCTCCCGAAGCTGTCAGTGTTCCGTCTAAATCAAATAGTACTCCTTGATAATGCATTTTTCTCACTCCTGTTTCAGACTGTCTGTCAGTTTTAATATTTTTTCTTTTGTCATGTTGGGATAATGGACGCCGTCCACGTAGATATTAGGAGAAGTCCTGCATTTTTTCAGACAGTTTCTGGTAGTCAGAAGGATCCGCTTATCCCGTGACAGGCCATCCCTGTCTGTCTGGAGTTTTTTCTTTATGGCTACCAGGATCTCCATACTGTCTTTTCTCTGGCATCGCTCTCCGGTACACAGAAGGATTTCGTGGACATACGGGGCTGCTTTCAGGCTGGGATACAGCTTTATGATACAGGCTAGCACACTTTCTTTTACCCCAAGCTTCTCTGCCGCCATTTGGCAGGCTTCTGAAGGGATCCAGCCTTCCGTCTCCTGGATCTCCCGGAGCATAGCTGTAAGATTCTCCTGGGCCTTTGGCTCTTTCTGTCCTGCATAATATTCAATGATCTCTCTTACTTCCCCTTCCTTTTTCACCAGATTTCCTCCTTATCCTGCTTTTTTTCCAGAAAAACAAACTCTGTGTCTGAGGAATATTCTTCCCGGTATCCGTAATCTAAGCCATGAAATTCTTTTATTTTTTCCGGCTCTTCGATTTGATTTTCAGAAAGCCACCGGACCATCTCCCCTCTGGCCATTTTTGCCTTCGTTGCTTTTACTTTTATCTTTCCCTGGATTTTCTCTCCGAAAATACAGGTGATATACCGGATATCTTTCTCTAAATACTTTTCTATGGATCTGCTGTATTCTTTAGAAGCAAGATTCAGGATTACCCGGTCTTCTTTTATCAGTTCGCGGTAGATCCTGTCTCCCCAGAATTCATACAAGTCTTTGTATTTTCCTATTTTCAGTTTTGCCTGCATCTCCAGACGGTATGGGATCACACCATCCTGAGGACGCAGGATTCCATAGAGTCCGGAAAGGATCCGAAGATGCTCCTGTGCATATTTCCACCCATTGTTTGTGAGAACCATCGGTGCCATATACTGATACTGGATTCCTTCATAAGCGATCACTGCGCATGTCAGATTTTTATCCATTTCATAAGTCCGAAGACGTTCCTGGTTTTCTCTGGCAATCTTTTCGTTGCATTTCCACAAAGCTTTTAAAGATTCAAAATCCATTTTTTTCAGTTCATCTCTCAAAAAACAGGCATCTTTATAAAATATCGGCCTGGAGATTCCGGAAAATTCCTCCTCTCTCCGGTTCATCTTTTTTGCAGGTGATATGATAATTTTCATTTATATTCTCCAAATCTTACCTCTTTTTCTTTCCTACCCATATATTCTATCATCTTCCTTATCTTCCGTCACCGTCTTTTTCTCAGATAGACTTTCTCTCTGTTTCATGATAGAATGAATCTGCAGATATTGCTAAAAATTATATTTTTGCGAAAGGAACGATTTCTCTATGATAAAAGCAGTGATTTTTGATATGGACGGTGTTCTTTTTGACACAGAGAGGCTTATGAAAGAGGGATGGATGAAAGCAGGACGGGAAATGGGCTTTACCATTACGGAAGAACAGCTGCGCCAGATGAGAGGCAGTTCCCGTGATAGAAGTGCCGCTCTTTTTCAAAAATGGTATCATGGCGCCGTAGATTATGACAAGGGCCGCCAGATCCGCGGCAAGTACGCCCAGGATTATATTGAGAAACACTCTGTTCCGGAAAAGAAAGGATTAAAAGAATTGCTGAGCTTTCTCAAAGAAGAGAAAATCCCTGCTGCTGTGGCTACCTCTACCGGCCGGAGCACCGCCTCTCATTACTGGGATCTGGCGGGGATCACTTCTTTTATCACAGCTTCCGTATGCGGAGACGAGGTTGCATTCTGCAAACCGGAACCGGATATTTTTCTGAAAGCCGCTCAACTCCTCCAGACGCCTCCTGAAAACTGTCTGATCGTAGAAGACAGTATTAATGGTCTGAAAGCAGCAAGAGCCGCCG
>DWYL01000315.1 GCA_019118685.1 Candidatus Blautia merdipullorum
TTTAGGGAATATCCCTGCATTTTCAGCAGGACAATTTGCAGGGTACGCTTGTCCACCGTAAGCAATGCACGGTATAGGTTTTCGTCCTCGATTTCATTCAGCATATCCCAGACTGTATTGACCTCCATGGGCGGCTCCTGCATGGCAGTTTCCGCTATGTATTCCCCAACATCATTCAGGCGTGTGTAAAACCGTCTGTCGGAATTAAATTCTTCTCTATCAAAAGTGCGGATTTCCTCAATCGTTTCTTCATCAACGCCGCACTCCCGTAAAATCTTTTCTTCTTTTTCTTTCCAGAGCCGCCATCTGCGCTCTGCCTTTCCGTGGTTGTATGCCACTGTTCTTTACCTCCAATCTGAATTTTTTTGAAAATCCAGATTGGCAGGCGGTGAGCGACACCCAACGCCAGAAGCGGGCTTATCCTGTCTCTTGACAAAAAGCGACAAAAGAAAAACCGCAAAGGCTGTCAGACCATTGCGGCTATGAGAAGTAAAAGCTCTTTTATGTAGATATTTGTCCTCTGCTTTTAGTGCATAAAAGAGCCATATCAAAACAAGGAATTTTTTAACAGATTATCCTCGTTTCTGTCTGGTAATATGTAGAACGCCGCACGGATCAGCGGCAGGATAGAAAGTGAAGAAAGACGCAAAAAATCCCTCCAAACTCAAAACGGGTTTAGAGGGAGCATTAGGGCATAACAATACAGTCCGTCAAAACTCCGTTTTTTTATATGGCGGACTGGGCGGACTGATAAACACTATCCGAAAAAGAAAGAGCCGATGATCTGTGAAATATCTCACAAGTTCATCGGCTCTGCGTCTGTGCGTCTGGATCTTTGATGACAGTTATATGTAATTTTTTCGCATTGATTAAAGTTTCTCGTTTGCATTTCGGGCAATAAAGAGGATAATGCACCAAAACAGTATCCTTCCGTATTTTGTCACGAGTTTTATTTCCACAAACAGGGCAACATACCCATTCAGAATTTATTTTTTCCATATTGTCCCCTCACTATTTCCACGGTTTACCGCCATCGAGCCAACCTTGCTCCGCCCAATACTTTCCATCAAGGTGTTCGGGGTCGGATTTATGTATGGATTTCTGTATCATACGGCAGAAGAAAAACTTAATTTTCGTAATCAAATTCGTGTGTGCGGATTTTGTGTAATCCATATGTGCAAACTTCTTGGATAGTTTTTGAACTTTTCCTGTGAGTTTAGTTTGTTTCTTTTTAGAAAGTTTTTCCCAAACAATATCGCTCATCAACGCCCCAGTAAATATCCCGATCTCGGAAATCCCCCACCAAGATAAACTGTGCTTTATATCTTTCGCTGCAGATTTTGCTCCGCTACCCAAGCACTGTGTTATGATGACTGCCCGCTTCCCAAACATTTCAGGAGCAGGGCGGTGTGGCATCCATCGGTAAGCAAAATGGTCAAGCAATGCTTTCATTGCTCCCGTAACATGAAACACATATGCAGGAGAAGTCATTACAATCAAATCCGCTTTTAAAAGCGATTCATCCATTTTTCTAATGTATTCAGCGTCCTTGCAAGTTTTTTCGCCCTTTAATGTGCAGTTCAAGCAACCAACACAGAAGTTTGGACAATCTTTTGGAAGATAATATTCTGTAATATTCGCTTCATCCCTAAACTCAGTTAAAAACATCTCTTTCAATCGGTAGGTAACACCGTGTTTCTCTGTTCCGTTTATCACTGTGATATTCAATCTTTATACCTCCAAAATGTCGTGTAAAACTTGTGTATGAAAGTTCTTGCGGTTTTCTTTCTGTCTAAGGTCAATCCCCAATATTTGTGATATGATTTCATATCGCAGGAACATTTGCTGCATAACGGTAATCAAATACAGTGTTTTTCTCTTTATTGCCGCTTCATCAAGGTCAGGACGGCAGGCGGCAACAATCGGAAGATACGCCTCATAAGTTCTGTAAGTATTGTCACCTTCTTTCGGTGACTGCATGTCGGTAAGAATGGAAATTTTGGAAACAGCATAATGTTCAAACAGAAAATCAAGTGTCATATTGCTGAGATATTCCAACTTTTCAAAGGGGGTAAAACTGTCCGTTTTCTCCCGTATATTCTGAAATCGCTTAACCGTTCCGTTTATCATACGCTCAATACATTGCTCAATAAGTTTCTCTTTATTTCCAAAATGATAATTCACAAGACCTAAGCCAACGCTGGCTCTTTTGCATATTTCACGCACTGTAATTTCATCTAAACGCTCGCCTTTTTCTTCGATAAGTTTAATCGTTTCCTGTATGATTGCTTCTTTATTATCCACGCTACGCCTCCTACTGAACAATGTTCAAAAACATTATACTGAACATCGTTCAAAAAGTCAAGGGATTACGATAACTGAATAGCGAATGTATTGGTGTCAAAATGCCGTATTCAAGCAGCTTACAGCGAATAGAAAATGACGGATAAGGAATTTATCCCTATCCGCCACAGTTTTACAATTATATGCGTTACATTTTTTAAGTATAAATAATCTCCCTCTCCACAATCCCCCTTGCACACGCCCGTATGTTATACATTCTCTGCACCCATTCTAAAGCGTTTTCCGCCTTTAGCTGCTCTGTGATACCTTGCGCCCGTTTCATCTGCTCCGTGAGCCTTTCCATGCGCTCCTGCGCCTGCCTGTCGATGTCGGCAAGGTAGGCGTTCAGCCTGCCGCTTGTGAGCAGGGTTATGTAGGTGGCTCTGCGGTACTCTTTCAGACACCGCAAGTGCCGCTGCCCCCATACGCCTATCGGCTGTTCTTTTTCGTCTGGCACGGTAAGGCAGGGGAGAAGATAATCCCCCTGCTGTTCATAAGCGCCGCCCAACTGTTCAAAGATTGATTTCGTCATTGTCATTCCCTCCATTACCGTATTTTTATCTTTTTCGTCTTTGCGTACATGACCTTTATCAGCAGCTCGTCCACGCAGTCCGTATATCTGCCCGCCGCAAGTAACTTATTGCGGAAGTCAATCAGAGCGTGGAGTACAAGCTGCCTTTCTTCCTCACTAAGATACAAGTGATATTTTCCCATAGCCTTTCCTTTCTTTGAGAGGGCAGGCGTTTTTCCTGCAAGGGTGTTTCAGTACCTTTCACCTCCCACGAGAAGCGGATAATCCTGTAAGATTATATCAGCCGGAGTCAATGATACGTCGAGCGGATTTCTGCAGCTCATTTTCCTTTCCAAGCATTTTCCGCGCTGGCAGAATGGACCTGTCAGTTCCGGAAGAAAAAGTACCGGACTTAATTCGTACAGATCCTTCCAGATATTCAGGATTACGATCCTCATTTCATCCGTGTTGCGTCTGCAGGAACGCTGTCCGATCATATGTTTCCACTGGTAAGGTGTCGCGCTGATAAGCAGAACATTTCTTAATCCCTGTGGCGTCAGATATCCTGCCGAGGTCCGATCATATGTTTCCACTGGTAAGGTGTCGCGCTGATAAGCAGAACATTTCTTAATCCCTGTGGCGTCAGATATCCTGCCGAG
>DWYL01000316.1 GCA_019118685.1 Candidatus Blautia merdipullorum
GTTTTAAATAACGTGGAAACTTTTGCAAATGTTCCCGGTATTATCTTAAAAGGCGCAGACTGGTTCCGTACCATCGGAACAGAGGGAAGCCCGGGAACCAAGACTTTCTCTATTACAGGTGCCATTGAAAATACCGGACTTATTGAGGTTCCCATGGGTACTACACTCCGGGAGATCATCTACGATATCGGCGGAGGCATCAAAGGGGGCGGCGACTTTAAGGCCATCCAGATCGGCGGTCCTTCCGGCGGATGTCTTACAAAAGAACATCTGGATGTAGGGCTGGATTTTGACAATGTGAAGAAATACAATGCCATCATGGGCTCCGGCGGCCTGGTTGTTATGGATGAAAATACCTGTATGGTAGAAGTTGCCCGTTTCTTCATGAGCTTTACCCAGCGGGAGTCCTGCGGAAAATGTGTTCCCTGCCGTGAAGGTACCAAACGTATGCTGGAGATCCTGGAGCGGATCGTAAACGGAGAAGGAAAGCTGGAGGATCTGGATACCCTGGAAGAACTGGCAGCCATGGTAAAAAATATGGCTCTGTGCGGTCTGGGAAAGAGCGCTCCTCTGCCGGTCATCAGCACTTTAAAGACCTTCCGCAAGGAATATGAAGAACATATCCTGGAACACAAGTGTGCGGCCAAGAGCTGTACGGCTATGCGTAAATACATTATCAATCCGGAATTCTGCAAAGGCTGCGGCAAATGTGCCAAGAACTGCCCTGTGGGTGCTATTTCCGGCGTCCGCAAACAGGCTTACCATATTAATCCGGACGTATGTATCAAGTGCGATGCCTGCCGTGACAACTGTGCATTTGATGCGGTATATGTTGAATATTAGGAGGGAAGATTTATGGGATTTATGACAATAGACGGCAGAAAAGTTGAATTTACAGACGAAAAAAATATCCTTTCTGTCATTCGCAATGCCGGTATCAATCTGCCTACACTGTGCTACCATTCAGAAGTGTCCACCTTCGGTGCCTGTCGCTTGTGTACCGTGGAGGACGACAGAGGAAGGACCTTCGCATCCTGTTCTGAAGTGCCCAGAGACGGCATGGTGATCTACACCAATTCCGGCAGGATCAAAAAATACAGAAAACTTATTGTAGAGCTGCTCCTCTCCGCTCACTGCCGTGACTGTACCACCTGTGTTAAAAGCGGTGAATGTGTGCTTCAGGATCTGGCTCACAGGATGAACATTACCACAGTCCGGTTCCAGAACACCAGAGAGATCCGTCCTCTGGACACTAGCTCACCTGCTCTGGTCCGGGACCCCAATAAATGTATTCTCTGCGGTGACTGTGTCCGTGCCTGCAGCGAGATCCAGGGGCTGGGAGTTTTAGGCTTTGCATTCCGGGGCACCGATGCTATGGTCATGCCGGCCTTTAATAAGACTTTAGCCGAAACAGACTGTGTAAGCTGCGGCCAGTGCCGGGTTTACTGTCCTACCGGGGCTATCAGTGTAAAAACCCATATGGACCTGGTATGGGAGGCTATTGCGGATCCGGATACCAGGGTAGTAGCTCAGGTAGCTCCTGCTGTCCGGGTAGCTGTGGGAGACGCTTTCGGACTGGACAAAGGTCACAGCGTTATGGGCAAGCTGGTAGCGGTACTTCACCGTATGGGATTTGATGAAGTATACGACACCGCTTTTGCCGCCGACCTGACCATCATGGAAGAGTCCAAAGAATTCCTGGAGCGTCTGGGAGAGGGAGATAAGCTTCCGCTGTTCACCTCCTGCTGCCCGGCCTGGGTAAAATTCCTCTGTGATCAATATCCGGAATACAAAGACAATCTTTCTACCTGCCGCTCTCCTCAGGGTATGTTCTCCGCAGTTATGAAAGAATACTACAGAGGCTATGAAAAGAACCAGGGCAAGAAGACCTTTGTGGTTTCCATCATGCCCTGCACAGCTAAGAAAATGGAGATCCTCCGTCCAAACAGCTATACCAAGGGCGAACAGGATACAGACGTGGTTATCACTACTACTGAGGTGATCCGTATGATCCGCAATTCCGGCATCGAATTTGCCACTCTTGTCCCGGAAGCCTGCGACATGCCTTTCGGCTTTGGTTCCGGTGCCGGCGTGATCTTTGGCGTTACAGGCGGTGTTACCGAGGCTATGCTCCGCCGTTTTGCAGATAAGCATGATAAGGCAACGATGGACTCGGTAGCAGAAGCAGGGGCCAGAGGAGATGAAGGAATTAAAGAATTTTCCGTTACTTACCAAGGCATTCCGCTCAATGTCTGCGTAGCCAGCGGCCTTGCCAATGCCCGGACAGTTATGGAAAATATCAAGAGCGGCAAAAAGCATTACCACATCGTAGAGATCATGGCCTGCAGAAGAGGCTGTATCATGGGAGGCGGACAGCCGCCGAGAGCGGGCAACCGTACGAAATCTGCCAGAAGGGACGGCCTGTATCAGGCGGATAATGTAACCAGTATCCGGAAGGCTGATGAGAATCCTCTGATCCTCTCCCTTTACGACGGACTGTTAAAAGGCAAAGTACATGAGCTCCTTCATGTTGACGGCTATTAAAAATTTTTCTGTATTAAAAATATATGGGAGCGGAGATCCTGGTCTACAGAACCAGAATCTCCGCTCCCATTTCTTTTGCTTCTTCCGAGTCATGTGTAACTAAAACTACTGTCTTTTCATAACACTCTCTTTTCACATAATCCATAACTTTTTTCTTTGTTTCTATATCAAGTCCCTTAAAAGGCTCATCCATAAACAGAATGTCCCAATCTGCCATCAGAGCTCTTAATATAGCAGTCCGTCTTTTCATTCCTCCTGAAAGCTCCCGCACAGGCTGGTCTCCCCATTCTTTCAGTTCCAGGGCCTCCAGGCCTTCCTCCATCTTTTGGGAAAACTCACGGCTCCCACTGATCTTTCTCTCCCGGACCATACGGATATTGGCCCTGGAACTCAGATTTTCGCATAGCCGGTCCTCCTGAAAGACTGCGCTTTTCTTTCTGCCTTCAAGACCCTGAATCCGGCCCAGGTCGTAAGGTTCCAGCCCCAGGAGGATATTCAGCAGGGTGGTCTTTCCCTTGCCGGAGGGCGCCATGATACAGGTGATTTTCTCCTCAGGGATCACTGCACAAAAATCCTTCAGCACCTGATTTTCCCCATATGCTTTATCCAGATGTTCGATTTGAATGTCCATTGTCAGCTCCTCTCCAGATATCGGACGCCTCTGTCCACCAGGGCCAGAAACAGCCGTTCAAAAACCAGACTGATCAAAACGATCACAATGGTCCAGGCAAACAGATCCGGTGTGTTTAAATAGACCTTTGCCATATAAAGCCGTTCTCCTATAGAACCGTCCGGTATACCGATGACTTCTGCAGCTACTCCCGCTTTCCAGCAAAGGCCGAGAGCCACACTGCATCCCGCCCTGAAAAAAGGAAGGATCTGGGAAGCATAAATATAGCGGATCCGTCTGGGAAGAGAAATCCGGAACACTTCTGCCATCTCCAGAAGTTTCCTGTCTGTGCTTTCTATGCCGTTGAGCACATTGGTATAAATCACAGGAAACACCATGAGAAAAGAGATCACAACTGAAAGATTCTCCGAGGGCACCCAGATCAGGACCAGGATCACAAAGGAAGCCACGGGAATAGACTTTATAGTCAGCACCGCCGGCTCCAGAAGCTGGCGCACCGGGGAAACCCCCGCCGCCAGAGCTCCCAGCAGGATCCCCAAAAAGGCTGCCAGAAGAAATCCGCCCATAATCCTGATAATGGAAAAGGCAATGGAAGACCAGAAATCTGCCGTCACTGCCAGTTCCAGGAGACGTCTGAGAACAGACACAGGAGATACCAAAAGTATCTCCTGCCCCAAGACCTGGCTCACTCCCTGCCATACCAGCAGCCAGAACACCACGGCCCATATTTTTATTTTCCTTTTTTTCTTATCTGACCTATCGGCTGTAATAGAAATCATCTCCCGGTACTTCTCCGCCTACGGCCTCGGGATTCTGCCCTTTCAGCACCTCCAGATAGCCGGAAAGTTTTTCCTTCATCTCTTCACCTTCCATAAAGACAATATTGCATTCCGGAAGGGCCGTCTTTGCCACCTCTGCGGTGACGATATCATATTTTCCCACCAGTTCTGCGGCAGCCTCTGTATTGCTGTTCACATAGTCTACAGACTCCTGATACCTGGTCATAAAATCTTCTACAGCTTCCGGATTTTCCTCTGCAAAATCGGCTCTGGCAACTACCACGCCTGTGATAAGGGCGCTGTTATTTTCTCCGGTCTCCTGGGCCTTATCCCACTCTTCGGTAAGATCCAGAGCCGTACGAATGGAAGGGTTCTGAGTTTCCGCAGTTGTCACAAAAGGCTGAGGGAGCATGGCAACGCCGTTTTCTGAACTGGCGATCGCTGCCACACATTCGGAATGTTCGCTTTTCCATTCAATGGTCACGTCTGTCTCCGGATCAATGCCGTTGGCCGACAGTACATACTCCAGGGCATATTCCGGGGTAGATCCTTTGCCGCTGGCGTAAATGGTCTTGCCCCGAAGGTCCTCCACAGACTGAACCGTATCGCCATTCTCCACAATATACAGGACTCCCAGGGTATTCACTGCCAGCACTTCCACCTGTCCCTGAGTCTTATTATACAGTACAGAGGCCAGATTTGCAGGAACTGCCGCAATATCCGTCTCTCCCTGGACCAGTTTGGGGGTTACCTCATCAGCGGAAGCCGCAATGGAAAAATTGTAGTTTTCTGAAGTCACACTGCCGCTGTCCACATCATCCATGAATTTTACCATGCCCATGGCCGTAGGACCTTTTAAGGCCATAACTTCTACATCTGCCGGCTCTGTGTCCTCTTCCGCCGCCTGGTCTTCCGTTTCCTGGGGACTCACTTCCTGTACCTCGGTCTCTTCTGTCTGGCTCTCCTGTCCTCCCGTACAGCCGGAAAAAACAGACAGCGCCACAAGCGCACTGACCAGCACTGCTGCAATTTTCTTTTTCATTTCCTTTTACCTCTTTTCCTTACTATATCCTGTGGATAAACAGGCCGCTTCTCAGCTTTGGCTCAAACCAGGTGGATTTTGGAGGCATTAGCCGATCTGCATCTGCTACCCGGATCAGTTCCATCATATCGGTAGGATACAGGGAGAAAGCGGCGCCTCCTTCCCGGTCTGCACGCTCCTCCAACTCCCGGAATCCCCGGATTCCTCCCACAAACTGGATCCTGGGATCTTCTTTCGGATTTTTGATTCCCAGGATCGGTTCTAAAAGATGATCCTGAAGTAGGGACACATCCAGATTCTTTACCGGATCTTCCGACTTATACTCTTCCTTGATAGTCAGGCGATACCATTTTTTCTCCACATACAGGCCGAAGACTCCCTTTTTTTCTGGTTTTACAGGACAGCTTCCTTCCTCTTCTACCTGGAAGTATTTTCCCACTTCTTTCAAGAATGCATCTTTGGTTTTTCCTCCCAGATCCTTTACCACACGATTGTATTCCACTATATGCAGTTCATCCCAGGGAAACAGAACGCTGAGAAAATAATTGAAAGACTCTTTTCCTGTATAGCCAGGATTTTTTTCTCTCCGTTTTTGAGCGATCTTTACGGCGGCGGCAGCTCTGTGATGACCGTCCGCCACATAAATCCGGTCCATTTTTTCAAATATCTTCTGGATCTTTTGAATCACATTTCCTTCATAGACAGTCCATACTCTGTGGCGCACACCATCCTCTCCCTGAAAATCATAGCTGGGATAGCTGCGTTTTCTTATATCCAGCAGTCTGTGAAGCTGGGAATCCGGAGAGTGTGCAAGAAAAATAGGTCCGGTCTGGGCATGGCAGGCCTCTATATGACGGATACGGTCTGCTTCCTTCTCCGGCCGCGTATTCTCATGCCGCTTGATCACATGTCCCAGATAGTCATCCACAGATGCACAGGCAGCCACACCGGTCTGCACATGGTTCCCCACACTGAGCTCATAGATATAATAACAGGACTCCATATCCTGACACAGATCTCCGGTATCCACCAGCTTCCAAAGAAGCTCTCCCGCCTTTTCATATACCTTGGGACTATACATATCCGTCCCTTCCGGAAAATTTGTTTCCGGACGATCCACCCGCAAAAACGACAGAGGATGTTTCTCAATCTCTTTGGCAGCCTCTTCCCTGGAAAAAACATCATAGGGAAGGGCCGCAATTTCCGCCGCTTTTACTGCCTGGGGGCGGATAGCCGGAAATGGTTTTATATCTGCCATAAAAACCTCCTAATCCCTCCTGGTTCCCAGCCTTTTCAAAAGCTGTACTGTTTTTAAGATCCTTTTACGGTTTCTTCTTATAGAACCAGCAATGGTTTTTGCTTTTTTCATCTGTTTGAGCCTTGTTTGAAAAGATACTGCTTTTCTCATCCCTACCTCATTATTTTACAATGCGGACCCTATATACGCCTTTGATATTTTTTAAGGTATCTGCCACCTCTTTGGAAATTGGAGAAGACACATCAATCATGGTATAGGCATAGTCGCCTTTACTTTTATTTGTCATATTAGAGATATTAACCCCTGCATCACCCAGCGTCTTGGTAAACTGGCTGATCATGTTAGGGATATTCTTATGATTGATGGTCACACGGCCCACATCTACACAGGCGCCTGTATCACAGTTGGGATAATTTACGGAATTTTTGATATTTCCGTTTTCCAGGTAATCCATGATCTCCTGAACAGCCATCACAGCACAGTTATCTTCCGACTCCTCTGTGGAGGCCCCCAGATGAGGAGTAACCAGGGTATTGGGAGTGCTGGCCACCAGAGGGTTGGCGAAGTCAGTCACATACTTCTTTACCTTGCCTTCTCTCAGGGCTTCCGCCAGAGCTTCCTCATCTACCAGCAGGTCTCTGGCAAAGTTCAGGAGAACCACACCGTCTTTCATCTGAGCGATCTCATCTTTTCCGATCATATTCCTGGTACTGTCCATAAGAGGCACATGAATGGTAATATAATCGCAATCCCGGTAGATCATATTCACATCATTGATATGATGGATACTTCTTGACAGGCTCCATGCTGCATCTACAGAGATAAAGGGGTCATAGCCGTAAACCTCCATGCCCAAGTGCACCGCCGCATTAGCCACCCGGACTCCAATGGCCCCAAGGCCGATGATTCCCAGCTTCTTTCCGCTGATCTCACAGCCGGCAAATTTTTTCTTCTGCTTCTCCGCTTTCTTTGCAATATCCTCAGAAGCCTCCTGCTGCTCCAGCCATTCGATACCGCCTACGATATCTCTGGAGGCCAGGAGCATACCTGCGATGACCATTTCCTTTACCCCGTTGGCGTTTGCACCGGGAGTATTGAAAACAACCACTCCTTTTTTGGCAAGATCCTCCAGGGGAATATTGTTCACCCCTGCACCTGCCCTTGCCACTGCCACAGTTTTATCGGAAATCTCCAGGCTGTGCATATCAGCGCTTCTTACCAGAATAGCGTCTGCCTGTGCAAGATCCTCCGTTTTCTCATATTTTCCCGGAAATTTTCCCAGTCCCACCGATGAGATGGGATTTAAGCAATGATACTGAAACATGATCAACCATTCTCCTTTTCAAAGTTCTTCATAAAGTTTACCAGGGCTTCCACACCTTCCACCGGCATTGCGTTATAAATACTTGCCCGCATGCCGCCTACAGTACGGTGGCCTTTCAGATTTTCCAGGCCGGCTTCCTGAGCTTCTTTTACAAATTTGGCATCCAGATCCTTATTTCCTGTCACAAAAGGCACATTCATCAGGGATCTGTCCTCAGGCACTACCGTGCCTTTAAACAGGCTGCTGGAATCCAGGAAATCATAGAGGATCCTGGCTTTGTTCTCATTGCGCTCCTTCATTGCGGAAAGGCCGCCCATCTTTTTCAGCCATTTGAATACCTTGCCGCACATGTAGATGCAGTAGCAGTTCGGTGTATTATACATGGATCCTGCATCTGCGTGAGTTTTAAAGGTCAGCATAGTAGGGGTTCCCGGAAGAACATCCTCTGTGATCAGATCCTCCCGGATAATGGAGATGACCATTCCAGCAGGACCGATGTTCTTCTGGACTCCGCCGTATAGGATTCCATATTTGCTTACATCAACAGGTTCTGACAGGAAGCAGGAAGATACATCTGCCACCAGTGTCTTTCCCTTGGTGTTTGGAAGCTTTTTGAACTTTGTGCCGTAAATGGTGTTGTTCTCGCAGATATATACGTAATCTGCATCAGGACTGATGGGAAGATCAGAACAGTCCGGTATATAGGAATAAGTCTTATCCTCAGAAGATGCGATCTTATTTGCCTTTCCGTACTTCTGGGCTTCCTGCCATGCCTTCTTGGCCCACTGGCCTGTAACGATATAGTCTGCCACCCGGTTCTTCATCAGATTCATAGGGATCATGGCAAACTGCTGGCTGGCTCCGCCCTGAAGAAACAGTACCTTGTAGTTATCCGGAATTTCAAGCAGGTCCCGAAGATCAGCCTCAGCTTCCTGGATAATGTTTTCAAACATTTTAGAGCGGTGGCTCATCTCCATTACGGACATGCCGCATCCCCTGTAATCCAACATTTCCTCTGCTGCTTCTTTTAACACTTCCTCCGGCAGTACCGCCGGACCTGCTGAAAAGTTATAAACTCTGCTCACGACTCTTTCCTCCTCTTAATCCTGTTTATAAAGAATGAGGTGCCGCAGTCTTTTGGACTTGCTGCTGCGCCACCTCATATATACGTGCTGTCCTTATTCTAATCCTTTGATATATTTTTGTCAATAAAAACATTTGTCTTTTCCAGAAAGACATCACTGTTCTTTTGCTTCTAAATCCTCTGCATCAAAGGCGTCTTCAATATTCGCCCCGGGGGATACCATAGGGAATACCTTATCATCGCTGTCGATGACACAGTCTATGAGAACCGTAGTATTTAAGTCGATAGCCTTCCGGATAGCCTCTGCCAGGTCTTCTTTCTTTGTAACCCGCATACCTACAGCTCCCATGGCCTCCGCCAGTTTCACATAGTCCACCTTATCCTGGAGAATCGTATTGGAATACCGTTTTTCATAATAAAGTGTCTGCCACTGGCGCACCATACCCAGCACCTGGTTATTGATGATCACTTCCACCAGAGCCATGTTATTTCTGGTGGCAGTGGCCAGTTCATTCATGTTCATACGGAAACACCCGTCTCCGGCTACGTTGATCACTACCTTATCCGGATTTCCCATCTTAGCTCCGATGGCTGCGCCCAGACCGTATCCCATAGTTCCCAAGCCCCCGGAAGAAAGGAAGGTTCTGGGGCTTTTAAATTTATAGTACTGAGCCGCCCACATCTGGTTCTGTCCTACCTCCGTGGTAATAATAGCGTCTCCATTGGTCTGACGGTACAGTTCCTCGATCACTGCCGGTCCTGTAAGGCCCTGAGGATTATAGGTAAGAGGATATTTTACTTTCAGATCCTCGATCTCCTGGATCCATTCCTCATGTTTTGCCGACTGTACCAGGGGCAGAAGCTGTTTCAGCACTTCTTTTGCGTCTCCGATGATCCGGCAGTCTACCAGAACGTTCTTGTTGATCTCTGCTCCGTCTACATCAATGTGGATGATCTTGGCATTTTTGGCGAAATTCTTGGCATTGCCGATAACACGGTCAGAAAAACGGACTCCGATTCCTACCAGAAGGTCACATCTGGTAACTCCCAAGTTGGAAGCTTTTGTCCCGTGCATACCCAGCATACCTGTGTAGTAAGGATCCTCTCCCGGAAAAACGCCTTTTCCCATAAGAGAATCTGTTACCGGAGACTGGATCTTATAGGCCAGTTCCCGGACTTCTTCCCAGGCGTTAGAGGCCACAGCGCCGCCTCCTACGAAGATAAAAGGTTTTTCCGCTTTGTTGATCAAATCCGCCGCTGTCTGAAGGTCCTCCCGGGTGATCTCTTTTACAGACGGCTGTACCTCCTTAGGCTGGACAGGGATAAACTCTGTCTTGTTGGCGGTAACATCTTTGGTAATGTCTACCAGCACAGGGCCAGGCCTTCCTGTCTTTGCGATCTTAAAGGCTCTCCGGATGGTTTTTGCCAGATTGGTTACGTCCTTTACGATAAAGCTGTGCTTGGTGATAGGCATGACCACTCCTGCAATATCCACCTCCTGGAAACTGTCTTTTCCCAGAAGGGGCAGGCCAACGTTGCAGGTAATAGCCACAAGAGGGATGGAATCCATATGGGCTGTGGCGATGCCGGTAACCAGATTGGTGGCTCCCGGTCCGCTGGTAGCCATACACACTCCTACCTTTCCTGTAGAACGGGCATAGCCGTCTGCCCCGTGGGCTGCCCCCTGCTCATGGGAAGTCAGCACATGGTGGATCTCTCCCTGATGTTTATACAATTCATCATATATGTTCAGAATGGTGCCTCCGGGATAACCGAAGACAGTGTCCACTCCCTGTTCTTTCAGACACTCAATAACAATTTCCGCTCCTGTAAGCTGCATAGAAATCGCCTCCCCTTTTTTATCTTTTTGGTACCTCCAGTACAGCCCCTCTGTTTCCGCTGGTAACCATAGCCGCATACCTTGCCAGATATCCTGTGGTCACCTTTGGTTCTCTTGGCTGCCATTTTTCTTTTCTCTTAGCCAGTTCTTCTTCTGAAACTGCCAGTTCCAGCTTGTTCTCCGGTATATTGATCCGGATCAGATCTCCTTCTTCTACCAGAGCGATAGGACCGCCGACTGCTGCTTCCGGAGAAATATGTCCGATAGAAGCTCCTCTGGAAGCTCCTGAAAATCTTCCGTCTGTAATAAGGGCCACAGATGATCCCAGGCCCATACCTGCGATAGCAGAAGTTGGATTCAGCATTTCTCTCATGCCGGGGCCGCCTTTTGGTCCTTCATAGCGGATCACCACCACATCACCAGGAACGATCTTCCCGCCTTTGATAGCGGCGATAGCGTCTTCCTCACAGTCAAAGACTCTGGCAGGTCCCTCATGCACCATCATTTCCTCGCATACAGCGCTTTTCTTTACCACGCCTCCGTCCGGAGCCAGGTTTCCGGTGAGAACGGCCAGGCCGCCTGTCTGGCTGTAAGGATTGTCAATAGGACGGATCACTTCCGGATTCCTGTTCACGCAGCCTTTTATATTTTCCCCTACGGTCTTTCCTGTAACGGTTATGCAGTCCAGATTGAGAAGATCTTTTTTCGCCAGCTCATTCATTACTGCATAAACCCCTCCTGCCTCGTTCAGGTCTTCAATGTAAGTAGGACCTGCCGGCGCCAGATGGCAGAGGTTCGGTGTCTTCTCGCTGATCTGATTCGCAAAAGTAATATCAAAATCCCAGCCGATCTCATGGGCGATGGCAGGCAGGTGAAGCATACTGTTAGTTGAGCAGCCCAGAGCCATATCCACTGTAAGAGCGTTCAGGATAGCGTCTTTTGTCATAATGTCTCTGGGGCGGATATTCTGGCGATACATCTCCATAACCTGCATGCCCGCATGTTTTGCCAGTTTGATCCTCTCAGAGTATACTGCAGGAATGGTTCCGTTGCCTTTCAGGCCCATTCCCAGCACTTCTGTCAGGCAGTTCATACTGTTGGCGGTATACATTCCGGAGCAGGAACCGCAGGTAGGACATACCTTATTTTCAAATTCTTCTACTTCTTCCTCGGTCATGGTTCCTGCGCTGTAGGAGCCTACTGCCTCGAACATGGAAGAAAGACTTCTCTTCTGTCCATGGACTCTTCCTGCCAGCATAGGACCGCCGCTTACGAATACAGTAGGAACGTTGATCCTGGCTGCAGCCATTAAAAGTCCCGGTACATTCTTGTCACAGTTTGGTACCATGACCAGTGCGTCAAACTGATGAGCCATAGCCATAGCTTCTGTAGAATCTGCGATCAGATCTCTGGTCACCAGAGAGTATTTCATGCCGATGTGCCCCATGGCAATGCCGTCGCACACAGCGATAGCCGGGAACACGATAGGGGTTCCACCTGCCATTGCAACTCCCAGTTTTACAGCCTCCACGATCTTATCCAGGTTCATATGGCCCGGTACGATCTCATTATAGGAGCTGACGATTCCTACCAGAGGTTTGGATAATTCCTCTTTTGTCAGTCCCAGTGCATTAAATAAAGAACGGTGGGGCGCCTGCTGCATCCCTGTTTTTACTGCGTCACTTCTCATAATCTTCTTTCCTTTCTATGTATATTATCCTATCTCCTATAACGTCACATATTTTTTCATCTTTATGCTTCAGATTCTGTCATATGCGTTCTGCGATCAGATCTCCCATTTCTTTTGTGCCTACCTGTTTCATGCCATCTGACATGATATCTACTGTACGGTAACCTTCTTTCAGCACCTGCTGGACGGCTGCTTCCACTGCGTCTGCTTCCTTATCCAGATCCAGGGAGAAGCGGAGCATCATGGCTGCGGAAAGAATAGTAGCAATGGGATTTGCAATGCCTTTTCCTGCAATGTCCGGGGCAGAACCGTGACTTGGCTCATAAAGGCCGAATTTCGTCTCATTTAAGCTGGCAGAGGAAAGCATTCCGATAGAACCGGTCACCATACTGGCCTCATCAGAGAGGATATCTCCGAACATGTTCTCGGTAAGGATCACGTCAAACTGTCCCGGGTTGTGTACCAACTGCATGGCGCAGTTATCTACCAGCATATGCTCCAGGGTAATGTCCGGATAATCTGCCGCTACTTCTTCTACTACTTTTCTCCAGAGTCTGGAAGAATCCAGCACATTGGCCTTATCCACACTGGTAACTTTCTTTTTCCTCTTCCCTGCGATCTCAAAGGCTTTTACTGCGATCCGGCGGATCTCATTCTCATCATAAGTCAGGGTATCAATGGCCTTTCTCACTCCGTTTTCCTCTACGGTCTTTCTCTCTCCGAAATAGAGGCCTCCGGTCAGTTCCCGGACAATGATCATGTCAAATCCGTCTCCGATGACTTCTTCCTTTAAAGGGCAGGCTCCCTTTAATTCATTATATAAATAAGCGGGACGAAGGTTTGCGAAAAGATTCAGGGCTTTCCGGATAGCCAGAAGGCCTGCCTCCGGT
This sequence comes from Candidatus Blautia merdipullorum, assembly GCA_019118685.1. Lineage (GTDB taxonomy): Bacteria > Bacillota > Clostridia > Lachnospirales > Lachnospiraceae > Blautia > Blautia merdipullorum. The sequence continues at coordinate 13,083 of DWYL01000316.1, forward strand.
CTCTTGGAAGGTTCCAGCTTATACCAGGGGGAAGTCTTGGCATCTCCTCCGATGGAACCCATCAGCACTGCATCAGAACTTTTTGCCGTGTCGATAGCTTCCTGGGTAAGAGGTACTCCACAGGCGTCAATAGACGCTCCTCCCAGAAGCACTTCCTCGTAGTTGAATTTATGTCCGTATTTTTCGCAGACCTTATCTAATATTTTCTTAGCCTCTCCTACAATCTCCGGACCGATACCGTCTCCGGGGATCAGGGAAATTTTATATTCCATATCTATAGTCTCCTTTCCTGTCTTTACATTCTGATTCAGTCAATTTTCACAGTGTAATTAGTAATATGATAATCCTTTTCTATCCACAATTCAAGTCATAATAAGATAACCGGCTATGCCTTTTCGTTATATCTTCCATTCTTTCCAGAGACTT
>DWYL01000317.1 GCA_019118685.1 Candidatus Blautia merdipullorum
AAGGTGTCAACGCCCTGAACGGGCTTTCTTCATTTCTACGGAGTTACCCTTTAACAGGACATCCGTACCTTGAGATTTGTGTCAACGCCCTGAACGGGCTTTCTTCATTTCTACTATTAAGGATTTTGCTCGGGCAATTGTCAAAGCAGTAGTGTGTCAACGCCCTGAACGGGCTTTCTTCATTTCTACTACAATAAAAAAGGAGGAAAAAGCATGGCTAAAGAATGTGTCAACGCCCTGAACGGGCTTTCTTCATTTCTACGGTACCCTCTGAAACCCCGCATAAACACTGGCTTCCCAGCCTCATTTTTGCAGGTATTTGTCTGAATATTCTGAAATAGAGGGATTTCCGTCTATTTTTTGGCATGTTCACAGTTTGTTCATATTTCTATACCGTATCACCTACTCTCCACATGGATATTATACTTGATATCAGTTAAAAATTAAATCTTTTTCTTTTCATCTTTTCTCACTGCATAGCCAGAGTTTTCTTTTATGATCTCTCCATAAAAGTTTTCTCTGTTGCTTTCAATTACAAATCTCTTCTCTATAAAAAGGATTACATCCAATGCTTACTGCATCAGATTTAAGTCTACTGAAAAGTTGATGAACTACATAACTTATTATTTATGAAATCTCCTATACAAGATGGCGTGATGCTGGTGTTTGGACAATAGAGCTTATAAACGCAGAAGGCACAAAGCAACTATTATTGTGGAAACCTTCCGGGATATCACCCGGAAAAAGATCGGCGAGCAAGGGAAAATGATGGTGATTACGGTATCCCGTCTTGCTGCAATGCGCTACTATCACCCTACCCAAAAATACCTCCTCGCCAGCAACTATAATGATATGGAAATAATGATCGCATTCAGCGGTGCTCTAAAGGATCCGGACGAAGTTGACAGCAAGGAGTATACTTGGTGACTGACTCATGACTTCCATAGAATCACACCCAGGTCTTCTGTGAACAAGACCATTGGCAGTCAAATTCTTCCCCTTTCAAAATTGCGTCCTATACAGGATGAAGGAACTGATCCAGGCGATGCATTGCTTCTGGAAATTCCAGTCCGGCTTCTTTTTCTGGTTCAAACCGCATCCACTACGTCTTTCTTCATAAATGAATTGTTCGAAAACTCTCTGATGCGTGTAAAAGCGTCCCACTCCAGAATACGTCCACGATGCCTCGCGGTAAGCAGGACTGCCTCCTTCAGTGTTCTGCCATAGAAATCAAAAACCTTCGACAAATAGTAAATGTTGAAAAAATCCTTCATCCCGCTTGCCGTTTCCATCCTCTGTAGAATAGCATCAAATTTCTCTGATATTGTGCTTTCCAAATTATCTTTTTCTTTAGCGCTTCTCTTTGGCGCCAAAAATTTAACCACTTTGTATCTTCTCCGCCCACTCTCCAAAGAAATAAAGGAAAGCCTCATAATAATCCAGATTTGTAGGCGGTCCATCTGTCACAATATGCAGCCGGAACTGTCCCGCATATTTTTCAGATGTAATAAATTCCTTTATGCCGGTAAGATGCGGGTAATACCCGGATAGTCTGTTGAACCTGAAGACCGGGTATTGTCTTAAAGCCTTATAGACTACAGGATAATGTCCGGCGGCATACTCAGAAACCTTTATCACCCTCTCTTCAGCTTCGGAAAAATCTTTTGCACTGGAAGACAGGTTTACTTTTATCTGTTTATTCTCAAAGACCCTGCCCTTTTTATGGGGATCGTTGTTTTTAAACTTTTCTTTTACCCCAGCTGCAAACTTTACATCCTTCTCTGGCTCAAAGCCGATTTCTTTTAATGCCTGGTGGAGTTCCTGGATATAACCGCTGTCCTGTCGGCTATGATAGTAAAGGGTTTCGCAGACTCTCATCTCATTTTCCGGTTCCTCATCGTACTTTCTCTTGAAAGCATCCTGGGATTCTTCTAACTTAAAAGGGCAGTATCTGACCCCTCTCCCGATAAGCTGGGCTTCCTGAATTGTAGTTTTGGAGATGTTCGTTCCCCTCTGACGGGTATCATACAGGCGGACAATATCAAAAAGGTTCAATACATCCCATCCCTCTGAAAGCATATCTACAGTAAAGATCATCCGGTATGGATTATATGGATTCTCCAGGTCATTGACTTTCTTTTGTTTCTCACTCAGGTTTTTATCTCTGCTGTCTATGAAGATCAAATGTTCCGCAGAAAAGGCCTGTCTGAGCTCCGCCGCAAGATCCTGGTCTGAAATCTCCCTTTCCTTAAAAAATTCAAACATCCTTTTTACAATACCGGCGGCATTTCTGCGGATCTTTTCAATGTCTTCAGGGCCAAAACTGTCTGCCATATAGTCCGCAAACATTTGAAAAAACTCCCGGCTCTCTGCAACGGTCCTTGATTTCAACAGGATGACCGGCTTTACCCTCCGTCCATGGAGTTCAAACAACTTTAGCCGGTACTGGCTCAGCAGCATGGCCTGTATGGTTCTTTCAAGGGGACCAAAGGCAGACTGCAGGTTCAGGAATTCCTTCGTATAGCCCTCCTCTCTGTATTTTAACAAAGGATAATCATAAATGATCTTATCTCTGTATTTCTCATAAATATTTTCATTCTTTAAGTCGCAAGTGGCCGTGAATTCCAGCATCACGTTCTCTTTATTGGCTTTAAAGATCCTGTCTACAGAGTTTTCCCAGGATTCTTCCGTTTTCTTTTCCTCTTTGCTCTTTTTCGTACCTGCATTGAGATGATGGGCCTCGTCTGCAATGAATACTGTTTTTCTGGCTTCATAGTCCTGGATCGTGGTGGAATTCTCCCGGACTCTGTTCAAGTCTTCATGGAGCTGCTGCACCGTGGTAAATTTAATATTTACTGCTTCCTTATCACAATCCTGGAAGTTTTCAACAGTTTTCATCTCCACAGTCTTTCCGTCCATAACGATCTTCTCTGGGAATAAATATTTCCCAAAGGTCTTATTTATGAAGTTCTCCTTTGTTTTCTCTACAATAGGTTTCTGATCTACAAAAAACAAAAAGTTCCGGTAGCCATGCTTATAATAATACAGGATCATCCCCGCCATGATATAGGTTTTTCCTGATCCTGTGGCCATATGATAGAGCAGATGAATCTGCCTGCCTCCGGCCATATGCTCTATGTAATAAATACTGTACTGAAAAGCCTCTTCCTGGTATTCCCGGATCTGAAACCTTGGAGACAGATTATTTTTTATATACAAAGGAACTTCAGGGAAATCCATTCCTATTGCAGCAAGCCCTTCCGCCAGTGTTTTCTCAGCCCTTCCTGCCATCAGCCTTCTCCTCTCCTGTAAAAACTGTCATTAAAGGCTTTTGTCTTTTCGTCAATGCCATAGCCGGCATCGTTCATATCCTCATAATTTATATAAAGGGTATTTTTATCTATAATGGATATCAGAAACTTCCGTTTATCCCCTTCCCCTAATTTTTCAAATTCATGGGCATGATTTTTAAGGGCATCCACATCTGCCTGATAGGAGATAAATTCCGACTTCTGCAATTCCGTATAAACAGACTGGAGCTCCGGCTCCTCACAATTTTGGATCTTTGTGATCAGTTTCTGACTGTTGTCCGCCAGCTCACAATAAATATAAGAACCTCCGCCTTTCCATCCTTCCTCTGCAGAAATCCCGGAAGGGTCTCCGGCGATCACGTTCCGCAGCCTTGTTTTTGTCAGCTCAATATGCCTGTCCAGCTGCTCCAGCCCGATATACTGGAATCCCTTCTTATGGGCTGCAGCCGCTGTAGTTCCGGAGCCAAGATAAGCGTCAAGGACAATATCCCCTTTCTTCATACAGCAGCCTAATATCTTTCCTACCAATTTCTCAGGCTTTTTCCCATTCTCTAATTTCACCTTGCCCTCTTTTGTAAGATTCTTCGTTTCCCCTGCAAAATCCCATAAAGTCCCCTGGATCACTTTTTTGTACCATTTTCCATCTATTTCCTCACTGCTGTCTTTCAGCCATACCAGAAGGTTGCAGGGGGCTCCCTTGTAAAATTGTTCATAGACCTGGCCCTTATGCTGGCCCGTCTTTGGCACATATTGAATAGAAAGCAGTTCCTCTTCTATACCCTTCTCTCTTCTATAATCCATGATCCTTGTCCGTATCGAAGACTGGGAATTGGTGGTCCTGAACACTTGTTTTCCATATTTAGCATACACTTCTTCCTCGGCAATGCCTTCTTCCTTTGCGATCCGGCTGACAGATTTATAGACAGGACCTATCCTTCGAAATACCTGGATCTCATTTCCATCCCCATCCACAGTTGAACCCACATACTCTCCTTTTCCCGCATCCACTAAAACAGTGGTATATTTCCAGCTTCTGTTCTCTTCTTTATAAGCTTGTATCAAATCCCCTATTTCCACATAGTCAAATACACTGGAAAAAGGTTCCAGGCTGTCATAATCCTTGGCATAGATCAGAATATATTCAAGACTCTTCTTAAATCTTTTATCCTCGCCTCCGCCGGAGGCTCCTGCAGCGTTCTTCATGGTAACAGAAATCGTGTTCACATAGTTTTCCCTTCTGAAAATCTCATCGCAAAGGACCTTCAAATATGCCATTTCCGTATCATCGCACTGCAAAAAAATGGCGCCCTCAGGCTTTAATAATTCTCTGGCAATCGTCAGACGGTTTTTCATCATAGTAAGCCATGAGGAATGTTTAAAACTGTCGTTGTAGGGAACATAATCTTTCTCACGATTATAAAGAATATCCCAGTACATGCACTTGATCCCTTCTCTATATCTGGGCAGAAGACTATACATAGACAGCAGGTTGTTGCCTTTGATGATCAGATTGTCCTGATCCCCAAATTCAGAAACCTCCTCCTCTCCTTTCTCCGAAATTTTCCTGACATTTGCAAAACACTTTGGCTCAAGAAGGGTATCAATCTCCGATTTCATCAGCACTTCATTATAAAACACCTCTCTTCTGGCTTCTGTGTCCTTTGTAGAATCCATCTCCAGAAGACAGTCCTTGTAGGGAAAAGACAATACGACTTCATTATTTCCCCTTATAGAATTACGATTGCCGTCTGTCAGCATGATCTGGTTTCTGAACATGGTATAACTGTCCGGAAGAAAATCCTTACTGTCCAATAACCAGCCAAATTTAACCTTATCAAACACAGCTATCCCGTCCACATCCGTAAAAAACATCTCTCTTGTAAACTTTTCAGAGTAAAGCAGACGCAAAAGACCGGCATCCATTTTCATTGCCTTCTCATAGACCGCATTCTTTAGCAGCTCTCCCTCTTTATTCACAAGCTCCGGATCCTTCCTCAATATGTCATAGAGCGTATCTAAATTGTTCATCTTCTATTTTCTCCCTGCACTTTCTTTAGCTGGCGTCATCCGCTTATCTACAGACGGATACTGTGGTT
>DWYL01000318.1 GCA_019118685.1 Candidatus Blautia merdipullorum
TCCTTTAGGTGGATTGGTTAATTAGTTTCTAGGCAATTCTATTTTACCATAAACCTTGAGGAGATATTTTATTTTTAACAAGAAAAAATGCCGTGTTTATGCGGCTTTTGGCGTTTCGCAAACGCCTAAGATAAATAATGAATAAAAGGAGAAATATTAAAATGCCAAACTACAAACTGCTTACACCGGGTCCTCTTACCACAACAGACACGGTAAAAAAAGAGATGCTTTTTGATCACTGTACCTGGGATGATGATTACAAAAAAATCACCCTGTCCATACGGGAGAAACTGCTGAATCTGGCTCATGTAAGTGAGCCTGAATATACCGTGGTCCTTATGCAGGGCAGCGGGACCTTTGGAGTAGAGTCTGTACTGACCAGCGTGATCGGAGGAGAAGAGGACACCCTTCTGATCGCAGCAAACGGAGCTTATGGAGAGAGAATGGGCGATATTGCCCGGCATGCAGGAATCCATTATCTGATGTATGAGGAAGATTACAACAAGATCCCCTCTGCAGAAAAAATCAGAGAGATTCTGGCGGAACATCCGGAGATCACCCATGTGTCCATGGTCCACAGCGAGACCACTTCCGGTATTTTAAATGATATTGCTTCAGTGGCAAAAGTAGTCAAAGGAGCCGGAAAAACCTTTATTGTAGATGCCATGTCCAGCTTTGGCGGGGTGGATATCCCGGTGGGGGATCTGGAAATTGATTTCATCATCAGCAGCGCCAACAAATGCATCCAGGGCGTACCCGGATTCTCCTTTATTATCTGCAACAGAGAAAAGCTCATGGAAAGCAAAGGAAAAGCCAGAAGCCTGTCTCTGGATCTCTATGACCAGTGGGAGACCATGAACAAAGACGGCAAATGGAGATTTACTTCTCCTACCCATGTGGTGCTGGCTTTTGCACAGGCATTAAAGGAAATGGAAGAAGAGGGAGGTATTGTGGCCAGAGCAAAACGGTATGAAGAGAATAACCGGCTTCTGATCCAGAAAATGGCGGAGATGGGGATCCGTCCCTATATCGGCAGTGAGCATCAGGGACCGATCATCACCACCTTCCTGTATCCGGAACACCACAATTTCTCTTTCCAGGATATGTACCAGTACATCAAGGACAGAGGCTATGCCATTTATCCGGGAAAGGTAACCGATGCCGACACCTTCCGTATTGGTAATATCGGAGAAATCTACAAAGAAGATATTGAAAAGCTCTGCAGTATCATTAAAGAATTTTTGGAGGAGAGATAAAACAATGAAATTCGATGGTATTATTTTTGACTGGGCAGGAACTACCGTAGATTACGGCTGTTTTGCTCCGGTGAAAGCCTTTATTGAAGCCTTTGAACACTATGGGATTACTCCGACCCTGGAAGAAGTGAGAAAGCCTATGGGAATGCTGAAAATCGATCATGTAAGGACTATGCTGTCCATGGACCGGATCTCACAGCTCTGGGAAGAAAAGCAAGGCAGAAAATGGACAGAGGATGATGTCCGGAAAGTCTACGAACTCAGCGAAAGCAAGATCCTGGAGATTGTTCATAACTATGCCCAGCCTAAGCCCTATGTAGTAGAAACTGTAAAGAAGCTGCGGGAAATGGGATTAAAGATCGGATCTACCACAGGATACACCGATGAGATGATGGCCCTGGTAGTACCCGAAGCTGCCCAGATGGGATATTCTCCTGACTGCTGGTTCAGCCCGGATTCTACGAACAAAAAAGGCAGACCTTATCCCTACATGGTTTTCCGGAACATGGAAAAACTGGAGTTAAAGGATGTATCCAGAGTTATGAAAGTAGGAGACACAGTTTCTGACATTCTGGAAGGGAAAAATGCGGGACTGGTAACTGTAGGAATCCTGGAGGGAAGCTCTGTAATGGGACTGACTCAGGAAGAATATGAGGCCCTGTCAGAAAAAGAACGGGAAGCTGCAGACAAAAAAGCAGAGAAGACTTATCTGGAGGCCGGTGCCGATTACGTAGTGAGGGATATGCGGGGAATCCTGGATCTGATGCAATAAATAGAATTGTAGAGTCAAAAAGTCATGATTTTTTATGCTTGTATGAAAAACATGATCTTGGGACCCTGTACAAGAAATTGTACGAAAACAAAGAAAAATAATTCTTGCAGTCCTATCTGGAAATCTTTATGATAAAGGCTATGAGAGACTGTAAAGGAGGACTGCAAGAATCATGAAAGAAAAAGCAAGCAGCAGAATTCGTTACTACGAAAATTCCCAGGGCCCGGTGATTGGGACCTGCAATGATAAGGTGATCCGGGAGGATGGCCTTTATTTTCGTGACATTAACGGAGATGGAAAATTAAATACCTATAAAGACTGGAGAAAATCTCCGGAAGAAAGGGCAAAGGCTTTGGCCGAGGATCTGTCTGCAGAAGAAAAGATCGGTCTTCTTTTTCTGAACTCCTGGAAAATGGGTATGGAACAGGAGGACAAAGATTTTGTAGATGAGACAGGACTTTTGGATGAAAAGCCTGTGGAGAAAGGATCTTCTATTTTTGCCACCAGTTCCACGGTGGGGACCACAGAGACCATCAAAGACTGGAAGGTGCGTACTTTTATTCTCCGCAGTAATCCGAAACCGGATGAACTGGCGGACTGGATTAATGAGATGAACAGCCTGGCTGAGGAAGGGGAACATTTTATCCCGGTAATGGTGGTGTCCAACTCCAGAAATGAAAACGGAGAAGTGGTCTTCGGCATGAACGATGCCTCCGGCGTTTTTGCCGCATGGCCGGGAACCATGGGTATTGCCGCTGCAGTAAAGGGAGACGGGATCCATATCATTGACGACTTTGCAGGCTGTATCCGGAGAGAGTGGGATGCGGTAGGCATGAAGAAAGGGTATATGTACATGGCAGACTGTGCCACAGATCCCAGATGGCAGAGAACCTACGGTACTTTTGGGGAAGACTCAAAACTGATCAGAGAAATTTTTGAGCATCTGATCCCGGGGGTACAGGGAAGCCAGGAGGGACTGACTCCGGATGGAGTAGCTATGACTGTGAAGCATTTCCCGGGAGGAAGCGCCAGAGAGAACGGCTTTGACCCTCATTACCGCCAGGGTCAGTGGAATGTTTACCAGACCGAAAACAGCCTGGAGACTTATCATATCCCGCCTTTTGAGGCAGCTATTGAGAAGAATGCCGCTTCTATCATGCCTTACTATGCAAAGCCATCCAGAGAGAAGAGTGCAGACCAGTATGACCTCCAGGGAAATCCTATTGAGTGGAAGCCGGTAGGATTTGCTTTTAATGATTACTTTATCCAGGAACTTCTGAAGAAGCAGATGGGCTTTAAAGGCTATATCAACAGTGATTCCGGAATCGTCCAGAATATGGCCTGGGGCGTGGAAGAACTGGAAGTCTGCGAGAGAGTGGCCCTGGCTGTTCACGCCGGAGTAGATATCATCAGCGGATCCTATGATATCGAGGCTGCAAAGGAAGCCTACCGGAGAGGAAAAGAAGGTTATTATACCACTCAGGGACATAAGGTGCCGGAAGGTTATACCGTAGAGCAGGTAACCCTTTCTGATGAGGCTCTGACACAGGCAGCAGCCCATACTCTGAAAGAAAAATTTGAGCTGGGACTTTTTGAAAACCCATACAGAGATCCACAGAAAGCCGTGGAAGTGGTAGCTACAAAGAAAGACTGGGAAAATGCCGCAGACGTCCACAGAAAGTCTGTAGTCCTTCTGAAAAACCAGGGAGCTCTGCCTCTTACAGAGGAGAAGACAGCTGGCAAAAAAGTATACGCCCAGTGCTTTAACAAGAAAGAAGAGGACGGGGTAAAAGCCACAGAAGAACTGAAAAAAATGCTGGAAAAAGAGAAGGGAATCATTCTTACAGAGAATCCTGAAGAGGCAGATTATGCCCTGCTGTTCCTGACCCCGAGCTCAGGAGAATATTTCAATGCCACTCCCGGTTATCTGGAGCTGGAGATCTGCGACGGAAAAGAAGTCTGCGATGTAGACGAGGAAGGAAGACCTGCCAAGACTACCCACAAAGAGACCACCCTGTCCGGCGCAGGAAAAATCTCTGAGATCGCAAAAACCGTCCATGACAGAGGCGGTAAGGTCATTGCTAATATTAACTTTACCCTTGCCTGGGAAGTAGGCACCGTGGAGCCTTACGCAGACGGCCTGCTGGCTGGCTTTGATACTTATCCCTGGGCAGTGCTGGATGTGATCTTCGGCAGATTCTCTCCTGTTGGAAATATGCCCATCACCCTTCCAAAGGATGATTCTGTTCTTAAGGTAAGCCCGGAAGGCGTATGTATTTCTCCTAATGATGTGCCGGGCTATGATAAGGATAAATACATGCCTGAGAAGATGAAAGACGAAAACGGAAAAGCTTATGCTTACAGAGACAGCGCAGGAAATTACTACGAAATGGATTTTGGACTGAGTTATTAAGAAGAAAAAACTGTTGACAAAATCTATTCCAGGGCATAAAATAATACCAGCAAAAGCAAAACCGTTGAGAAAGAG
>DWYL01000319.1 GCA_019118685.1 Candidatus Blautia merdipullorum
ATTGGTTCGCAAATATAGTAAGCAGGCTATATTATTATGCGGAAATGCGAAAAGATGATTATGTTTTTTCACGTAAGGATCTTTTCTGTATTCTTATCGTACAGATGACAAAAAAGTCTGGAGTAATGCTATACAAATAGACTTATACAATGACATTATTTTTTTAGAGCAGCAAGGAAATGAAATTATTATTTATACCCCCAAATCCCCAGATGTATCTAACCTGATCAGCAGTTTTAATTACTTACTGTCCACACTCCATTCAGTCTGTAATGACCTAAGGATGACAAATCTGACTTTTGAAGTTTTTATACCCCAAAACCAAAGGAGGAATGCTTTGTTGATTGAAAAAATCATTATGTTAGGCGGGCAGATCAATGCACCATCAGAAAATGCAACCGTTCACGCTCCTTATACACAATTATCGGCCGCAGCACCCGAGCTTTTGAATTCTCTGCTGGAAATTATTGACAGTCAAATTCCTAATCTCGACAAGTCCGACCAGATTCCTGCCCAAAATGCATCTCAAATTCTGAAGAAAGCGGCCAGCCAAAAATTCACCGACAAATCGCTTGTACAAGATGCCATTGCAGTACTAAAAGGAATCAAAGGATCTGTAGAATTTACTGCTGCCGGGATTTTCATCTGTCCCATCATATTTCTTTCATGATATCTACAAATTGATCAAGGGTATATGCTCCGTCCATGCCCAGTTCTTTATCTTTAAAGACCATGAAGTAGCGGTACCGTTGTCCGGCTTGTTCCTGCCATTTTCTGCCCAGTTCCAGCTTTGATCTGCTGTCATCCCCGTCAAGATAATCGCCTTTTGCCTCGACCAGCAGGATTTTGCCTGATTTTGTCATAACCATGAAATCAGGGTAATGGTTGAAGTAACCGTTCAGCCGGAAGCCTTTCTGGTCGATGATCCTGTGCCACCAGCGGATGTTTTCTGTGCCGACCACTATATCAATAACCTGCCGCTCGAAATTGTTCATATCGTCTTTCTCTGCTTCGTAGAGGGAATAAGGGATGGTATCAATGGTGCGGGCGGGAGTGATCACGGGCTCCAGCGCGTAGGATTCCCGACAGACGATTTTGCCGCTGTCCAGCCATTTTTTAAACAGCTTCCTCCGATAGGTCTTTTCTAAAGAATCTATTTTTTTCTGTATTTTCCGCGCATATATGGGGATAGCAGTCTCCATTGCGGCAAGTTCATTATCAGTCATGTTTCCGATGATTCTGTGCACATATTCCTCTGCCTCGGATGCAGCGTATCGGTTATTCTTGTTGATTTGCCCTGCGATCATACTGGCGCATTGACGGATCCTGCTCTCCTGGGGTAAACTTGCCAAATATTTCTGTATACATTCACTTTCAGATTTAGAAGCCCGCTTATATTTCGGGACAGCTTCGCCCTCTTCCTGAATATCAACATGGTACATTTCTCCCGCAGCCAGTTCGAAGCTGACCTGGGCGTCCATCCCGGAAAGGGAAAAGCCTTCCGAGAGATTTTCCGGTTCCAGCAATTCATAAGCGCTGCCGAAAAGATCCGGCATGCTTTCAATGAAAAATTGAGGGATACGCAGGTTTTTTACCTCGTCCTGGTATTGCCTCTGGATCCTGTTCTGGGTAAGCATCTGGCCAAGTTCACCTCCCAAAGCCCCTTTATCCGGGGTATTGTTTATTTCCTCATTGTATTGCTCAGCCTGAGCAGCGGCAGATTCAAGCATGGCAGCAATTTCACTGGCAGTTTTGCCGGTATCCCCGCTTTCGCCGGCGGATACCTGAGAGATCGCCTGCTGTATCTCCCGGGGATTTATATCGGAAAAAGAATCCTCATCCTGCTGTATGTCTTCTGGCGCAAAGGATATCTGTTCCGGCTCAGGCTGTTTCGGTTCCTCCTGAAGGGAAGGTTCCTCTGCCACACGGTAATCTTTCCTGCTGAACCCTGATTTATTTAAGCCTGCCACAATGCTGTCAAGAGTGGCATGGAAATCCCTGGAACAAGTCAGCACATAGGAAGTGTTGAGCAGGGGAGCTAAATGCCGGCGGGCATAAGGCTGACGGAGAATTCTTCCAAGGATTTGTTCTACATCCACCTTCGACGTCTTATTTGCCAGAGAAGCGAGAATATAGGCAAACGGACAGTCCCATCCTTCTTTCAGGGCATTGACTGTAATGATATAGCGGATCTCGCAGTTTGGACTCAGAAGGTCAGTGTTTCCTATGTCGTCCACTTTTGATGTTTTTACTGCTATCTGATTTTGGGGGATGCCCATCTCTATAAGCAGACTCTTGATTTTATCGAAAGTATCGCTGTCTTCGCTGATTTTGGGCTGTGCCTGGAACAAAACAATAGGACGGATATATTTCCCTCCGGCAGCCTGCTGGGCCAGGGCCAGCTTTTCTATATTTCCCCGAAGCTGGATGGCGTCTTGAATGACAGTCTGCCGGCTGTTTCTGTTAAACACAACCACAGGCAGCTTGACCATGTTCTCTTTTTTCAATTCCCGTGCGTCCACATAGGAAATGATATTGCTGGTGCTCCGGGGCGTCGCGGTCAGTTCCAAAATGAAAGATGGATTCAAATTGTTAAGCATCGCCACGCTCAAAGTCGATCCGGCGTTGTGGCTTTCATCCACCACAGTCACGGGAGACAGATAACGGAGCACCTGGATCAGAGCAGTTTCCGGCGTATCAGCCAGCAAAATGGATTTGTCGTCAAAAAAATCCGCAAAGGGAAACAGGTTGCCATTCTCCTGATACACCTTGCGGATATCCTTCTTTTTGCTATCAATGCGGAGAGAGGCATAGCTTAATACACAGATTGTCAGCATTTCACCGATGGTGTCCGGAGAGAAATTCTGCCCGTTCAGCAGCATTTCCTTTGTGTAAATGCCCACCCGTCCGGCAAAATCCATATCAAGCCGCTGCCGGTAGGGATGGGTGACGTCGGTTAGGGTCCGGATTGTCTGTGTCAGAATAGAATCCGACGGCACAAGCCACACAACCACTTTCGGCTTGTCCGCCGGGAGATGGGCAAATATCCTTTTGACGGCAGAACAAGCCATAAAAGTCTTGCCGCCGCCTGTGGGAACCTTCATGCATACATGAGGTGTGCCTGGGATCTTATTTTGATAGAAGGGAACGCCCTCCGGCCCTACAGGGACGTCCCTTTGGCTCCAGTAGCTGCGCCATCCCTTTATGATATCATTTTCCCTGTCAACCGCATCCAGAAAAGAAGAGAGATCGCTCATGACAGCTTTCTGATAATTCTTCAGTTCCATGTATCCGCCCTCCTTTACAATCTTCTGATATCCCGGGAAATTTTCTTAAATGTAATATGCCACTTTTCAAGCTCCCTCTGACTGAGGGTACACAAGTCAGCATATATGACATAACTCTCTGCCTTGGTTTTTACCGTATGCAGGAAGTCCCTGTTCAAGGTTGTTATGCGATCCTTTTCATGATAAAAATAATATGCGGCGTCCATATACATTCCCATATAATATGGCTCCGCCCCTTTTTGGGGCGGGAGGGGCTGCTTGGTTTCCGTGAAATATACATATTTCCGGATCTCCCTCTCCTCTAGATTTTCGTTCAGCCTGCCGTCCCGGAAGACAGGCTCTCCCAGTTCATAGTAACTGAAATTTCCGGAATTTATTTCCGGAACCTTTTTTCTGTCCCCGATTCCCGAAATTGCTCTTTTCACACGTTCAGCCGTAATGCTGTCCGCATAGTCCATCATTTCCACAAGAATAAATTTTTGAGGGTGAGTCATTGCTAACGCCGCGTGAGCCGTAGTTCCGGAACCGGCGAAAGAATCCAATATGATCGCATCCGGGTCATCCAACATCTTCAAGATCCTCTGTATGGTCCCGATGGGTTTGGGATTGGGGAAATCTGTTTTATCAAAGCCTAACGCCACAAACTGTTCCGTGCCCCGCTCACTGTTTACATCCTTATAGTTCCATGCAGAGACAGGCTTGACCCCTTGCTTATTTTTCAGGTAGTCCTTTTCAAAAACCGACCATTGCTTTTTTGTGGGCATATAGCGGGCTATCAGATTGCAAAATCCTTCCTGCATAGACTTTTCATCTTTTCCCCAGCGCCACCGACCTTCCACGGCTGCAGATTTCATAGGAAGAATGCGGATAAATCCTTCCGGAGTAGGGTCCTCATTATTTCCAATGCAAAGTTCTCCTGTGGACTCATTGTAGAAGAAAGGATAAAACATATCTTCCCTGTCTGTACGAAGATCTTCATCTCCTGTTTTCCTCAGATCTATGATTCTGTATTTATCCCCATTCTCATCCACTTCTCTATATCGCTTTGTGACTTTTTCCTCCGGCTCAAACTGCCCGAAATGGAGTTCCTCTTTTTTGTAGATAAGGATATGTTCATGAGCTGTCGCCACATATTTATCATCAGAACGTCCTTTGGGATTGTTAATACAGGAAATCTCTGTAACAAAATTGGAGGATCCGAATATTTCGTCGCAGATACATTTCAGATTAAAAAGTTCTGTATTGTCAATACTGATAGCAATAAATCCATCCCTTGACAGCAGTCTCTGCAAAAGCTTCAAACGGGGGTACATCATACATAACCATTTGTCATGACGTGCCATGTCTTCACTTTCGCTTCCTACAACTTCGCCGATCCATTTCGAGATTACCGGATCATCCACATTGTCGCTGTATACCCATTTCTTATCTTTTTTGTTCCCCGTATTATAGGGGGGGTCTATGTATATGCATTTTATACGTCCTTCATACTGAGGCAAAAGACTTTTTAAAGCAAGAAGATTGTCCCCGTGAATAATCATGTTTTCACTGCCGTTATCCTCTTCGTGCTGTCCCTTTTCATCATAGCTGTATTTTCTCTCAAGGACGCAGTAAGGCACATCCAGATGATGATTCACGACCTTGCTTTTTCCAATCCATTCTAAAGTGGGCATGATATGATTCTCCTTTTTCTGCGGAGCAGAACCTACACCGCCTTAAGTACATTCATTATAACCAGCGATACAAAACTCGTCAATTCCAGACTTAGGAAGGGGAATAAAGCCCAGGCTAATGGCATCCACTGCTTTCGGAATCTCGCAGACTTTTTTGCGTAAAGTCCGGATATGATAGTAAAATGTGCTGACAGGAACCCCGTTTTCTATGCACCATTAGCGGTCGGTAAATCCCTTACATTTCTTGTAATAATATAATCGGCATGAATACGCTCCGCAGAGACGCTCTGAACCGCATCTTCAAAATCACCCCAATTCAGTTTGGCTGCTCGTGTCAGGTCGGATACACTTAAATCAGTAAAAGTAAAAATCAAGCTCAGCTTCCGGTAAACGTCTTCAATGGCTTCTGGATTTAGTTGTTTCCGCATAATGTAGACCAGGTTGGCAAGGGTCAGAGCGGACACATAACCTTTCGCTTTTTCTGTCTCACAAAGTTTCCAGATCATACTGGAATCTTTCACAAATTCCTGGCGGTTCATAAGGAC
>DWYL01000320.1 GCA_019118685.1 Candidatus Blautia merdipullorum
TCCGTTATAAGAAGGACTGGAAATATCATCATCCAGTACAAACACATCTTTCAGACTGTAACTGCCATTTTCGCCCAGATAATAGATTTCCACGGCTTTTTCCAGAGAGGATACGATCCAGTATTCCTCTACGCCGCAGGCCTCATAGATTTCTTTCTTTTTTGTTCTGTCTCTGAAAGCAGTAGACGGACTTAGGGTTTCCACAATAAATTTCGGAATTCCCCGATAAGTACCTTTTTTCAGATTCTTTCTGTCGCAGATGATCATAATATCAGGGATCACATAGTCTTCTGAATCCTCACAATAACAAAAATCCAGATTTTCCATAAAAATCGCACAAAGACTGTCCTGAAACTGGCCTCTCAGATGATAGAAAATATTTCCGTTTACCAGGCTGTGCCTGTAATCTGCCGCCGGGGACATATCATAAAATTTTCCATCTATCTTTTCCTGTTTTTTCTCTCTGAGATTTTCCATTATCACAGCTCCTCTCTGATCATCTGCAAATTCTTTATCTGGGTTCAGTATAATAAAGTTTCTTTTTAAAATCAACCGTCAGAAATCTACTTTTCATGAAACACAAACAATCCGTCTACTGTTATCTGCAGCTCTCTGGCCAGGCGGAAAGCCAGAGCCAGGGTAGGATCATATTTGTTATTCTCTATGGCGTTTATCGTCTGCCTGGATACGCCGCATTTTTTGGCCAGTTCCTCCTGGGAGATCCCCAGGGCTTTCCGCAGTTCTCTGATCTTATTCAACATATCAGCCACCATGCCTTTTCTTAAAAAATAACAGCGCCCCGAAATAAACCATGGCCGTAGCTGTCAGATGAACGAAAGGATTCATAGTCATCTCCTGTCCCGTTGCCAGGTTTTCGATGATCTCAATGATCAAAGCTCCGGCCATGCCCAGAAGGGTAAAGGCACTGGCTTTCCAGACAATGATCTGTCCCCTCTCATCCCCGGGCCGGACCAGGGATATGATCATTGCAATATCCAGCACAGCAAATAACAACAATATCACTAGAAAAACCAGGAGTATCCATGTTAATTTCCCCATATACCTTCTCCTTTCAATACCCGAAATGTCAAATACTTTTTACATTTTCAGTATAATTCTTATGGCAAGATATGTCAAATACTTTTTACATTTTGTTTCTTTTTTATCTCATATAAAAGGAAATCTCCCGTCTTTTTCTGTACCATTTTTCTCCTTCCTATGCTATGATGAAAATAACCATGAAATTCAAAGATCCAGATATCAGAGGCCTCTGGCCTTTCCTGCACTTAGAGTAACAGATCCAGCAAAAAGGAGGCACTTTATGGAAATTTCTTTTCTTCAGATACAAAATTTTAAATCTATAGAAAATATGATCCTCCGGGATATCGGATCCGCCCTGATCCTGGTCGGCAAAAACAGCGTAGGGAAATCTTCCATTCTCCAGGCGATCGCCGCTGCTATGGGAGAGTATCCTCCTTCCCTTTCAGATTTTAACATCCGAAAACAGAATATCGAAATTTCTCTTTCCCTCTCCATGTCCTCCGGTGATCTGGAATTATTATTTCATTCCAAAAAGGTCAGCCCCTATAAACGATGGGATTCCTGGTACCGGGATTTCTGCCAGAAACTTCCCTCTTTTCAGAATGACCAGCTGACTTTTACCTATATTGCCAACCAGAACGGCAGCATCCGGTATCACGATGGCTTTCATAAAAATAACCGGTACATTCCTCAGATTCTTCCCTCCATCTATTTTCTGGACAGCGAAAGGGATCTGGAAAAAGTCCAGGGTAATCTCCTGTCTTTTACAGAGGACGATCTGCTGAACCAGATGCGGATGGACTGCTGCCTTTTCAACCCTATGAAAAAGTGTACCCACTGTTTTTCCTGTATCGGCCTTCTGAACCGGAAGACGCCGGAAGAGCTGAATGCTTTTGAGACAGAAAAGCTCCTGGAATATAAGCTGTATCATATGAATCTGAAAGATTTCTCTGACAAAGTAAATCAGTATTTCGGAAAAAACAGCGGTTATCACGGAGAAATCACCTATGATCTTACCACCCACACCGGAGAGCTTTTCCAGGTACAGGGATATATCCGCCAGAAAAATCAGGAGGAGCCTTCCCCTGTAGCTCAGTTGGGAGAGGGAATGCGGAGCATTTACCTTTTGTCTCTTCTGGAAGCCTATATGGAAGACGACGGCCGGCTCCCCTCCATTCTCCTTATGGAGGATCCGGAAATCTTTCTCCATCCCCAGCTTCAGAAAACCTCCAGCGAGATCCTGTACCGGCTTTCCAAAAAATGCCAGGTAATCTTTTCCACCCACTCTCCCAATCTGCTGTCTCCCTTTAACAGCCGGCAGATCCGTCAGATCCTTCTGGATGAAAAGGGACTTCCCTCCGTCCGGGAAAAGACGAATCTCTCCCGGGTGCTGGAAGATCTGGGCTACTCTGCAGGAGATCTTCTGGGTGTGGATTTCGTATTTATCGTCGAGGGAAAACAGGATAAAAGCCGTCTTCCCCTTCTCCTGGAAAAGTATTATTCCGAGATCTACAACGAAGACGGCAGTCTGTCCCGGGTGTCCATCATCACTACCAACAGCTGCACCAATATCAAGACCTACGCAAATCTGAAATACATGAACCAGGTGTACCTGAAGGATCAGTTTCTCATGATCCGGGACGGGGACGGGAAAGACCACGAAGAGCTGGTCCGCTCCCTGTGTAAATACTACGAAGAACGGAACCTGGAAGATGTGGACCGTCTCCCGAGAGTAACGGCCAAAAATGTACTGGTACTGAAATACTACTCTTTTGAAAATTACTTCCTGAATCCGGAGGTCATGGCAAAGCTGGGAATCCTCAAAAAGCCGGAAGATTTTTATAAAATCCTTCTGGAAAAATGGAAAGAATATCTCCACCGGACCCGGGGAGGCCGTCATCTCCTCCAGGTATTGGGGAAGAATCTGACTACTGAAAAAGAAATACAGAACCATATGGAAGAGATCAAAACCTATGTCCGTGGTCATGACCTTTATAATATCTTCTACGGCCCTTATAAGAAACAGGAAACCAGCCTGTTAAGAAAGTATATGGATCTGGCTCCCAGGGAAGATTTCCAGGATATACTGGGAGCTATTGAAAAAATACCATTTTTTGAGAACAGAAAACGGACGTAAAAAAGACTGCCGCTTTTTCACAAGGATCAGCGGCAGTCTTTCTCACTTCTTATCCGGGAAAATTTTTGTTATTCATTTTCATATAATTTTCTGGGCTTCTGAAAGGGGAACTTGACATTGTCATCACCTGTGGTTTTGAACTGCCTTCCTACCAGCAGGAGGCTTTTGTCTGCCATTCTCTTCCTGCCGGGACCTATTACGCTTACATGCGCCCGGAACATCCCCTTTCCTCCAGGGATTCTGTTTCCGTTCAGGAACTGCGGCCTTATTCTTTTCTTATGGTGTCACCGAAAGATACCCCTATGTATGAGCAGCTTGTGGTTCAGATGTGCTCCAAAGCCGGTTTTTCCCCTCTGGTGTCCAAATATGTCAGCTCTCCCAACGCCTTTATCTGTAACTTTGATACCGGCATGGAAATTTTTATTGCAGATACCTATATGCGGGACAGTGAAAATCAACAGCTGGTCCGGGTTCCTATTCAGGATATGGATAGTACCATGGGGTTTATCTACCGGAAATCCAATGAGAATCCCCTGGTTCCCTATGTCTGCCGGCAGATTATGGAAGCGTGGGAAATTACTAAATAATTTTTCATTCTTTCTCAAATAATTGACATTGTAAACCAAATCGCATATAATCATTTAAAAGGTGGTGATATCATGGCGACAACTCCGACACAGATACGCATTGATTCAGATGTCAAAAAGAAAGCAATAGACTTATTTGACCATCTAGGACTTGATATGTCCAGTGCTGTAAACATTTTCCTTCATCAATGTGTTCTCCGAGGCGGTCTTCCTTTTAATGTAGAAATACCAAATTACAGTCAACAGACATTAGAAGCAATGGAGGAAGCTAAGGGTCTCTCTCGAGATCCAAGCGTAAAAGGCTATCAAAGCATGGAAGAATTAAAAAAAGCCCTGGAGGAGTATATGTAACCGTCCTTCAATAGAAAAAGCACAGTGAACCCTTGTAAGGGCCCTGTGCTTTTTCTTTATATGATTCTTTCTGATTTTTTATTTGAAATACTCCACTCCGGACTCAAAGATCTTCATATCCTGTTCGCCGTAGATATTGATGGCTACGCCGTCGCCACGTCTCTCAGAGTGAGCCATCTTGCCCAGAACACGTCCGTCAGGGCTTGTAATTCCTTCAATGGCACAGTAAGAACCGTTTACATTCCACTCTTCGTCCATAGTAATGCTGCCGTTCAGATCACAGTACTGGGTAGCTACCTGTCCGTTCTCAAAAAGTTTCTTCAGCCATTCATCGCTGGCTACGAAACGTCCCTCTCCGTGGGAAGCAGGATTGGTGTATACTTTTCCAAGTTCTGCCTTTAACAGCCATGGGGATTTGTTTGTAACAACCTTTGTATAGACCATCTTGGAAATATGACGGCCAATGGTGTTAAAGGTCAATGTAGGAGAGTCTTCCGTCTGTCCTGTGATCTCGCCGTAGGGAACCAGTCCCAGTTTGATCAGAGCCTGGAAGCCGTTGCAGATACCAAGGGCCAGTCCGTCTCTCTCATTTAACAGCCGCATAACCGCCTCTTTGATCTTTGCGTTCTGGAAGGCTGTAGCAAAGAACTTGGCAGATCCGTCAGGCTCGTCACCGGCGGAGAAACCGCCTGGGAACATGATCATCTGCGCCTGGTCAATGGCTTTTTCAAAGACTTCCACAGAATCACGGATGTGCTCCGCATCCAGATTCTTGAATACCTTGGTAATAACCTTCGCTCCCGCTCTTTCAAATGCCTTTGTGCTGTCGTATTCGCAGTTGGTTCCCGGAAATACCGGAATAAACACGGTGGGCTGAGCGATCTTGTGGGAGCAGATGTGTACGTCTTTGGTATCATAGAGGCCCTTATCCATACTTTTAGTGGCATCATCTGTCTCAGAACCGGAACGAGTCTTAAAGACTTTTTCCAGAGGCGCTTTCCAGGTTTCCAGAGCCTCTGCCATCGTGATCTTCATATCCTTGTATTCCAGGCAGGCGCTGTCTGTCACTTCACCGATTACTGTATAAGTGATCGCCAGTTCTCCTACCTTTCCATCTGCCACTTCACAGATGATATCACCAAATCCTGGGGAGAAGAGATCTCTCTCATCTACGTTGTGCTCGATCTTCACGCCTTTCTGATTTCCGAAGGCCATCTTGGATACAGCGGCGGCAATACCGTGACGGTCCAGGGCATAGGCAGAAAGGATCCTTCCGGCCTGGATATCTTCTCTGAATTTTCCATACTGTACTTTTAAGGCTTCAAAATCCGGAAGATCATAAGCAGCCTTAGGCATTCTCAGCCATACCAGCTTGCTTCCGGCCTTTTTCAGTTCCGGTGTGATAATGTCTTTTTCTTTTGCCACATCTACTGCAAAGGATACCAGAGTAGGAGGCACGTCGATATCATTAAAAGTTCCTGACATAGAGTCCTTGCCGCCGATGGAAGGCAGTCCAAAGCCAAGCTGAGCTGCATAAGCTCCCAGAAGAGCAGCGAAAGGCTGGCTCCAGCGGTGCGGATCTTCTGTCATTCTCCGGAAGTATTCCTGGAAGGTAAAGCGGATCTTGCTGTAATCTCCGCCAGAAGCCACGATCCTTGCCACAGATTCTGTTACTGCGTAAACTGCTCCGTGGTATGGGCTCCAGCTGGACAGATAAGGATCAAACCCATAGCTCATCATGGTAACTGTCTGGGTATTTCCGTTCTGTACAGGAACCTTTGCTACCATAGTCTGAGTTTCTGTAAGCTGGTATTTTCCGCCGTAAGGCATGAATACGCTTCCTGCTCCGATGGAACCGTCGAACATTTCCACCAAGCCTTTCTGGGAACAGGTATTCAGATCCGACAGAGTATCCAGCCATTTTTTCTTCACATCTCCCACATCAGAAGCCCTGTCTAAAACATTTCCTTCTTTATTTGGGATTTCCACGTATACGTCTGTCTCCTGATGAGCGCCGTTGGTATCCAGGAAAGCTCTGGACAGATCCACGATGGTCTTTCCTCTCCAGTTCATCACCAGTCTGGGGCTCTCAGTAACAACAGCCACAGGCACAGCTTCCAGGTTTTCCTCCTGGGCATAGCCAAGGAAGGTATCTACATCTTTGGGATCTACCACTACGGCCATACGTTCCTGAGACTCGGAAATGGCGATTTCTGTGCCGTCCAGGCCGGCGTACTTCTTCGGCACCTTGTCCAGATCGATCTTCAGACCTGCTGCCAGTTCGCCGATAGCTACGGATACACCGCCTGCACCGAAGTCGTTGCACTTCTTAATGATCTTGCTGACTTCTTCTCTCCGGAACAGTCTCTGGATCTTTCTTTCAGTAGGCGCATTTCCTTTCTGTACTTCTGCGCCGCAGGTCTCAATAGATTCCTCTGTGTGTACCTTGGAAGAACCTGTTGCTCCGCCACAGCCGTCACGTCCCGTACGTCCGCCTAACAGGATAATCATATCTCCGGGATCTGACGTTTCCCTGATAACGGCTCTTCTTGGAGCAGCTCCCATAACGGCGCCGATCTCCATACGTTTTGCCACATAATCCGGATGATAGATTTCTTTTACATAGCCGGTAGCCAGACCGATCTGGTTTCCATAGGAAGAATAACCCTGGGCAGCTCCTCTTACCAACTTTTTCTGAGGAAGTTTTCCCTTCATGGTATCTTTTACAGATACGGTAGGATCTGCTGCTCCGGTGACGCGCATAGCCTGATATACATAGGTGCGCCCTGACAGGGGATCACGGATAGCGCCTCCAAGACAGGTAGCGGCGCCGCCGAAAGGCTCGATCTCTGTAGGATGGTTGTGAGTCTCGTTTTTGAAGTTGATCAGCCATTCCTCTTCTTTGCCGTCTACATCTACAGGAACCACAATAGAGCAGGCATTGATCTCCTCGGATTCTTCCTGATCCTGGAGCTTGCCCTCTGCCTTTAATTTCTTCATAGCCAAAAGAGCCAGATCCATCAGGCAGATAAATTTGTCATTCCGGTCTTTATAGAGCACCTGGCGGTCTGACAGATACTGCTCATAAGTTTTCACAATAGGCTCTTTATAGTCCCCATCCCCGAACTCTACATTCTTCAGCTCTGTGGAGAAGGTGGTGTGGCGGCAGTGATCAGACCAGTAAGTATCCAGCACCCGGATCTCTGTCATAGAAGGATCTCTCTTCTCTTCGTTCTTAAAGTAATTCTGGATATGAAGGAAATCCTTGAAGGTCATGGCCAGGTTCAGAGAAGTATAAAGCTCTTTCAGCTTCTCCTCTTCCATGTCTTTAAAGCCGTCAAAAATCTTTACATCCTCCGGCTCTTCAAATTTCGTCACCAAAGTCTCCGGTTTCGCCGGGTCTGCCTCTCTGGAATCCACTGGATTGATGCAGTGGTTCTTGATGGCTTCCAGCTCTTCATCGGAAACATTTCCTTCGATCACATAAGTGGTTGCAGAACGGATAATAGGCTCCTCGTCCTCTTTCAAAAACTGGATACACTGAACTGCAGAGTCTGCTCTCTGATCAAACTGTCCCGGCAGATATTCCACGGAAAAAATCCTGGCTCCTTCTGCTGCTTCAAAGGTTTCCTTATATAAATCATCTACAGGAGGCTCAGAAAACACACAGGTACAGGCTTTTTCAAATACCTCATCAGAAATATTTTCCACATCATACCGGATCAGTTCCCGTACTCCGGTAACGTCTCCGATTCCCAGATAACTTTTGATCTCATGTCTCAGCTCTTTTGCTTTGACTGCAAAATCCGGTTTCTTCTCAACATAGACACGCCTTACTTCGCTCATGTAAGCTCCTTTCTGCCCCTGGGGCAATGACATTTGTATAGCACTTTATGAACTCAGTTTAACACAGTTCTCATTATAAGTAAAATTAATATACCTAATATTTTTTATAAGTAATACTCATCACAGATTTACATTAAAAATTTGTCCCACAATCCTTCAAAAACAAGTTGACAGTAGAAATCTTTCCTTATATAGTATCTCTTAGCTTTTAGGGCTTGCACCCGGAGTCCGGGCAGAGGGGACCTTGAAAGGATCTGGTCTGGCTAAAAGAAAGGATTGATTGTCCATGGATATCAGTTTTGAATTATACAAAGTGTTTTATTACGTTGCCACTACCCTTAGCTTTTCCCAGGCTTCCCGTCAGCTGTATATTTCTCAGTCAGCGGTAAGCCAGTCTATCAAGTCCCTGGAGCAGAAACTGGGGCACCCTCTGTTTCTGCGGAATACTAAGAAGGTAACCCTGACTCCCGAAGGAGAAGCTCTTCTCCGTCATGTGGAACCGGCGGTGAATCTCCTCTATGAAGGGGAAAATCAGCTTCTCAACTCTCCTTCTGTGGAAGCCCCCCTGCGGATCGGTGCCAGCGATACCATCTGCCGGTACTTTTTAGTGCCTTATTTTCAGCGGTTCCACCGGGAATATCCCAATATCCGCATAAAAGTCACCAACGCTACTTCCGGAGGCTGCGTATCTCTGCTCCAGAATAACAAGGTAGACTTTATCGTGGTCAACGCCCCTAACGCCCACCTTACCAGCCGGGAGACCCAGTACAAAATACTGGATTTTCAGGACATTTTCGTGGCAGGGAAGAACTACTTCGGTCTGGAAGGAAAAAGGATCACCTTATCCCAGCTTGTAGAATATCCCATTCTTATGCTGGAAAAATCCAGCACCACCAGCGAATTTTTCCAACAGCTTTTTGTCCGCCACGGCCTTTCCCTGACTCCCGAGGCAGAGCTGTCCAGCAATGATCTTCTTTTAGATCTGGCCAGGATCGGTCTTGGTATCACCGTGGTCCCGGACTTTGTGCTGGCCCATCAGAAAGAGGACTTTTATAAACTTGATATCCAGGAGCCCATTCCCAAAAGACAGCTGGTGCTGGCTCATAATTCCCAGATTTCATCCTCCCCGGGAGCAGAAAAATTCCTCCACTGCCTTTTCCCCCAGGCAGTGGAAAAAGAAATTCCATAACACCAAAGCTCCATAACAAACACATACTATAAAATATTTTTACACAGGAGATTACATCATATGAAACTACAGGCAAAACATACTGTCTACAGCTGTTACCTGGGCTATGTGACCCAGGCCATTGTCAACAACCTGCCTCCTCTGTTGTTCCTGACCTTTAACAGAGAGTTTGCTATTTCCCTGGACAGGATCAGTCTGCTGATCACGGTAAATTTCTGCATCCAGATCCTGGTGGACTTTCTCTCTCCGGGGGTGATCAAACGTACTGGCTACCGGAAAGCTGCTCTGTGTTCCTTTCTGGTGACGATCATCGGACTTACCGGCTTTTACTACCTTCCCTTCCTTCTGGATCCCTATGTGGGAATCCTGATCTCCATGGTATTTAACGCCATCGGGGGCGGGATCCTGGAAGTGATCGTCAGCCCGATCGTAGAGGCCTGCCCGGGGACCAATAAAGCCGCCAGGATGAGCATGCTCCATTCTTTCTACTGCTGGGGGCATATGGCGGTGGTACTTCTTTCTACTTTATATTTTACTCTGGCAGGAATTGAAAACTGGCGGCTCCTTCCGCCTCTGTGGGCTCTGGTGCCTCTGTTTACTCTCTTTGCTTTTACAAAGGTTCCCATTTACGCTATCCCCGGAGATGACGAAAAGACCAGACTTCCAAAAAGTATTTTCCGGATAAAGGTATTCTGGATCCTGTTTTTCGTGATGATCTGCGCAGGAGCTTCCGAACAAGGCGTCAGCCAGTGGTCCTCCATGTTTGCGGAAGACGGCCTGAAAGTTTCCAAAACTGTAGGCGACCTTCTGGGGCCCTGCTCCTTTGCCTTCTTTATGGGACTCAGCCGCTTCCTCTACGGCATGAAGGGAGAAAGTCTGAACCTGATCCGGTCCCTGAAGGCCACCAGCCTTCTGTGTATCCTGGGTTACCTGGTCACTTCCCTTTCTCCCATACCTCTTCTGTCCCTGGCGGGCTGCGCCATCTGCGGCTTTTCCGTGGGACTGATGTGGCCAGGTACCTTCTCCCTGGGCGCCACCTATCTGAGAGGAGGCGGCACCTTTATGTACGCTATGTTCGCCCTGGCCGGAGACGTAGGCTGCTCCGCCGGCCCCGGCGTAGTAGGGATCATCTCCCAGTTTACCGGAAAAATGAATCTGGGAATCCTTACTGCAATCCTCTTCCCTGTAGGAATGCTGATACTGGTATCTCTCTTGAAGCGACAGAAACCAGCTTAAAGGCTGGTTATCCCACGGTCATCTCATCAGAAAAAAACTATCAAAAGTGAAAAGGACCTCTGTACAAAGGCCCAGGCAGGCCGGTGTACAGAGGTCCTTCATCTATATCTCATTTCCAATCACATCGGCGTTCTCACCTCGATCAGGTTGCCGTCCGGATCATAAAAGCGTACCATTTTCTGTCCCCAGTCAAGTGTCATAAGTCTGTTGACATATTGAATGGAGGGGTAGAGTCTTTCCAGCTTTTCCACAAATTCTTCGATGTTTTTTTCCTCAAAATACAGCTCGCAGGAATTACTCTCCGGGACAGTGCCTTTTCCAAGAAACTCCTCCCAGATTTTTTTCTCCTGGAGTACCAGTCTCTCAGTCAGGATCATATTTTCCTCATTGTCCAGCACTGTTTCAAGGCCAAACAGATCATGATAAAACTTTTTCGCTTCCTCTATATTTTCTACAACGATCAATACATTTTTTAATTTCATATTACTCCAATATACAAAAACACCCTTAGCCATGAGCTTTGGCCCACAGCGAAAGGTGTCTTTCCCTCTTATTCTACTGACGCAATGGCTTCTACTTCGCAAAGCACATTTTTCGGCAGAGTTTTTACAGCCACGCAGGATCTTGCCGGCTTTCCGGTGAAATACTTTCCGTATATTTCATTGAAAGCTGCAAAATCATTCATATCTGCCAGAAAGCAGGTAGTCTTAACTGTCTTCTCATAGCTGCTTCCTGCTGCCTCCAGAACTGCTCCCAGATTTTTCATTACCTGTTCTGCCTGTTCCTCAATAGTAGTTCCCACAACTTCTCCTGTCTCAGGACTTAAAGCCACCTGTCCGGAAGTATAAACCACTCCGTTTAAAATCATAGCCTGTGAATAAGGGCCGATAGCGCCCGGTGCGTTCTTTGTACTTACGATCTCCATGTTCGGATCCTCCCTTTCTTCTGAAACTTTTCCTCACTATTATAAGCCCTGGACCTGGCAGGGGCAAGTCTTTTGTATGGGGGTTCGAATCCCTCATCCCTCCTCCCAAAACTTCCGTATCTTTTCCCCTGCCTGGGCCGCAGTACACACTTCGTATCCTCTCCACTCCCAGGGAAACAGTTCCTGATAGGCTCTCTGGAGGAATCTTTCATCCAGGAGAAGCACAACTCCCCGGTCTTCTTTTGTGCGGATCACCCTGCCGGCCGCCTGGAGGACTTTATTCATTCCCGGAAAACGGTAGGCATAGTCGAATCCCATCTGCTCTTTTTTATCATAATATTCCTTCAGGATCTCCCGCTCGCTGCCCACCTGGGGAAGTCCGGTGCCTACTACCGCCGCCCCGATGAGGCGCTTACCTGTCAGATCTATCCCCTCGGAAAAAATGCCTCCCATCACACAGAATCCAACAAGAGTATTTTCTCCTTCCTCCTCAAAAGCCTCCAGAAACTCCTCCCGGTCAGCCTCAGACATGCCGCTGCTCTGAAGAAGACAGTCTATATGGAAATCCTCCTCCCGGATCCGCTCCTGGAAAGCCTGGCAAATGTCCTCCAGCATTCGGTAGGAAGGGAGAAACACCAGATAGTTTCCCTTCTTTCCCCGTATCATCTGATAAATATATTCTGCGATCTTTTTGTATTCTTCCTGGTCCCTTCTAGTATACTTGCTGCTTACATCTCTGGCCACCAGCAGCTTCAGATTCTCCCGGGGAAAAGGAGAGGCAGCGCAGATAGCATAATCATCCTCCCGGGTACTGAAAAGAGAGCGGTAATAAGGCAGGGGCAGAAAAGTGCCGGAGAAAAAAACGGTGCTTCGTCCCTTATTTAAACACTCCTGAAGATTTTTTCTGGGATTGACGCAAAAAAGGGTAAGTAAAAATTCTCCCCCTTCTCCATAATGGGTATAGATCACATAGTTCTCATCTGTAAGATCATACATGTTCAGGAAATGCCGGATCACAAAAGAAAAATCCAGAACTGCTTTCTGTACCTTTTCCTCATGCTCTTGTTCCAGAAAGTTTTCCATCTCTCCCAGCAGGTTCAGAAGCTGGAGGGACAGTCCCCCGATGTTCTCCAGCACCTGCCAGGTATCACACTCTCTTTTATACTCCAACATCAGCTTATTGCACCGGTTCAGGATCCGGTAAAGCTTGGCACTGTGACCTTTTACCGCTCTGGCGGTTTCCAGGATTTCTTCCTTGCACAAAGTGGCGCTGTACATCTTTCGTCCCCGGTCCACCAGATTATGGGCCTCGTCAATGAGAAAAATATAATCTCCTTTCACTCCGTCCCCGAAAAATCTTTTCAAATGTACCTTAGGATCAAACACATAGTTATAATCACAGATTACTGCGTCCACCCAGTCGGCAGTATCCAGACACATTTCATAAGGACATACCTGGTGTTTCTCCGCCTGAGCCAGGAGATCTTCCCGGAAATAAGTGTCTCTTTTGGTAAGTAGTTCAAACACCGCCTCGTTTACCCGGTCAAAATGGCCTTTGGCGTAAGGGCATTTTTCCGGATTACAGTCCGGCTCTTCCAGACAGCAAAGCTTTTCCTTTGCAGTAATAGTCAGGGTTTTATAAGACAGCCCCATCTCCTTTAGAAGGGCGAAAGCCTCCTGGGCCACTGTCCTGGTAATAGTCTTGGCCGTCAGATAGAAAATCTTGTCTCCGTATCCCTGTCCCACTGCACGGACAGCGGGAAACAGGGCGGCCATGGTCTTTCCGATGCCAGTAGGCGCCTGGATAAAAAGCTGACGGCCTGTAATAATGGTATGGTATACCCCGGTGACCAGCTCCCTCTGTCCCTTCCGGTAAGGATAGGGGAATTCCAGCCCCTCCATGGAATTTCTTCTCTGAATCCTCCGGTCGTACTGGAATTTCGCCCATTTATAATATGCCCCCAGCAGATCTTCAAACCATTTTTTCAGCTTTTCTATGGTAAAATCTTCCGTAAAGCGCCTAATCTCCTCGCTCTCCATCTGACAATAGGTCATTTGAACCTGGATTTCTTCTTTCCCTGTCTGGGAAGCGTAAATATAGGCATAGCACATGGCCTGGGCTTTGTGAACCTCCACCGGCTCTTCCAGATAGTTCAGATCCATGTAAACTCCTTTGATCTCGTCAATGGCCGTTCTATTGTCCTCTTCAATGATCCCGTCGGCCCTCCCTTCCACGGAAATAATAAAGTCCTCATATTCCTGTTCCCATTTCAGAGGCACTTCCGCCCGGTAGGAAGCTTTCATCTGTTTTTGTATTTTTCTGTGAATTCTGCCTCCCTTCAGCATGGCCTCCCGGTCAAAGGCAGCACTCCGCCTGTTGTCCAGATCTCCCTTCCGGAGTATAAACTCCACCAGATTCCGGACCGATATTTTAATCATTTCTTTTTCTTGTCTGTCCATATCCCTATTCTATCACAAAGGAATATGCCCTGTGAACACTTCTTATAACTGCCTTATTCCCAAAACGAAAAACTCCGGAAATCCCATTCTCCTAAAGCCTGCTGTTTCGGCTTCTGAGAAAGTCCTTCCGGAGTCTTTCCTATCCATAGTTCAAAAGCTCCCGGCCGATTGCCGGATCATCTTCTTTTACGCAACTGCATATTTGTTCAAAAAGTTATTAAATCTCTCGTCCTCTCCGTTGCATCTTACAGTCAGGACACGAGTCAGATCCATGCTTAATACACCCAATATTGATTTTGCGTCAATAACCACTCTGTTGTAAAAAATGTCAATATCGAAGTCGCATTTGCTGGCCTCATTAACAAACTCTTTTACATCTTCCTTTGCAGTCAGTTTAATCTGGCGCTCTACCATTTCTACCATTCCTTTCTTAAAGCAGTCAGAAATTATATTTACTTGCAGGTGTTTTCTGCATTACAGGTATTATGGCACTGGTCCGACCATTTGTCAACAAATTCCAACAGATTCCTGCGTTTGGAAGCCTATCCTTTATTTTCCTTTATTTTTAGTGGTTTTTTATAATTTTCCACCCAAAAAGTCTGTACTTTTATAAATTCTATATACTTATCCCTTTGCCAAAAGAAAGACCTGACCATACTCCTATCTAAGTATAGTCAGGTCCAGGTTTTTAAATTTTGTTAAGAATTCAAAGAGTTTATACCTGAGGCAGGTATTTCTCAGCCCCGCCCAGATAGGTGTTTAAGACACCGGCAAAAGCTCCTGCGTCTACAGCTTTGGCCATCTCCGGGTCCAGAGGCATCTTGCCGATCACCGGTACTTCCACTTCTTTTGCTGCTGCCTCTACCTTGCTCTCACCGAATACATAAATCTCTTTGCCGCAGTCCGGACATTTTACATAGCTGTAATTCTCTACCAGGCCTAATACAGGAACATTCATCATCTTTGCCATGTTATAGGCTTTCTTAACGATCATCTGCACCAGATCCTGGGGTGAAGACACGATCACAATGCCGTCGATGGGCAGAGACTGGAATACGGTAAGGGGCACGTCTCCTGTTCCCGGAGGCATATCTACAAAGAGATAATCCAACTCTCCCCATACCACCTCTGTCCAGAACTGTTTTACCATGTTGGCCAGGATCGGACCTCTCCAGATCACAGGAGCATCCTCCTGAGGCAGAAGAAGGTTCACAGACATAACTTCAATATCATTTCCGGTAACCATAGGATAAATGCCTTTTTCGTCTGCCACTGCAGAGCCTTTTAACCCATACATTCTTGGAATAGAAGGTCCGGTGATATCCGCATCCATGATCCCTACTTTATATCCCTGAAAAGCCATTTGGTTAGCCAGAGAAGCTGTAACAAAAGATTTGCCCACGCCTCCCTTTCCGCTAATGACTCCGATCACCTTTTTAATATGGGAGTGGGCGTTTAATTTTTCCTTTGGGATCCCGCCTCCCTTTGCATGGCTGCATCCTGCGCAGCTTTCTTTGTCGCAGCTTGTGCTGTCACATTGTTTCTTTTCTTCGCTCATGTTTTTTCCTTTCTGCCCTGACCGGTATTATTTCATGAAACGGTCAATGGCTTTATTCAATTCCTCCAGTGCCTCATGGTCTCCGCTCTCTACCGCGTCTACGATACAGTGCTCGATATGGTCCTGAAGGATCACCTTCCCTGTATTATTGATTGCCGCCTTCACTGCAGAAAGCTGTATCAAAACCTCACTGCAGTCTCTTCCTTCTTCCACCATACGGCGGATAGATTCTAAATGCCCGATAGCCCGGGAAAGGCGGTTCAGCACAGCCTTCGTATGTGTATGAGTATGGGAGTGACTATGTCCCGGTTCATGACTGTGTACGACCCTGGTGCCGTCTTCCAGCACATGGGTATGTGTTTTTTCCTGTTTCTCCAATAGTCTTTCCTCCAATCTGGCACTCTTTTTATTATAGCAAACCCATGCCAAAAAGCAACGGGCAAACTTTTCTAAAACCTGGAAATCGTGTATCTCTGATGAATAGAAGCGGTCATCACATCAAAAACAACGCTTCCGTCTTCTTTATCTGTCCGTTCGATCTTCAGTTCCTCTTCCGCTTTAAATTTATCTCTTACAAATGCCTCCAGATCTGCATCTTCCGGAAGTTCCACCTCTTCTATGAAAATGTCCCGCATCTGGTTTCCCGGACAAAGATTAAACATCTCCCGGATCACTTCGTACTCCGCCATGCTCTTCCTCCTGTCTCTCTTTATAGACCTAATAAGTCCAATTTCTACTATTGTAACACAAAATCTCCATTTTTCCAGGTTTCCCGCTATTTTTTTACAAAAATCAAAAAATTAAATTGCCAAGCCTTTCATTATGCCGTATGATAATAGAAACCATAACAGAAACAGGGAGGAATCAAAAGATGGAGCTTTTGAAAGAACGTATTTTAAAAGATGGGATCGTAAAGCCCGGAAACGTTTTAAAGGTAGACAGTTTTTTAAATCACCAGATGGATATTCCGTTTATCAACGAATTGGGAAAGGAGTTTAAACGGATCTTCGCAGATGCTCCTATCAATAAGATTCTTACTATAGAAGCTTCAGGTATCGGCATTGCCTGTATCGTAGCCCAGTATTTTAATGTTCCGGTGGTCTTTGCCAAAAAAGCCCAGAGTCTGAATCTGGACGGCGAAATGTACACTACCAAGGTAGAATCCTTCACCCATAAGAAAGTTTATGACGTAATTCTCTCAAAGAAGTACCTGGGACCGGAAGATCATGTGCTGATCATTGATGATTTTCTGGCCAACGGCTGTGCTCTTATGGGCCTTATTGATATCGTAAAAACTTCCGGCGCTGTTTTGGAAGGTGCCGGCATTGTCATTGAAAAAGGCTTCCAGCACGGAGGAGACCGTCTCCGTGAGCAGGGGATCCGGGTGGAATCACTGGCTATTATTGATTCCATGACCAATGATTCTCTGACCTTCCGTGAGTAAATGATCTGCCTTCAGTATATAATCAATATAATTTTTCAAACTGGACTGGTCATTCTTTTTAAAACTGGCTATTTTAATATAGCCAGTTTTCCTTTATAGTATAGGAAACCAAAAGAAAAGAGGAGTGACTGTCTATGAAAAATCAGACAAAAAAGATTATTCTGGCTGCCCTGTTCGCAGCCTTGACATGTGCAGCTACCATGTCCATCCGTATTCCAACCCCTGGAACGGGAGGCTATATCCATCCCGGAGACGCTATCGTGATCCTGTCCGGAATCATTCTCGGGCCAGCCTACGGATTCCTGGCTGCAGGCATTGGTTCCTGCATGTCCGACCTTCTGGGAGGCTATCTCAACTATGTGCCGATAACCTTTCTTATAAAAGGGCTGGTAGCTCTTTTCGCCGCCCTGATTTACCGGAAAGTGGCTGTGTCCTCTAAGGGCCGGATCGCCGGTGTTGTCCTGGGAGGGATCATTGACATTGTATTTGTAGCAGGAGGATACTTCCTCTTTGAATATGCGATCTATGGAATAGGCGCGGCGGCCAGCGTCCCTGCCAACATCATCCAGGGCGTCAGCGGCCTGATCATTTCCCTGATCCTCTACCCTATCCTCTCAGCAGTGCCTGACGTGCGGCGCCTGCTCCACGCTCAGCAGTAAATGCCAACAATCCTTGCTGCAGGTATAAAAAGAGCTGCTGCATGAACCAACCATATAGCAGCAGCTTTTTATTTTTTTTGATCTTTCAGGGTTTTCAGATTGACCTGTCCACCGTCAGGATGTCCTCCTGTCATATGGTCCACTTTAGGATTGTCCAGAAAGGAAGCCCGCATAATGGCGTTTTTTCCAAATTTCTTCCGGATCTTGTCCACTGCCTGGTCCATCCGTTCCATTTTCTCATAATCTGTATCATCGAAAAGGCTCATCTGCCGTCCCTGGCTAACTGAAACAAGTTTTCCCGTCTGCACTCCCAGAAGTCTGATGGGCTCCTGATCCCACAATTCATCAAAAAGCTGGCAGGCAGCCTCATAGATTTCTTCTGTGATGTCTGTAGCCGCAGGCATGATTTTTTGATGAGATACGGTCTTCATCTCTGTATTCCGGATAGACACGGAAACCATCTGGGCCTTCTGCCCGTCCTCCCGGAGTCTGGAGGCTACAGTTTCGCAAAGAGACAAAAGCACCATTCTGGCCGTATCCTCATCCGTAATGTCAAAGGCAACTGTTGTGCTGTTTCCGTACATCTTATTCCCTTCAGGCTCAGACTCCACCAGTGAGGAATCCCTGCCATTGGCAAACTCCCAGATGGTTTCCCCTTGTTTTTTCAGATGATGGCGGAGGATTTCTACATCTGTAACGGCAAGCTGACCGATGGTGTAGATTCCCAGCTTATGGAGAGCCTGCTGTGTAGATTTTCCCACAAAGATCAGATCTGACACCGGCAGAGGCCACATCTTTGTCTGGATCTCCCAGGGAAACAAGGTATGGACCTTATCCGGCTTTTCAAAATCCGAAGCCATTTTGGCCAGATACTTATTAGAAGATATTCCTACATTTACTGTAAATCCCAGTTCTCTGCTGATCCTGTTTTTCAGCTTGTGAGCAAAGGCCACCGGATCTCCGATGATCTTCTCCATTCCTGTCATATCCATAAAAGCTTCGTCAATGCTATACTGCTGCACATCCGGAGTATACTCTCTTAAAATATCCATAAACTTTTTGGAATACTGACGGTAAAGGCTGTGATGGGCAGACACTACCGTCAGCCCGGGACATTTCTTCAATGCCTCGGTAAGGGGCTCTCCTGTCCGTACGCCACTAGCTTTAGCAGACAGCGACTTTGCCAGGATGATCCCGTGTCTCTTGGATCTATCTCCTCCCACAGCACAGGGAATTTCTCTTAAATCTACTGTCCCGCCCTGCTTAAGGCGATATACAGCTTCCCAGGATAAATAAGCGCTGTTCACATCAATATGAAAGATCACTTTTTCCAAAGTTTCTCACTCCTCACTTCCGTTCCCCGGCGATCTCCTTCACCGCCAAAGCCGCTCTGCGGACCTCCTCCTCTGTATTAAACCAGGAAAAGGAAAACCGCAGGGTTCCTCTTTCTCTGGTGCCCAAGGCATTATGGATCAAAGGCGCGCAGTGGACTCCTGCCCTTGTTGCGATCTGGTATTTCTGGGCCAGGATATCACCTGCTTCCTTAGAAGAATATCCCTCCACATTAAGAGATACCACCGCCGTCCGATCCGGGGAAGAAAAGTCTCCATAGACTTCCACGCTCTCTATGCCGCTGACTTCTTCATAAAAAATGCCGGCAAGCCTTTCTTCATGTTCCATGACCTTCTCCGGGCCTTTTTCTTTTAAATAATCAAAGGCCGCCCCCAGGCCGGCAAGACCATGAATATTTAAGGTTCCTGCCTCTAAAGCTTCCGGCATGCAGCCTGGATGCTCCCGGTCAAAAGACAGAATCCCGCTTCCTCCTACTTTATAGGGAGGGATCTTCACCTGGGGATCCACACAGATCCCGCCGGTTCCCTGAGGCCCCATCAGGCCTTTATGTCCGGTAAAGCAGAGCACATCTATATGCATTTTCTGCATATCAATAGGAACCTCCCCGGCGCTCTGGGAGGCGTCCAGAATAAACAGAAGACCGTGCCGTCTGCACAGTTTCCCGATCTTTTCAGCCGGAAAAAGATTTCCTGTAACATTGGAAGCATGGGTGCAGATTACTGCCGTAGTGTTTTCTCTCACAGCCTTTTCCATTTCCTCCAGAGAAAAATTCCCCTTCTTATCCACAGGAAGTATGGTCAGCTCTGCCCCGTTCTTTTCCTTTCTGTATAAGGGCCGCAGTACGGAATTATGCTCTGCCTGGGTGGTGATCACATGATCTCCTTTTTTTACCAGTCCTTCTATAGCAGTATTGAGAGCCTCTGTGGCATTGCCGGTAAAGGCGACAGACGCTCCTCCCCAGGCGCCGAAAAACTCTGACGCCTTCTCACGGACAGAATAGACCACCCTGGAAGCCTCCAGTGCAGGCCCCCAGGCTCCCCGTCCGCTGTTTCCCATGGTTCCCATAGCCTGGTATACCGCTCTTCGCACCGGTTCCGGCTTATATAAAGTTGTAGCTGCATTATCCAGATAAATCATTTTCTATCTCCTGAAATAAAGAAACTGTTCCCTTTTTTCCTCCACTCTGCCAATGACCGCCGCCGGAGTTTTCAGTCCGGCTTCTTTTAAAGCGGCAAGAAGTTTCTCTCCCTCTTCAAAAGGTACAGCCCCTAAAAGACCTCCGGAAGTCTGGGGATCAAAGAGCAGATCTTCCATTGGCTCCGAAATCTCTGGATCCAGAAAAACCATCTCTTTCTGATAAGCTTTATTCCGGTAGGTCCCCTCTGGCACAAGCCCCATAGCTGCATAGTCCAGAACACCGGGCAGGAGAGGCAGCTTCTCTGTAAAAATTTCCATGCTTACCTGGCTGGCTTTTGCAATCTCCAGGGAGTGTCCTGCCAGAGAAAAGCCAGTGACATCTGTACAGCAGTGAATAGAAAACTGACGGAAAACCTCCATTGCCGTTTTATTTAAGTAAGTCATACTTTCCCGGGCCGCTTCTTTTTCCTCCAGAGAAGCCATCTCTGCTTTCACCGCAGTATTCAGGATCCCCACTCCTAAAGCCTTGGTAAGGATCAGCAGGTCTCCCGGCTGCGCCCCTGCATTTTTCCAGATTTTATCAGGATGGACAAATCCTGTCACACTCATGCCGTACTTAGGTTCCTCGTCGTTAATGGAATGTCCCCCTGCCAGCACAGCTCCTGCTTCTTTCACTTTTGAGGCGCCTCCTGCCAGGATCTCGCCCAGCACTTCGCTGCCCAGACAGTTGGGATAGGCCACGATATTCAATGCCAGCCTGGGTTCCCCGCCCATAGCATAGATATCACTGAGGGCGTTTGCCGCCGCAGCCTGGCCGAAAACGTAAGGCTCATCTACCATAGGCGGGAAAAAATCCAGAGTCTGGATCATAGCCAGATCTTTAGAAATCCTGTATACAGCTCCGTCATCGGAGGTCTCCACTCCCACCAGCAGATTTTCGTCCTGAAATTTCGGCAGTTTTCCAACTACCTCCCCCAGGATCATAGGTCCCAGCTTTGCCGCGCACCCGGCACTTTTGGAATACTGGGTCAGTTTTATCTTCTTTTCCAATGATTCATTCCCCTTTCAGATCGATCTGCACTTCCACCGGACAGTGATCCGATCCGAAAATATCTGTATGGATCCCGGCAGAGATCAGTTTCTCTTCCAGTCTCTTTGATACACAGAAGTAGTCAATACGCCATCCTGCGTTCTTCTCTCTTGCTCTGAACCGATAAGACCACCAGGAATAGATCCCTGTCTCTTCCGGATAAAAATACCGGAAAGTATCTGTAAATCCTGCTTCCAGGAATTCTGTAAACTTTCCCCTTTCTTCATCAGTAAAACCTGCGTTGTGCCGGTTCGTTTTGGGATTTTTCAGATCGATCTCCTTATGAGCCACATTCAGATCTCCGCACATGACCACCGGCTTTTTCTCATCCAGTCCTTTCAAATAAGCACGGAAATCGTCCTCCCACTTCATCCGGTAATCCAGCCTTGCCAGCTCATTCTGAGAGTTTGGCGTGTAGACGGTGACCATATAGAAATCCGGATATTCCAGAGTGATCACCCGTCCTTCCTGATCATGCTCTTCTATCCCTATGCCATAGGACACGGCCAAAGGCTCCCACTTGGTAAAAATGGCGGTGCCGGAATATCCCTTCCTGACAGCATAATTCCAGTAGCAGTGATATCCTTCCGGCGCAAAGTCAATCTGCCCCTCCTGAAGCTTTGTCTCCTGAAGACAGAAAAAATCTGCGTCCGCCTTCTGGAAATATTCTATAAATCCTTTCTGTACGCAGGCCCGGAGCCCGTTCACATTCCACGAAATAAACTTCATTCTGTTCTCCTTTTTCATTGTCTGTTTGCACAGTGTTTTTCCCATTATACACTATTTTTTCTCTGTTGCGAAGAGAAAAACTTTTACCAAACATCTTTACGAATCCGGAAATTCCTGTATATAATAAGAGGTAGACTTTAAACCTGTAGAAGAAAAGGAGAACAATCATGGGTGGAATTTTTGGAGTAACATCAAAGTCCAGCTGTACTTTGGACTTATTTTTCGGAACTGATTATCATTCTCATTTAGGCACCAGAAGAGGCGGTATGGCCGTATATGGAAAAGACGGCTTTACCCGTTCTATTCACAATATCGAGAATACCCCGTTCCGTACAAAATTTGACGGAGACCTGGATGAACTGGAAGGCACCTCAGGTATCGGCTGCATCTCAGACACAGAGCCCCAGCCCCTCCTTGTCCAGTCCCATTTAGGCAGTTTTGCCATTACTACGGTAGGAAAGATCAACAACATGGACGAGCTGGTAGATCTTTCCTATAAAAACGGCTGCACACATTTTCTGGAGATGAGCGGCGGAAGCATCAATCCCACAGAAATGGTAGCCTCCCTTATCAATCAGCAGGCCAGTATCACGGAAGGTATCCGCTATGCCCAGGAAAAGGTTGACGGTTCCCTGACCCTTCTGATCCTTACACCAGAAGGCATCTATGCCGCCAGAGACCGTATGGGGCGTACTCCTCTGGTCATCGGAGAAAAAGACGGCGCACACTGCGCATCTTTTGAAAGCTTTGCCTACCTGAATCTGGGATATGAGACTTTAAGAGAATTAGGCCCCGGCGAGATCGCCTTCCTTACCCCTGAGTCAGTCCAGACCGTTTCTGAGCCTCTCAATGAAATGAAGATCTGTTCTTTCTTGTGGGTATATTATGGCTATCCAACCTCTACCTATGAAGGCGTAAATGTAGAGAACATGCGTTATGAATGCGGAAAGAGGCTGGCTCAGAGAGACGCCCAGAGAGAACATGTAAAGCCGGACCTGGTAGCAGGAGTGCCGGACTCCGGAACTGCCCATGCTATTGGATATGCCAATGAATCCGGCATTCCCTTCTCCCGCCCATTTATTAAATATACTCCTACCTGGCCCCGTTCCTTCATGCCTAGCAGACAGGAGCAGAGAAACCTGATCGCCAGGATGAAGCTGATCCCTGTGGAAGCCCTCATCAAAAACAAGAGCCTGCTGCTTATTGACGACTCTATCGTCCGGGGAACACAGCTTAGAGAAACTACAGAATTCTTATATAACAGCGGCGCAAAGGAAGTACACATCCGTCCTGCCTGCCCGCCTTTGCTTTTTGGCTGTCCCTTCCTGAACTTCTCTCGCTCCAAATCAGAGATGGATCTGATCACCAGACGGGTTATCGCTAAACGCGAAGGAGAAAATGTAAGCCGGGAGGTTCTGGATACTTATGCAGATCCGGATTCTCAGAACTACAAAGAAATGCTGGAAGAAATCGAAAAAGAACTGAACTTTACGACCCTCCACTTCCATCGTCTGGACGACCTGCTGGCATCCATCGGCATAGAGCCATGTAAAGTATGCACTTACTGCTTTAACGGGAAATAAATATATTAAAAAACATCCTCACAGAAATACTCAAGATACCTTTCATCTTTGATTCCTGTGAGGATGTTTTTTATTTGTTTTAATCCAATTTGCTGTTCTTCAGCCATTCTTCATCCGGGGCAAACAGGAAATGTTTCCCTGTCTCCTGATCCATAGAGGCCACATAAAGTCTGCAGCCGTCTTCTCCTGCAACCACAAAAGGAAATTCTTCCAAAGTAGTGGCCGCTCCTGTATTTCCCTGATGATCCATGGCGATTACAGATATTCCTCTGTTTTTATATCCTCGTCTTTCCAGGCGCCTCCAATGTTCCATAAGCGCTTTCTCACAGGCTTCCTGGACATTCATGCCGCTTCTCATCTTTTCTACTATTGCAAAAGACAAGCAGCCTTTCATAGGAAGCATATTTCACAGCCTGGACAACGGCCTCTCCCAGGTCGTTTTTCTCCTTTAATATCTGATTTCCCAGGCTCAGTCCTTCTTGGGACATCCTCCAGGTGGAGATCATCTGTCCGGCAGGAAGATTAGGAATTTTCTTATCCATTTTTTTAATAATTCTCTTTCTGATAAAATCGGCCCATAAGGATATCTGTCTTAACTACGTTCACAAAGGCATGGGGATCCGCTTTCATAACTTTCTGTATCAGTACTTTTGCCTCAGTACTGGAAACCACGGAATAGATCATTTTGCGTCCTTCATTAGAATACATTCCCGTAGCGGAAAACTCTGTAGCACTGTGGTTCGTCACCTGATAAATCGCCTCATATACCGCTTTGGGATTGTCGGTTACAATAAACAAGGTTACCTTATTATAGGCTTGGTACAGCAGATGTATGGTCTGGGTAGATGTAAACTGGAAAATAATAGAATACAGCGCCTTGTCCCAGCCAAAAAGAATTCCTGCCATTGCCAGTACCACTCCATTTCCCATCAATATGTAGTTCCAGACATCTTTATTCTTTTTCTCCGCAAAATAAACAGCGATAAAGTCTGTACCTCCCGTAGAGGAACCCCCAATAAGCGCCAGGCTGACTGCCGTTCCATTAATCAGGCCTCCAAAGATACTGATCAGCAGAATATCCTGGGTAATCGGCACAGAAGGAACAAAGTCAGTCAGGATACTGGATACCACAATGATCATACTGGTATTCAGTGTAAATTTCTTTCCGATCGCCTTAAAGCTTACAATAGCAGGTATGGCATTCAGGATCAGGCTGACCGGAGCAAAAGGAAGCGGAATCCCCAGGAATTGTTCAAAAATCGTCTGCACCAGACGGGTCACTCCATTAAAACCTCCTGGATACAAGCCTCCTGCACGGACAAAGATCTTAATATTCACTGCCATGATCACAGCGCTGATCAGTCCAAAAGCCACTCTCTTGGCTTCTCTTTTAGGATCTATTTTGAGATTCACATTTTTCTTCATAACTTTTCTTACAGCATGTGGGCACGAAGCTCCTCCGGTGACTGAGCGCTTAAATATACAGGCGCAATATCAAAGACTGTCTTGCAGCCAGTCTGTCCTTCCTTGTTTAAACGGTATACCGCTCTTGCGTAAGCAGCAATAACGGAAGAAGTAAATTCCGGATTGGAATCCAGCTTCAGGCTATATTCGATCACATGGTTATGCTCATCATTCCATCCAGTCTTTCCTGTACGGATCACAAAGCCTCCATGAGGAAGCCCTGCATGGTCTCTCTTCATCTCTTCTTCTGAAATAAAATGCACTGTTGTTTCATATTCGTCAAAATAATTAGGCATTGTTTTGATCTCGTTTTCGATCCTGGCTTTGTCAGCGCCTTCTTTCGCTACCACAAATACCTCTCTGGTATGTTTTTCTCTTGTGGTCAGTTCCGGATTTTCGCCATTTCTTACAGCTTCCAGAGCTTTCTCAACAGGAATGGTATACTGCCTTGCATCTGCAACGCCTTCAATCCTTCTAACCGCATCAGAATGTCCCTGGCTTACACCCTTGCCCCAGAAAGTATAATCTTTCCCTGTAGGCATAATGGCATTTGCATATAAACGATTCAGGGAAAACATTCCCGGATCCCAGCCCGCAGAGATCAGAGCTGTCTTTCCGCTTTCTTTTGCAGCCTTATCTACCGCCGCAAAATGCTCCGGAATCTTCGCATGGGTATCAAAGCTGTCCACTACGTTAAAATACTTTGCATATTCCGGAGTCTGTACCGGCAGATCAGTAGCACTTCCGCCGCAGAGGATCATTACGTCAATATCATCCTTCATTTTCACTGCCTCGTCTACATGATAAACTTTCGCTGTCTCTGTAAGGATTTTTACAGCAGCCGGGTCTCTTCTTGTAAAAACTGCTGCCAGTTCTAAATCCGGGTTATGTTTGATAGCACACTCAACGCCCCGGCCCAGATTTCCATATCCTAAAATTCCGATTCTGATGCTCATATCTTATTCTCCTATCTTTCCGTATATTGTCCGGCGGGCCGCCTGACCCGCCACTTTCAAAGTATACCAAAACCACCTGCTTTGTCAATGCAGAATGCAAAACTTCCTCAAGGTAAAACAGGGAGCCCGCCGTTTCCGGCAGCTCCCTGTCTGTTCAATATAGCTTCTTTTTAGTGGTGGAATAAACGGATGCCTGTGAAAGCCATCACCATATTGTACTTATTGCAGGTTTCGATCACAGCATCGTCACGTACAGATCCGCCTGGCTCTGCCACGTATTTTACACCGCTCTTGTGAGCTCTCTCAATATTATCTGAGAAGGGGAAGAAAGCGTCTGATCCCAGAGTTACCTCCGTCATCTTATCCAGCCAGGCTCTCTTTTCCTCTCTGGTAAATACTTCCGGTTTCTCTGTGAAAGTTTTTTCCCATTCACCGTCAGCCAGAACGTCCATATACTCTTCACCAATATAAACGTCAATGGCGTTGTCTCTCTCTGCACGGCTGATGCTGTCTTTAAATGGAAGTTCCAGTACCTTCGGGCACTGTCTCAGCCACCAGTTGTCTGCCTTCTGGCCTGCCAGACGGGTGCAGTGTACACGGGACTGCTGGCCGGCGCCTACGCCGATGGCCTGTCCGTCTTTTACATAGCAGACAGAGTTAGACTGGGTATATTTCAGGATGATCAGAGAAATCTTCATATCTCTCTTTGCTTCTTCTGTCAGCTCTTTGTTCTCTGTCACAATATTGGAGATCAGCGCATCATCAATAGCCAGTTCCTGACGGCCCTGCTCAAAAGTCACTCCGTAAACTTCCTTATGTTCCAGAGGTGCCGGCACAAATTCCGGATCGATCTGGATAATATTGTAATTACCTTTTTTCTTTAGAGCAAGGATATCCAGAGCTTCCTGAGTAAATCCGGGAGCGATCACGCCATCAGATACTTCTCTCTTGATCAGCATAGCCGTATCTTTATCGCACACATCAGACAGAGCGATGAAATCTCCGAAAGAAGACATACGGTCAGCGCCTCTGGCTCTTGCATAAGCGCAGGCAAGAGGTGAAAAATTCTGCCAATCCATATCATTTACCCAGTAGATCTTTGCCAGAGTCTCTGTAAGAGGAAGACCTACAGAAGCTCCTGCAGGAGATACATGCTTAAAAGAAGTTGCCGCAGGAAGTCCGGTAGCTTTCTTTAAATCCCTTACAAGCTGCCAGCCGTTAAAAGCGTCCAGGAAATTAATGTATCCTGGCTTTCCGCTGAGAACTTTGATAGGCAGATCAGAGCCGTCTGCCATATAAATCTTAGATGGTTTCTGGTTTGGATTACAACCGTATTTCAGAGCTAATTCTTTCATAATTCTAACTTCCTTTCCATAGTTTCAGATGATTCCGGATTTCTCCGTTCTCCCTGTCTTAACTTTTTATTACTGATTTTTATTTACGATCCTTGTCTCGTATTTTCCTGTCTCAATGTCGATAAAACGAACAAAGAGAGAAACCTTATTCTCTTCGTTCAGGCTTTCCCATACTTCCTTGGTAAAGGCGTCGATATCACCGGAAATCTCCACCGGTTTGGGCTCTCCCTCAAAGCTTGGAAGAGGATTGCCATCATGCATGTAAGTATGGATAAAACGTCCTTCTCCGTCAGCAGGATTCTC
>DWYL01000321.1 GCA_019118685.1 Candidatus Blautia merdipullorum
AACAAAAACAAGCGAAGATACCATCAAATAATTAGTTTTTCTTTTTCCCTTCTCTTAATTCCTTATTATGTTTTGCCACCTGCTTATTGATCCTGTCTACCGGATTCAGCAGATTACTGATAGAAGTATCATGGTTGAGGGTATCAATGATCAGGGCGATGTATTTGCTCATGTCGCAATTTACATAGTATGGCTTCTGAAGCAGCTCGTCTGTCTGATAAACCAGATTGGTGGTCAGGAGGCGGTCAAAGTCCCCGTTCTTGTATGCGTCGTCGAAGCGTTCCAGTCCGTTTGTAAACAGGCCAAAGGTAGCGCACATAAAGATTTTGGCGGCCCCTCTTTCCTTTAAAAGCTTTGCCACTTCCAGCATACTGTCGCCGGAGGAGATCATATCATCAATAATGATCATATTTTTTCCGGAAACATCGGAACCGAGAAATTCATGAGCTACTATAGGATTTCGCCCGTCTATGATGGTAGAATAGTCACGGCGCTTATAAAACATACCCATATCTATTCCAAGGACGTTGGCCAGATAGATGGCACGGCTTGTGCCCCCTGCGTCCGGACTGATGATCATCAGATGGTCGCTGTCTATTTTTAAGTCGGGTTCCGCTTTAAAAAGTCCTTTAATAAACTGATATGCAGGCTGGACAGTCTCAAAACCATGAAGAGGAATAGAATTCTGAACTCTGGGATCATGGGCATCAAAGGTGATAATATTATCTACTCCCATACTGATCAGCTCCTGAAGGCCCAGAGCACAGTCCAGAGATTCTCTCCGGGTTCTTTTGTGCTGACGGCTTTCGTAAAGGAAGGGCATAATGACATTGACCCGTCTGGCTTTCCCTCCTACGGCGGCAA
Source organism: Candidatus Blautia merdipullorum (assembly GCA_019118685.1). Lineage (GTDB taxonomy): Bacteria > Bacillota > Clostridia > Lachnospirales > Lachnospiraceae > Blautia > Blautia merdipullorum. The sequence goes on from DWYL01000321.1 coordinate 865, forward strand.
TGATCCTCTTCAGATCCTGAAAGTGATCGTCAGGGGACATATGGTTGGTGTGGCCGCACAGAGAATAAGTCAGGGAATAGTTGCAGACATCCACCATGAGGTAAAGATCGTCGCCCCGGACGGATTCCTCCAGGATACCCTTTGCCTCGCCGGAACCGAAACGAGGGGTCTGCGCATTGATCAGATAAGAAGAGCGCTCATATCCCTCAAACTGCAGGTTGTTTTTTTCCTGATGGTCACGGTCCTTCCGCCATTTCACGATGTAGTCGTTGACTTTTGCCCCAAGCTTTTCGCAGCTTTTCAGGGGAATGATGCCAAGACGGCCTACAGGAAGTGAATCTAAAGGTGTTGCGATTTTTGGTGCCATGTTCATTTTCCTCCTAAAAGTCTTTTTTGGATTCTTATGTCATTTCCTATGAGCTTGATCATGGTATAATTGCTGGATACTCTGGAAAAGGTTCTTTCGGAATAGGTATCCAGGAAATCCTCCATGGTCAGGTTTGTGGAAATGATAGTTGCTTTTTTATTCATGATCCGCTCATTGATGCAGCAGAAAAGCTGAGAAGATACAAAACTGTTGGTAAGTTCTGTTCCAAGGTCATCAATGATAAGCAGATCACAGTCGTAAATAAATGAAGCCATATCAGCGGACTGCCGATCTTTCTGAAAAGTGTTTTTGGACAACAGATCAAATAAATCAAAAGAAGTAAAATACAGAACAAAAAACGAGCGGTCCAGCAGTTCTTTAGCTATACAGTGAGTGAGGAATGTCTTTCCCACACCAGTATCCCCATAAATCATCAGATTATTGAAATCCTTCTGAAAGCAATTAATAAAATCCCATGCTTTATCATAAGCCTGATGAGCCGCTTCCAGAGCGGTGATACCGCTTCCGGGATCCTGGAAATCAGAGGAATAATACTGAAAAGTAAAGCTCGCAAAGTTTTCTTTATCCAGAATATCCCGGATATTAGACTGGGTATATAACAGATCAACGGCTGCCTTGCGGAAGCAGGCACATTTTTCACCGTTTACAAAACCGGTATCTTTACAGACCGGGCAGTCATAATGAAGCTCCAGGTAATCAGGAGGGAATCCCTCTTTTTCAAGGAGAGTTCTGCGTTCATCCCCCAAAGACTTGATTGTTGCTGCCAGATCAAAATCTTCTCCCTGATCAGCGCCCAGGATAAGGCGTGCTTTTTTCAGCCCTAAATTTGCGATTTCCCGGCGTATTTCGGCAAGCCGCGGGATTTTTTCTTCTGCTGTCCGGATATGTTCGTCCTGCTCGTGTTTATGTAAAAACTGTTTTTGATTGTAGTCCCGCATGATCGCTTCATATTGAAAATTTTTCAGTGCCACAGCGAATCTCCTTTATCTATTTCCCAAGAAGCTGTTTTTCAAGCTCTGCCATGTTGTAGTTTCTCTGATGAAAATTATTAAATTTGTTTTTAGGGCCTGAAGCCGGGGCCTTAGGTCTGGTACTGGCCTTTTCTGCCTTTTTCTTTTGAAAGTTCAGATCCAGAGAATCAATATCCGAGAGATGATGGACTCCTTTTTTAAACCAGCTTTCCAGGATGCTGTCCGCATAGGAAAAACTGGCCTTCCCGGTGGAAAGAACGGTACGGCTGCAGGCCTCCGTAATGATGTCCAGAGTAAAGCCATACTGATTCATCCAGAGATTCATATATTGGATTTCCTTATCCAGAGGATTGCGGTTGGTAATACCGAAGGCCCGCAGGATAGTAAAGTAATTCTTATTATACAGATTCGTCTCTTCTTTTGCCTGGCTGACTGTGGTGATATTCTGCTGCGCCCAGGAAAGCCCGACTTTTTTTATGTATGCCATGGAAGGGCTGCCTTTGGAAACACAGTATTCAATTAAATACTCTAGGAGTTCGGCCGACAGATGGACCTCATCATAAAGATAGAGAAGGGTTTCTGCGTCTGTAGAAGTAAGAGGCCTCCCAAGATACTGTTCCGCAATAAAAAGAAGCTGCCGCACTTCTTCCTGCCCTTTCAGCTCCTGTACCTTATTGCGGGAAAGGGACCTGCCGGAAGGACTTTTTCTGGTCTGAGACAGCTTCGGTTCAGGGGCAGAAAAAAGAATACCGGTCACATTTCCGGATGGATCAAAGGAAACTTCCAGAACGCCGGATTCTTTCCAATAACGGAGAGCTCTTACAATGTCTGTTTCCGTGCAGTTCAGCTTATCTGCTATGGAAGAAAGATCCATTACCGTACTTTCGCCGCTGCAGTGCCGCAGAAGATACAGGTATATTTTTACAAATTCCCCGTTTGCCTTTGGCATATAGTCATCCAGAAAACGATTAGAAACAAAGGTGTATTCTCCCGGAAAGCTATTGTAAACTTTAAACTGTCCCATGTTCAACATCCTTTACATTTTACTTTTTCTTAATGAATCACCCTCAGTATAGCATATAATTTTTAAAAAGAGAACAAAGATTTTTTCAGATGCTGGAAATGGTCACGTTGAAAAATTTTTTTGAAAGAAATGTGGATAATGTGGATAAAAAAGTGGATAGTTTTTATGGGAAACCTGGAGAATGTCGAATATGTTAGGTTTTTGGCATATTTTTGTAAAAAATGCTGTCCTATTATGTCAACTCGTTTATACACAAAAAAATCCACATGCTTTGGGGAAAAAGCATGTGGATGAATTGGTGGATAATGTGGATAACTCTACATACCAAGGAGGTTTTCTCCGATTTTATATACGTCTCCTGCCCCCATAGTTATCAACACATCTCCGTGGATACAATTTTTTAACAAAAATTCTTCAATCTCATCAAAAGTAGGGAAGTAGTGAACATCCGCCCCCTTTTTGGCGATCAAAGCTGCCAGATCCTGTGAGGATATTCCTAAATTGTCAGTTTCTCTGGCCGGATAGATGTCAGCCAGGACAACCTTGTCGGCAAGGGAGAGGGCCTGGGCGAACTCTGGCAGAAGAGCCTTTGTCCTGCTGTAGGTATGAGGCTGGAATACGCACCAGATCCTGTTGTGAGGATAATTCTGAGCTGTTTTTAAGGTGGCGGCGATTTCTGTAGGGTGATGAGCGTAGTCGTCAATGACTGTTACACCGGCGACTTTTCCCTTATACTGGAATCTGCGGTCTGTGCCGCCAAAATGCAGGAGACCTTTTTGGATGGTTTCTACAGACATTCCGACTTTTCTGCTCAGGGCAATAGCGGACAGCGCATTGGAAACATTGTGGATTCCCGGGACCGACAGAGAGAACCGTCCTATTTTCTTTCCCTCATAAAGACAGTCGAAAGATGGATGGGCAGTTTCGTCGAAAACAATATTTTCAGCAGTATACTGGGCTGCTCCATTTAAGGCATAGGTGATGATCTCGCAGGAAAGACCTTTAATGATCTCCTCTATATGGGGGATTTCTTTGTTGATGATCAAAGTCCCGTCTTCCGGTAGTTTTTCTGCAAAAAGCCGGAAGGAATGACGGATATCATCAATATCTTTGAAAAAGTCCAGATGATCGGCATCAATGTTCAGAATAATGCTGATTTTTGGGAAAAAGCTTAAAAAGCTGTTGGTATACTCACAGGCTTCTGTGACAAAAGTCTCAGAATGTCCTACCCGTATGTTTCCGTGGATCGCAGGCAGGATGCCCCCTACAGAGATGGTGGGATCTGCATCACCTTCCAGAAGAATATGAGAGATCATAGAAGTAGTGGTAGTTTTGCCATGAGTGCCGGAAACAGCGATAGGCAGTTTATAATTTTTCATGATCTGTCCCAGAAGGTCTGCTCTTGTGAGCATAGGGATCTCCAATTCCTTTGCTTTCTGAAATTCCGGATTATCCGGATGGATGGCTGCGGTATAGACTACCAGATCAATATCAGGGGTGACATTGGATGCCCTCTGACCGATATAGACTTTGGCGCCTCTGGATTCCAGCTGCCTTGTCAGATCTGATGCCTTGGCGTCGGAACCGGAGATGGTGAAATTTTCTTCCAGAAGAATTTCTGCCAACCCGCTCATACTGATGCCTCCGATCCCGATAAAATGAATATGCATTGGTTTATTAAAATTAATCTGATACATGATTAAAGAGTCCCTTCCTTTTTTATATAGAATTATACCTAAAATTTCAAAAAATGGAACCCCTTTCTTAGAAGGTGGGTAAAAAGCAGGTAAAATGTCACAAAAAGAAAGCACATGTCGAAAAAAAATTGTTAAAAATGTTCACTTTTTTAAAGCAATGTGTTATAATGTAAAAACCATAGAATATACAAGAGGTGATTGCATGATTAAGAAAGAGATGATTGCAATGTTATTGGCTGGAGGGCAAGGCAGCAGACTGGGCGTTCTGACTGCTAAAGTAGCAAAACCGGCTGTAACATTCGGCGGAAAATATAGAATCATAGACTTTCCGCTCAGTAACTGTATAAATTCAGGAGTAGATACAGTTGGAGTGCTGACACAGTATCAGCCTCTGCGTTTAAATACTCATATCGGTATCGGCATCCCATGGGATCTGGACAGAAATGTAGGAGGCGTTTCTATTCTTCCTCCGTACGAAAAGAAAACCAATACAGAATGGTATACCGGTACTGCAAACGCCATTTACCAAAATCTGGCATATATGGAGAATTTTAACCCGGATTATGTGCTGATCCTGGGAGGAGACCATATTTACAAGATGGATTATGAAGTTATGCTGGATTTCCATAAAGCCAACAAAGCAGATGTCACCCTGGCATGTATGCCTGTTCCATGGGAAGAAGCTTCCCGTTTCGGACTTGCTATCACGGACGATACAGGAAGGATTACAGACTTTGAGGAAAAACCGGAGAAGCCCAAAAGTAATCTGGCTTCTATGGGTATTTATATTTTCAGCTGGCCAGTGCTGAAAGAAGCGCTGATCGCTCTGAAGGACCAGTCCGGCTGTGATTTTGGAAAGCATATTCTCCCTTACTGCAGAGAAAAGGGGCAGAGACTTTTTGCTTACGAATACAATGGCTACTGGAAAGACGTAGGAACTTTGGGATCCTATTGGGAAGCAAATATGGAACTTATTGATATTATCCCAGAGTTTAATCTGTATGAAGAGTTCTGGAAGATCTATACCAAGGGAGACATTATTCCTCCCCAGTATATTGCTGCAGATGCAGTAGTAGACCGGAGCATCATCAGCGAGGGTACAGAAGTGTACGGAGAAGTACATAATTCTGTCATCGGCGCCGGGGTTATCATTAAAAAAGGAGCTGTGATCCGGGATTCTATCATTATGAAACAGTCTGTGATCGGAGAAAACGATGTGATAGACAAGGCTATAATCGCTGAAAATGTAACAGTAGGCGACAATGTGGTCATGGGTATGGGAGAAGAGGTTCCCAATAAGCTGAAGCCCAATGTATATTCTTTTGGATTAGTAACCGTAGGAGAGAATACAGTGATTCCGTCAAATGTAAAAATCGGAAAGAATACTGCCATCGTAGGAGAGACTACAGCAGAGGACTATCCGGGAGGCGTATTGGAAAGCGGTGAAACATTGAATAAGGAAGGTGAGACAGAATGAGAGCTATAGGTATTATTCTTGCCGGCGGCAATAATCACAGAATGAGAGAATTATCACAGAAGAGAGCTATTGCGGCAATGCCTGTCGCAGGCAGCTACCGCAGCATTGATTTCGCGCTCAGCAATATGTCTAACTCCCATATTCAGAAAGTGGCTGTATTGACTCAGTATAACGCCAGATCTCTGAATGAACATCTTAGTTCATCAAAGTGGTGGGATTTCGGAAGAAAGCAGGGCGGATTATATATTTTTACGCCTACCATCACGCCGGACAACAGTTTCTGGTATCAGGGAACAGCAGATGCCATTTACCAGAACCTGAGCTTCCTGAAAAACAGTCATGAGCCCTATGTAGTGATTGCGTCCGGAGATTGTATATATAAGCTGGATTATAATAAAGTATTGGAATATCATATCGCTAAGAGGGCGGACATTACCGTGGTCTGCACAGATGTGGCTCAGGACGAAGCGACCAGATTCGGCTGTATCAAAATGAATGAGGACTGCAGGATAGAGGAATTTGATGAAAAACCTATGGTTACTCAGTCCACCACGATCTCTACAGGCATTTATGTGATCAGAAGACGCCAGCTCATTGAGCTGATCGAGAAATGCGGACAGGAAGACCGCCATGATTTTGTTAAAGATATTCTTATCCGTTATAAAAATCTGAAACGGATTTATGGATATAAGATCAATGATTACTGGAGCAATATCTCAACAGTGGAGTCCTATTATAAAACGAACATGGACTTTCTGAAACCGGAGATCAGAGATTATTTCTTCCGTCAGTACCCGGGCATCCAGTCCAAGATTGACGACCTGCCCCCGGCAAAATATAACCCAGGTGCAGATGTAAGAAACAGCTTGATTTCCAGCGGCTGTATTATTAATGGACAGGTGGAAAATTCTATCCTGTTTAAAAAGGTTTTCGTAGGAAATAATTGTGTGATCAAAAATTCAATTATTTTGAATGATGTATATCTGGGAGATAATACGCACATTGAAAACTGCGTTGTGGAAAGCCGTGATACTATCCGGGCAAATTCCTATTACTGCGGAGAGGATGGCATCAAAGTGGTTATTGAAAAGAACGAAAGATACGTTCTTTGATCTTACTAAGGAACAGAGCGGGTAAAACCGTTTTGTAGGCAGAAGATCCTGCCGGAATATATTTCCAAATTAAGACAGAAAGCACGACTGAACAAGGCGGCGATGAAAGGGGAAGGTTGTATGAACATCACAGATGTAAGAGTAAGAAGAGTGGCTAAAGAAGGCAAGATGAAAGCGGTGGTTTCCATTACCATTGACGAAGAATTTGTAGTTCATGACATTAAGGTCATTGAAGGTGAAAAAGGTTTGTTTATTGCTATGCCAAGCCGGAAGGCCACTGATGGGGAATACAGAGATATTGCCCATCCCATCAATTCTGCAACCCGTGAGAGAATACAGAATATTATTCTGGAAAAATACGAACAAGTACTCGCGGAAGAACCACTTGAAGAATCTGTGGAATAAGATTATGAAAAAGAGAAGAGGGTGTCCCAAAAGTCCTATCAGACTTGAGGGGCACCCTCTTTTATGTCAGACGCCATCCGGAAGGATATTTGTTTTTCAGAAGATTTCCCGTTGCTTTGCCCCATCCAAGGGGATAGCCGCTGATACATACCAGATACCAGCCCGGCCCTTTAGAGAGTTCTTCTTCGCTTAGAAGAAGAGTCTCTCCCTTTAAATAACGTTCAGCCCTTTGATCAGAAGGCGCTAAATCCAGGATCCGGGGATATGCTGTGCCAGACAAGGCCATGGCCAGGGGCTGCCCGGGCTCAAAACGATTTTTTTTCAATTCTCCCAGATACAGTCCCCAGCGGAGAAATTTGAGCCCTTTTACAGATTCCGGCCCCGCTTCCGGAAGACAGTATACATGCCCCCCTCTTATTTCAATCCTGGAAAGATCTAAGGACACAGATGAGCCCATAAAGAAACCTTCCAGGAGCTTTTTGGAGGATTTCTCTATTTTTGAGGAAGGGCTGCTCAAAGCTATAGAATGAGAAGTCCCTTCCTTTTTGAAAAGGGCCAGGAAATGTCCCTCTCCCGCCATATGATGGGGAAAGATCCTGACACAGTTCTCTAAACGGGAATCTCCGTTGCCCCACTGGGGGCGGCCTTTGGAAAAACCTTCATATCCTGTGATCCTGAGAAGCTCCATTTGAGGAAAATTTTCCAGAATATATGATACCACTTCTTCGTTTTCCTGAGGAGAAAAGGTACAGGTAGAATATAGCAGCATTCCTCCTGGCTGAAGCATGGATATTCCCTGAGAGGCAATTTCTTTTTGCAGCGTGCTGAAGTAGTCCGGCCGTGACTCCTCCCAGGTTTTGACCACATCCGGATCTTTGCGGAACATCCCTTCTCCTGAACAAGGGGCATCGATCAGAATTTTATCAAAGTATTCCGGAAAAACTTCAGACAGATGTCTGGGAGTTTCCGTGGTCACAAGGGCATTTGTGATACCCCATAACTCCAGATTACGCATCAGCGCTTTGGCTCTGGAAGCGCTGATATCATTGGCTACCAGAAGCCCTTTGCCTTTCAGACGGCTGCCAAGTTCTGTGGCTTTGCCACCGGGAGCGGCGCATAGATCCAATACCCGTTCTCCCGGCTGGACAGGAAGACAGCTGGCTGGCGTCATGGCGCTGGGTTCCTGAAGATAGTATAAACCTGCCTGATAATAAGGATGGCGGGAAGGCCTGTCCTGACTGCTGTAAAAAAATCCATTTTTTATCCAGGGGATAGGAGCAAGGTGAAAGGGGGAAAGCTCCAGAAATTTTTCTACGCTGATTTTTGCTGTATTTACCCGTAAGGCGAACTGGCGCGGAGCCTGATAGCTTTCCAGAAAATCAGGAAATTCATCTCCCAACATTTTTTCCATCCTGGATAAAAAGGCTTGAGGAAGCTGTATATTCATAAAAATATCCTTTCTGATGATAGGTGACTTTTCATATGATCAATTTGCAGTGTCGTCCATTATAGCATAGATTTACCTGGATTTGAAGATGGGTAGCTGGTTATGTTGCTTTTCTTTTTTTCGTTTTTTAATCCATCGGAAAAGATTTCCCGGAGTAGGTAGGAAACTGTGGTGTTGGGCGCCTGCTTCCAGAAATCATCCAGCCATTGTCCGGTTTCAAGAAGCATTTCAGACAGGTCCGCTTTTCCATCTTTACATTTCTGGTAAAGTTTGTCCATTTCATCCATGAATTTATGGCCATGGAGATCCCAGATGAATTTATGGAGATGGTCCAGCTCCAGATAGTCTGTGATCAGGGACAGCCTGCGGAAGTCCTGGAAGGTCATAAGCTGCTGGTCCAGAATCCTCCGGCGGTCATCTTCACTGCAGATACTGTAGAATAAAATTTCATCCAACATTAATTGTCTTTCAAAAGAACTTAATTTTTTCTTCATAAGATTTCTCCTGTTTAAATATTATGGATTTATTATATAGCCATCACAACCGTAAATCCATATTAAACTGCTGATAGATATTTGCATTATCTAACTATTGGATAAGGTAAGATATACTGTTGACTGATAATCACATCCTGACTAATATACGGTGAAGAGAATAGATTTATAATCTGAATGAGAAATACCGGACGATAAATGCTTTTATAGACAAAAAATACCGGACGATCTTTTTTACAGATCCTCCGGTATTTAAGCTTCATCGAAGCGACGTGATTCGAACACGCGACCTCTGCGTCCCGAACGCAGCGCTCTACCAAACTGAGCCACGCTTCGCTATGAGAGATATTCAACAGATGCTATTATAAAGAATCCCTGATGAAATGTCAAGAAAAAAATAGAAAATATGTTTACAAAAATTGAGGAGCAGATTTGACAGAAAAACAGATCCTCATTATAATGGAGCTAAATGCAGAGAGGAGTGAAAAAATGAGGAGATAGTTTGTTTTTGGAAAACGTGAAACTTGCAGACAAGTTCCTTCCGAAAATTCGGAAGGCAGGTTTTATGTTGCCAAAAGCAGGTTATGTCCCTATTGCCTCTCTTTTTTGCTGCTATTAACCGGGAGAAAGGGCATATAGGGATAGAGGCTCCTTTGGCAACAGGATCAGGGAGGGATAGAGATGTCTCAGATAAATGTGAGCAGTCTTACTTTCGGTTATGAGGGAAGCTTTGATAATATTTTCGAAAATGTTTCTTTTTCTGTTGATACAGACTGGAAACTGGGTTTTACAGGAAGAAATGGAAAAGGAAAGACTACCTTTCTGAAACTGCTTTTAGGGGAATATTCCTATAAAGGGATCATTACCGCCAGCGTTTATTTTGACTACTTCCCCTATAGGATAGAGAAGGAGGACAGACAGAAAGGCGCAGGAGAATTCCTGGAAAAATTAAAGCCGGGAGTGGAGCAGTGGAGAGTTTTCTGCGAGATGGAGAAACTGGGACTGGGCGGGGAAACTCTCTACCAGAACTTTGACACTCTTAGCTTCGGAGAACAGACGAAACTGCAGCTGGCCATTCTTTTTTCAGGGGAGAATGATTTTCTTCTCCTTGATGAGCCTACCAATCATCTGGATCAGGAATCCAGGGAAACGGTAAAAGAATATTTAAGAGGGAAAAAAGGATTCATTCTGGTTTCCCATGACCGGGATCTTCTGGACGCCTGTATCGATCATATCCTGGTATTAAATAAAAAAAGTATTGAAATCCAAAAAGGCAATTTTACTTCCTGGGAGGAAAATAAACGCCGTAAAGATGAATTTGCCAGAAGAGAAAATGAAAAACATCAGAAGAGCATAGGGAGACTTAGAGAGGCGGCGGGACAGAGAAAACAATGGGCAGAAAACAATGAAAATACCAAGATCGGCTACGATCCCGTGAAAGAGCATGACCGGCCTTTTAGAGCCTATATAGGCGCTAAGACAAAGAAAATGCAGAGCAGGGCCAAACAAATGGAAAAACGAATCGAAAAGGAAATTCAGGAACAGGAGGGGCTGCTTCAAGATATTGATGAAATCAGAACTCTTAAAATCATGCCTTTGAAGCATCATAAAGAAAGACTGATGACAGCGAGAGATTATGGACTGAGATATCCAGGAAGAAAGCAGCCCATTTTTGAGGGCCTGGATTTTGAGATCAGCCAGGGAGAACGGGTCTTCCTAACTGGATCCAACGGCTGCGGAAAGTCAAGCCTGCTGAAAATGATCGTGGAGAAAGCAGCAGGGGAAACCTTATATGAAAAAGAAGGCAGACCAGTGGAAACCGGAGAAATGGAACTGGCTTCTGGATTGATCGTTTCTTATATAAGCCAGGACACCTCCTTCCTTCAGGGCTCCATCCGGGAGTTTGTCAGAAGCAGAGAACTGGAAGAAAGCCTTTATTTTGCTCTTCTTCGCCAGCTGGATCTGGACAGATCCCAGTTTGGAAAAAATCTGGAAGAACTCTCTGAGGGACAGAAAAAGAAAGTTCTGCTTGCAGCCAGCCTTCTGACACCGGCTCATCTGTATATATGGGACGAGCCTCTGAATTATATTGATGTATTTTCCAGGATCCAGATTGAAAATCTGCTTCTGGAATATTGCCCCACCTTGCTGGCTGTAGAGCATGACGTACGCTTTCAGGAACGGACAGCCACAAGAATCATCAGCCTTGACGGAAAGCAAAGAAACTTATAGCCGGTTTTACAGAGAAGAAATGGAAGAGTCAGGTTCTAAAAAAAGAGAGGCTTCATATACTTTAGGGATAAGAGTCTAAAGGAAGGAATTATGCCGGGATATAGAAGATTTATTGCATATGTGTATGCTTATGACCAGGGGAAGAAAGGAGACGGAAAAGGGTTTATCAAAGTAGAGGCCCGGAACGGGATATGCAGAATGAATTTTAAACTGCAAGGAACTTTAGGACGGGATTCTGTGTGTGCAAAGATATATGGTTATGTGAGAGAAGGGCAAAACTCTAGAGGTATCCTACTGGGAAATAGAAATCTGGCGGGAAATCAGGCAGAATTTGAACTGGAAATGGAAGAAGATCATATGGGAGGCAGCAGCTACAGCCTTGAAAATTTAGGAGGACTCCTGATCTTGGGAGAAAACGGGGAGATTTATGCGAGCGGCTGGGACGATCAGCCGGTAAGGCCTGAAAATGTTCAGCTTCCGGAAAAAGAGACACTGGAAGAAGAGCTCCCGGAATCAGGACCTGCGCTGCCGGAGGAGACCGCCAGGGAAATATCAGAAGAAGATGGAACAGAGGAAGCTCCGGAAATAGAAGAGAGCCTGGACCAGAAAGAAATCCAGAAACCAGAAGAGGAAGAAGTTCTTGAGGAAGAAGCAGGATATGCTGAAGCGGCGGATATGGAAGAGGAAAAAGAAAATATCAGGCTCGCAGATGCCCTGGAATTGGAAAGCCAGTCTGCGGCTGAGGAGAGGGATAAATTCTCCCCTTTTCCAGACGAAGAGATTACTGACTGCAGGAAGATCTCTATGTCAGAAATCCGGAACCTTGGACGAAGAGACCAGGGATTGATTAACAACAGTTTCCTTCGGTATGGGATGAAGAATTACGGACATCTTCTTTTAGGAATAAGGGAAGAAGACGGAAGATACATATTGGGAGTCCCCGGGATCTATGAACGGCAGGAAAGCCTGATGGCCACCATGTTCGGTTTTCCATATTTTAAGGAATGCAGGAACCATGGAGGAAAACGAGGCCGTTTCGGATATTGGTATCGCTTTATCGATCCTCCTCAGTTTTGAAAAACTTTTCTTGACCTGCAACCGGCGGAGAGATATAATAAAACTTATCTTGCAGATGCAGGAAAAGTTTAGGAGATGTACTCAAGTGGTCGTAAGAGGTCGCACTCGAAATGCGATAGGTCCGTAAGGGCGCGTGGGTTCGACTCCCACCATCTCCGCCAGAATATACTGCCCTCAGGGGAATGATCCCTTGAGGGCTTTTGACTACTTTGCATCAGATCGATCAGGAGGATGAAGCAGGTGACGGCGGATGAAAGATACATGAAGGAAGCCATCAGACAGGCCAGGAAGGCCTATGCGCTGAGGGAGGTTCCCATAGGCTGTGTGATAGTCTGTGGAGATAAGATCATTGCAAGAGGCTATAACAGGAGAAACACAGATAAAAACACTCTTTCCCACGCAGAACTGAACGGGATCCGCAAGGCCAGCAGGAAACTGGGAGACTGGCGTCTGGAGGGATGCACCTTGTATGTGACTTTGGAACCTTGTCAGATGTGTGCAGGAGCTATCGTTCAGGCCAGGATCGACCGGGTGGTGATCGGCACCATGAACCCAAAGGCAGGATGCGCCGGATCGGTGCTGAATCTTCTTGAGATGGAAGGGTTTAATCATAAGGTGCAGGTGACCAGAGGAATTTTGGAGGAAGAGTGCAGCAAGATGCTTTCTGACTTTTTTAAAGAACTGAGAGAAGAAAAAGCCAGAAAAAAGCTTAAAGAAAAGGAGGAACAGGAATGACGAAACAGGCGTTTCAGGACTTAGTAAATAAAGGAACTGTATTGCTGGATGGGGCAACCGGATCCAACTTAATGAAGGCAGGAATGCCAAGAGGGGTATGTACGGAAAAATGGGTCTGTGAAAATCCTGCTCCCCTGGCAGAGCTTCAGAAAGCCTATAAGGAAGCCGGATCTCAGATCGTCTATGCGCCTACTTTTTCTGCCAATAGGATCAGCCTGACAAATCATGGGCTTCAGGACAAAGTAAAAGAATTGAATACAAAACTGTTGGAAATATCCAGAAATGCAGTGGGCAGAGACTGCCTGGTAGCAGGCGACCTGACAACAACCGGAAAACAGGATGCATCTTACGAAGAGCTGCTGGAAGCCTATAGAGAACAGATCGAAGCTCAGCTTGAGGCAGGGGCAGATCTGCTGGTGGCAGAGACTATGCTGGGAGAGATGGAGCCTATGGCAGTGCTGGATGCAGCGGATTCTGTATGCGATCTGCCAGTGATGTGTACGCTGACGGTAGAATCTGACGGCAGTCTTTTCTTCGGAGGCAATGTATATGAAGCTGCAAAAGCTTTGGCGGATATGGGTGCAGACGCAGTAGGGATCAACTGCTCTACCGGGCCGGATCAGCTTCTTGCGGTGACAGAAAACCTGAGAAAAGCCATAGAGATCCCTTTGATCGTAAAGCCAAATGCAGGAATGCCTGTCATCGATGAACAGGGCTGTCCTGTGTACTCTATGGGGACCGGAGAATTTGCTCTTCACATGAAAAGACTTATAGATGCAGGAGCTGATATTGTGGGAGGCTGCTGTGGGACAACACCGGAGTATATACGGAAGCTGAAAGAGATCTTATAAAGATAAAGAAATGCCTCTGGAAATCAAAAGCGTAGGAAGACTCAGTGATTTTCGGAGGCATTTTCATGGGATCAGGTTTCAGAAGAACCAGAGGACAGGCGCCTTCTGATCAGGAAAAGAATTCCGGCGAGGAGAGCGGTCCCCAGTACGATTTTGGCTGCCTGAGTATAGCTGCCAAAATATTGCACTGCCTTTTGCCAGGAAGAGCCGGCAGCCGCTCCTGCACAGATGAGAAGCAGGTTCCAAAGCAAACTTCCGAGGGATGTCATCCAGAGAAAACGTTTAAGATCCATCCCGGCCATCCCTGCAGGCACAGAGACGAGGCTGCGGATGATAGGGATAAAACGGCAGAAAAATACAGCGTAATTTCCCTTGCTGTCAAACCAGTCTGCAGCTTTTTGAAGATTTTCTTTCCTTAAACCCAATATTTTTCCGACCCGTCCTGTGAACAGTGTATCTAATCTTTCTGGAGTCAGAAGACTGCCGAGCTGATACAGGATCAAAGCCCCGCCTACGCTTCCTACAGTTGCGGAAAGAACAGCTCCGGGGATATGCATTTTTGTATAAGAGGTCATAAAGCCTCCGAAAGTAAGAATAACTTCGGAAGGAATAGGGGGAAAGAGATTTTCTCCTAAAATCAGAAGAGCCATTCCCAGATAACCGTAGCTGTCCATGATTTGCAGTATCCATTGAACCATAAAAATAAAACCTGTTTTTTACTACTTTATGCAGTAAAAAACAGGTTATTCGTCTTTTTCACCGTGCGCCGCCCTTTGAGATTCTCCCATGGACGTTACCTCTACAGTTAACTCGGCCCAGGCACCCTCACGGCACACAGAAGGTTCTGCTTAGTGCTGCTGCATTCCTGCCCTGACACGGTTCACAGATTCCTGTTGCGTAAGACCCAGACGTCAACGCCACTTATAAAGGGCAGCTCCACAGAAAGAAATCCCTCGGTTTGGCATCACCCCTGCTGTAGCGGATTGCAGGTACAGGGCACCGCTATCTCCCCGGCTGCACGGTGTTTACAGTATAGCGGTTTTTAATGCGGTTGTCAACATAAGAAAATATAAAAAATTTAAGTTGAGCCACCTATAAAAATATAATATAATAAGCATAGCGAGACGGATAAAGAATCTTTTTATTCGCTGTGCAGATACTATATTAAAAGATGGGATGTGGAAAAAATGAAAAGAATCGGTTTGCTTACAAGCGGCGGAGACTGCCAGGCTTTGAACGCAACTATGCGTGGTGTTGTGAAGGGACTCAGCACCAATCTGGATGAACTGGAAGTATACGGATTTGATGACGGATACAAAGGTTTGATCTATGGAAACTACAGGATGCTGTCATCAAAGGACTTTTCCGGGATCCTTACCAGAGGCGGCACTATTCTGGGAACTTCCCGCCAGCCGTTTAAGCTTATGAGGGTTCCTGACGAGAGAGGCCTTGACAAGGTAGAGGCTATGAAGCAGACTTACTATAAGCTTCGTCTGGACTGTCTGGTGATCCTGGGAGGAAATGGAACACAGAAGACAGCGAATCTTCTGAGAGAAGAGGGGCTGAATATTATCCATCTGCCTAAGACCATTGACAATGATATCTGGGGCACAGATATGACTTTCGGATTCCAGAGTGCTGTAGATATTGCCACAGACGTTATCGACTGCATCCATACCACTGCAGCTTCTCACAGCCGGGTGTTTATTGTGGAGATCATGGGACACAAAGTAGGGTGGGTAACCCTTCATGCAGGCATTGCAGGGGGCGCAGATATTATCCTTATTCCAGAAATCCCTTATGATATTGATAAAGTGGTGGATGCTATCAATAAGAGAAATAAAGCAGGGAAGGGCTTTACGATCCTGGCTGTTGCAGAAGGCGCCATTTCCAAAGAGGACGCAAAACTTTCCAAGAAGGAACTGAAGAAAAAACAGGAAGAGGATAAGAAAAAATATCCCTCTGTTGCCTATAAACTGGAAGATGAACTTCAGAAAAAGCTGGATCTGGACATCCGTATCACGATTCCGGGCCATACTCAGAGAGGCGGAAGCCCCTGCCCCTATGACAGAGTGCTTTCTACCAGACTTGGATCCCATGCAGCTAAGCTGATCCTGAATGATCAGTATGGTTATATGGTGGGCATCGTAAATAATAAAGTGAAAAAAGTTCCTCTGGAAGAATGCGCAGGAAAGCTGAAAATGGTTGCTCCGGATGAACAGCTTGTACTTGATGCAAAACGTATCGGAATCAGCTTTGGAGACTGATTCTTTGAATGATCACAGGCTGCAAAAAGGAGGACTTACATGAGCTATACTGCCCTTTACCGAAAGTTCCGTCCCCAGAACTTTGAAGATGTCAAGGGACAGGAACATATTGTGACAACATTGAAAAATCAGATTAAAGCGGACAGAATCGGACATGCCTATCTTTTCTGCGGCACAAGAGGAACCGGCAAGACAACCATTGCCAAGATATTGGCAAAAGCAGTAAACTGTGAACATCCTGTAGACGGAAGCCCCTGTAATGAATGCCCCACCTGCCGGGCAATCAATGCAGGAGCTTCCATGAATGTTGTGGAAATTGACGCTGCCTCCAATAACGGCGTGGATAATATCAGGGAGATCCGGGAAGAAGTCGCATATCGCCCTACCCAGGGACGCTATAAGGTATATATCATAGATGAGGTTCATATGTTATCTGCGGGCGCTTTTAACGCCCTGCTGAAAACTCTTGAGGAACCTCCTTCTTATGTGATTTTTATCCTGGCAACTACGGAAGTTCACAAAATCCCGATTACCATTCTTTCAAGATGCCAGCGGTATGATTTTAAGAGAATCACTGTAGATACCATTGCGGACCGGCTCAGGGAGCTTATGGAAAAAGAAGGAAATGATGTGGAGGATAAAGCCATCCGCTATATCGCAAAGGCAGCAGACGGCTCTATGCGTGACGCCCTGTCCCTTCTTGATCAGTGCATTGCTTTTTACCTGGGGGAGAAGCTTACTTACGAGAAAGTGCTGGAGAATCTTGGAGCGGTAGATACAGATGTGTTCAGCCAGCTTCTCAGAGAAATTCTGGCACAGCATACTTCCCAGGCGATTAAAAGCCTGGAAGATCTGATCATCCGGGGCCGGGAACTGGGTCAGTTTGTTACGGACTTTATTTGGTATCTGCGCAATCTTCTTTTGATATCGGCTTCCGACAATCCCGAAGAGGCTGTGGATGTATCCAGGGAAAATCTGGAAAGGATGAAAGAAGAATGCCAGATGCTGGATACGGAGACCCTAATGCGGTATATCCGGGTATTTTCCCAGCTGTCTAACGAAATCCGCTATGCCTCCCAAAAACGCGTATTGGTAGAAATCGCGCTGATCAAGCTGTGCCAGCCGGTTATGGAGACAAATCTGGATTCCCTTTTCGACAGGGTGCGGGTACTGGAGGAAAAACTGAACAACCCGGATATCTTAATAACCTCCCGGTCCGCAGGGGAGGAAAAGGAACTATCCGGACACCGGGATGAGAATGGTTATCCGGGGCGTGATCAGACGGAACAGCTGTCTTCAGAAAATAAGCCTCTGAAGGCGGCGCCGGAGGATCTTCAGTACGTGAAGAAAAACTGGAATTCTATTATCCGGGAAACAAAGGGACTGCTCCAGCAGATGCTTTTAGAGTCCACCCCTAAGTATGACGGGAATACAGGAGAGCCTGTTTTATATGTGGAATTCAGAAACTTTCTGGCCCAGACCTGTATTGACAATCCCGAAAATCTCCAGATCCTGAAACGGGCGATCCAGAAAAAGATCGGAAAAGAGCTGGAAGTAAAAATGGTTTTGAAAAAAGAAGAGCCGGGCGCGGGAAAGGGCGGCCTGGCAGATATTTCTGTGGATGAGCTGCTCCAGCAGAATATCCATATGGATGTAACTGTGGAAAATATAGAAGATGAAGACTAGGAGGAATTTTAAGAATGGCAAAAAGAGGAGGATTTCCAGGAGGAATGATGCCGGGCAACATGAATAATTTAATGAAGCAGGCCCAGAAGATGCAGCGGCAGATGGAAGAAAACCAGAAAGCTCTGCAGGAAAAAGAGTTTACTGCATCTGCCGGCGGCGGAGCTGTGGAAGTTACCATTTCCGGGAAGAAGGAAGTGACCAAGGTAAAACTGGCAGAAGAAGTTGTAGATCCAGAGGATATTGAAATGCTGGAGGACCTGATCATGGCGGCGACCAATGAAGCTCTGCGGAAGGTAGAAGAGGAATCTGCAGCAGTGATGTCCAAGCTTACAGGAGGCCTGGGCGGCGGATTTCCTTTCTGAGAAGTAGAGGAGATAAAAAGTTGGAGTACTACAGCAGTCATATTAATAAGTTAATAGAAGAATTTTCAAGATTGCCGGGCATTGGTGCAAAATCTGCACAGCGCCTGGCCTTCCACGTTTTAAATATGCCTAAGGAACAGGTAGAAGCGCTGGCTCATGCCATTGTAGACGCCAAGGAAAACGTACAGTACTGTAAGTGCTGCTATACCCTTACGGATCAGGAGATCTGTCCCATCTGCAGCAATCCCAAAAGAAACAAGAAAGTGATCATGGTGGTGGAAAACACCAGAGATCTGGCGGCTTATGAAAAAACAGGAAAGTTTGAGGGAGTATATCATGTGCTTCATGGGGCAATCTCTCCTATGCTGGGGGTGGGGCCTGATGATATTAAACTGAAAGAACTGATGCAGCGTATTTCCCAGAAAGAGGTGGAAGAGGTGATTATTGCCACCAATTCCAGTCTGGAGGGAGAAACTACGGCCATGTATATCAGCAAACTGATCAAACCTACAGGAATTAAGGTGAGCCGTATTGCCAGCGGCGTACCGGTGGGAGGAGATCTGGAATACATTGACGAGGTGACTCTGCTGCGGGCTTTGGAAGGAAGAGTGGAGTTATAGAAATGGCAGGGAAGACAAGGAAAAAAGTTACTTCCACAGACATTGCCAGGGCTGCAGGAGTGTCTCAGGCTACAGTGTCTATGGTATTGAATAAAAAATACAATGTGTCTTTTTCCAGGGAAACTGTGGAAAAGGTAGAGAACGCGGCTAAAGACCTGGGATATATACTGCCGAAAAGGCGCAGCGCAAAAAACAGCAAAAACAGCCGGCTGATAGTAGTTTTTTGCCCTACTCTGACCAATCCTTATTATGTGATGCTCCTCCAGGGGATTGAGACTGTGGCAAAGGAGAAGGGATATGGGGTATTTACCTGCAACACTCAGAGAGAACTGAAAATAGAGGAGCAGTATCTCCGGATGATGCCCAGCGTGGCGCCGGCTGGAATCATTTACACTTGTAATCCAAGCTATGCCTTTATGGAGCAGGTACAAGAACTGGCAGAAAAAATCCCCCTGGTGATCATCAGCAACCGGGAGCGGGTGAAGGTAGACGCCATTAATCAGGATAATACAAAGGTCGGAAGTCTGATGGCCAGGCATTTGCTGGATCTGGGACACAGAAAGGTGGCTTTTATCGCGCCTCCTCTTACAAAAAGACAGCAGCAGCGTTCCAGGAGAGTAGAAGGCTTTGTAAAAGAGTATGAGAAAGAAGGCCTTACAGATTCTGTGATCATCAAAGCGGCGGATGATATCTGGGACGAGGTCCTGCCAAGCATAGATTCAGAGTACCGGATCGGTTACAACCTTACCAGAGAACTTCTCTCTGAGCGCAGGGATGTGACGGCGATCGCAGGGCTGAATGATATGATTGCTTTTGGGATCATCGACGCCCTTCAGGAGGAGAA
Source organism: Candidatus Blautia merdipullorum (assembly GCA_019118685.1). Lineage (GTDB taxonomy): Bacteria > Bacillota > Clostridia > Lachnospirales > Lachnospiraceae > Blautia > Blautia merdipullorum. Next base: position 20,554 of record DWYL01000321.1, read on the forward strand.
ACTTAAAGTTCCGGGAGATGTGTCGGTGATTGGCTGTGATAATATTATATTTTCCAGGATGTCTCATATGTCGCTGACTACCATTGAGCATTTTGTACCTTTGAAGGGCAGGGACGCCTGTGACATTATTATGAGGAAAATAGAGTCTGCCCGCAGCGCATATTCCGAGACCCAGCCCACTAGTATCTATCATATAGAGTACGAACCAAAGCTGATTGTCCGGAAGACCACCGGATATGCCCGCCAGAAAAAATAATTAAATGAATTAAAGAGAATTATTAATAATAAGTACTTTCTGGTTAAGGACAAAACCTTGGAAATACCAGGAAGTTTTCTCGAAAAGGCAGTGAATTAATTAATAAAAGCTTCCAATATTAATAATTTTACATATTAATAACAGAAAGGCCTCTTGCAGAGACTTTGTTTAAAGAGTAAACTATATTCAAGAACAATAAAACGCCAAAAGCGTAAACGGAGGTAAAGGATTATGAAGTTTTTTATTGACACAGCCAAGGTTGAGGACATCAGAAAAGCAAATGATATGGGGATTATCTGCGGTGTTACCACAAATCCCTCACTGATCGCAAAGGAAGGCCGTGATTTTAATGAGGTTATTAAAGAAATCACATCTATCGTAGACGGACCTATCAGCGGTGAAGTAAAGGCTACTACTACAGATGCAGAAGGTATGATTAAAGAGGGACGTGAGATTGCAGCCATTCATCCCAATATGGTAGTAAAGATCCCAATGACAACAGAAGGATTAAAGGCTGTGAAGGTATTGGCTTCAGAAGGGATCAAAACCAACGTTACATTGATCTTTACAGCAAATCAGGCACTGCTGGCTGCCAGAGCAGGAGCAACCTATGTATCTCCGTTTTTAGGAAGACTGGATGATATTTCCACAGACGGCGTAGAGCTGATCCGGACCATTGCCGATATTTTTGCAGTTGCGGATATTCCTACCCAGATCATTGCGGCCAGCGTTCGTCATCCTATGCACGTGACCCAGTGTGCTCTGGCAGGGGCTGACATTGCGACAGTTCCTTATAAGGTTTTGGAGCAGATGACGCACCATCCCCTGACAGATGCAGGTATTGAGAAATTTAAACAGGATTATATTGCTGTATTTGGGGAATAATCATATTTCAGGAGGAAAATAAATGAACAAGTTAGAACTTCAGAAGACGGCTAACGAGATCCGTAAAGGGATCATTACAGCTGTCCACTCTGCAAAAGCGGGACATCCCGGCGGGTCTTTATCCGCAGCAGAACTTTTTACGTATTTATATTTTGAAGAGATGAATATAGATCCCGAGAATCCGAAAAAGGAAGACAGAGACCGCTTTGTGCTTTCTAAAGGTCATACAGCCCCTGGTTTATATTCCACTCTGGCCCACAGAGGATATTTCCCTGTAGAAGATCTGAAAACTCTTCGGCATCTTGGCTCCTATCTTCAGGGGCATCCTGATATGAAACATATTCCCGGAATAGATATGTCCAGCGGTTCTCTTGGACAGGGAATTTCCGCGGCAGTGGGAATGGCCTTAGGAGCAAAACTGGACGGCGCTTCCTACAGAGTGTATACACTTCTCGGGGACGGAGAGATTGAAGAAGGGCAGGTCTGGGAAGCTGCTATGTTTGCAGGCCACAGAAAACTGGACAATCTGGTTGTGATCGTAGATAATAACGGTCTTCAGATCGACGGAAAGATCGAGGATGTATGTTCCCCGTATCCGATTGATAAAAAATTTGAAGCCTTCAATTTTCATGTGATCAATGTTGCTGACGGAAATGATTTTGATCAGCTGGAAGCAGCCTTTGAGGAGGCTAAGGCAGTCAAGGGAATGCCTACGGCAATTGTTATGAAGACCGTAAAGGGCAAAGGTGTTTCTTATATGGAAAACGCAGTGGATTGGCACGGAAAAGCCCCTAATGATGAACAGTATGAAATCGCAATGGCAGATTTGGAAAAGGCAGGTGAAGCATTATGTCAGAAGTAAAGAAAATTGCTACAAGAGAAAGCTATGGCAATGCCCTGGTAGAGCTGGGCAAGAAATATAATGATCTGGTAGTTCTGGACGCAGACCTGGCAGGTGCTACAAAAACAGGTACCTTTAAAAAGGCTTTTCCAGAACGCCACATTGACTGCGGTATCGCAGAATCCAATATGATGGGAATCGCGGCAGGACTGTCCACCATAGGAAAGGTTCCCTTTGCAAGTACGTTCGCTATGTTTGCAGCAGGCCGGGCTTATGAGCAGGTCCGCAATTCTATTGGATACCCCCATTTAAATGTGAAGATCGGGGCAACTCATGCGGGAATTTCTGTGGGAGAGGACGGGGCGACTCATCAGTGTAATGAGGACATCGCTCTTATGCGTACAATCCCGGGAATGGTAATCCTGAATCCTTCTGATGACGTGGAAGCGAAAGCTGCCGTAGAGGCTGCATATCATCATCAGGGACCAGTATATCTCCGTTTTGGAAGACTTGCTGTGCCGGTGATCAATGACAGACCGGATTACAAATTCGAGATCGGAAAAGGCATCGTTCTGCGGGAAGGAAAAGATGTTGCTATTTTTGCAACAGGCTTATGTGTAAATGAGGCGCTGGCTGCTGCAGAAAAGCTGGCTGCCGACGGAGTTGACGCAAAGGTTATCAACATCCATACAATTAAGCCTCTGGATGAAGAACTGGTAGTAAAAGCTGCTCAGGAAACCGGAAAAGTTGTTACTGTTGAAGAGCATTCTGTGATCGGAGGCCTGGGAGGCGCTGTGGCAGAAGTCCTTTCTGAAAAAGCGCCTACAAAGATGCTGCGCATCGGCATCAATGATCTGTTTGGCGAGTCCGGACCTGCCCTGCAGCTTTTGGCAAAATACGGTATCGATGCAGAAGGTATTTATAAAAAAGTAAAAGACTTTGTATAAACGAATCCCGAATAAGAAGGGGCTGCTGCAATTAATGCGGCAGTCCCTTTGTACTTTTCGTGCTTTAGCTGGATTCCAGGTATTTTGCGGAAAAATATTGGCTGTGGGCCATCAGTATTCCGGAAACAATGGCGTCGGCCATAGAAACTACCGTAGACAGACGGGTGGTTTGAAGATTGAAATGATCAAATCCACCAGAGGAATTTACAATCCCGGTGATAGAAATATCTCCTACAGGGGGCAGCTTTTTCCTGACGCCTAATCCAGGCTCTAAGGCGCCCTTTGAAATGGTAAGATATCCAAGATGGCTTCGGACACCCAGTGAGGCATCTATCGCTATTATGAGACTATTTGGGTGAAGCAGGTCGATCTCCGATATTGTCTCGCAAAGGTTCAGGGCATGGACCGGGCTGGACAAGGTTCCGTATATATACGTAGAAGAGAGGGAAAACTTGGATAGGCTATGCCCTACCAGAGGTCCCAGACTGTCGCCGGTGATCCTGTCGCTGCCAATACAGATAAAGACTAATTCACGGAAAGTATTTTCATAAGAATTAAGAAAGTCAAACAGGAGATTTCCAAGCCTGACCCCTGCTCCTTTATGGTGAATATAGTAGGTAGATTCACGTAATATGGACATATCTGTCGATCCTTTCTGAAACCAATTTCTCCTTTTATTCTGTCCGTTTTTTGTTCTCTTATCCCCGAAAATTTTGTCGTTAAAAAATTAGATTTCTGCACTCAATCTGATAAATTTCGCAGAAAGTATGTGCTATCCTTTTCCACAAAAAGGGGTGAATATTAAATGATAGAAATTGTTTATGAAAAGGAAAAACAAAAGTCTGAGGGGAACGAAAGCTTTTTCCGCATTCCCAACAATATACGACAGATAGGAGAAGTAGGAGGTACACAGAAAATCTATATAGAAGATTATGCTTACACCTATCTTTGTAGAATATCTTCTGAAAATTTATCAAAAGGCATAGGGGCAGTCTTGCTGGGACAGGCTAACTGGAAAGAAGGGATTTCCTATCTGTTTGTAAAAAGTGCTGTTTCCCTTCCAGATATGGAAGTCAGCGAGGAACATCTGGAATTTACACAGGAAATATGGAATCATGTCTATGAAAAGAACAAAGAGTACTTTCCGGATCAGGAGATTGTAGGCTGGTTTTTGTCTATACCCGGGTGTTCTATGGAACTCCATCAGATTATCTGCCAGACTCATTTGGATCATTTCGGAGGCAGTGACAAAATATTATTTGTCATGGAACCTCTGGAAAAAGAAGAGGCTTTTTATCGCTATGAAGAAGGCAAGATGTCCAGACAGACCGGATTTTATGTCTATTACGAAAAAAATGAACCAATGCATAATTTTCTTATCGCTCAGAACGAAAAGCTGGAGAAAAAAACGGAAGAAGTAGACGATTCAGCAGTACACAACTTTCGAAAAAAGGTAGAAAAAAATATTTCACAGGATAGATCAAAACCAGGATTCCCGGTTATGAAAACAGCGGCTATATGCGCTGCAGTGGCGGTACTGGCGGTAGGCGTGCTATATCTGAACGATTATCAGAAAATGCAAAGCGCCAGAGAGGTGCTTGCAGGGATCAATCAGGAAAAACAAGAGACTACTCCGGAAGAAACCGTGCCGGTAAACGGAAGCGTGTCTGGAGAAGACGCAGAGGAAGAAGAAAAGGATGCCGGGGAGAAAAATACGGAGGACGCCGGAGAAAACGAAGGTGCAGATATGCAGAATGAAAACGATCAGGAAAGTGCTCAGGCGGATACAGAAGTGCATCCTTCTTATACCATCCAGCAGGGGGATACCATCACGAAGATCAGCATAAAGACATACGGAAATACAAAAAAAGTGAGAGAAATCTGTGAATTAAATAATATATCTGTGAATGATCTTATATATCCAGGACAAAAAATTTTACTCCCGTAAACTTTTGTGTTATACTAACTCTGAATCAGACCTTCAGAGATTCTGAAGGAAGGGAGTATGCATAAATAATACATTAGGGAAAAATATATGGATCTTAAAAAATATATAAACTTTGGAAAAGGAGACGGAAGTACAGACGGAAGCCGGCTGAAGGATTTTGGGTATTATCTGAAATCTGTACGTCCTAAAAAATCTGTAGTGATTGCAGGAATTGTACTGACTGCAGGGGCCGCTGTGATTTTTGGCGTTGTAAATCATGTAGATCAGAATTACAGACTTCTTTCTTCTGTTGAGAATGAAGATACCCAGTCTTCAGAATATGTGCAATTTGGAAATGATCTGCTGAAATACGGAGATGAAAGCGTTTCTATTTTGTCTCAGTCAGGGGAGACCTTGTGGAGCCAGACTTATGAAATGAGCAGCCCGGCATCCAGTATTCGGGGAGATACTGCGGTAATCTATGACAGAAGAGGTACTTCTATGTATGTGATTCAGACAGACGGCCCTGTGGGTCCTGTAGCGGCAGATTTTCCTATTGTGAAAGCAGAAGTGGCAGAAAACGGATCTGTTGCTGCTATTTTAGAGGATGGAGAAAAAACCTGGATAAATTATTATGCTTCTGACGGAAGTTTGATCGTGGAAAATCAGACAAGAATGGAAAATAATGGATATCCTCTTGATTTGGCTGTTTCTCCAAATGGGGAAGTTATTGGAGTCAGCTTTCTCATGGTAGACTCAGGAGAAATTTCCAGTCATGTGGTTTTCTATAATTTTGGACAGGAAGGCCAGGAGCAGGTAGACAATATAGTTGCAGAATTTACATATGAAGATACGGTGGTGCCGGATCTGGCTTATTTTGGCGATGATACATGTGTAGCCTTTCGAGATGATGGATTTTCGGTTTTTCAGGGAAGGGATATCCCGGAAGAACGGACATCAGAAGAACTGGGCCAGCAGCTGATCAGCTTGTTTTATAATGAGGAATATTTTGGGATCGTTACAGATGGAGAAGAACAAGACAGCACTTATCGGATGACTTTGTACGATTCCTCGGGAAGAGAACGAAGCTCTCAGGGATTTGATATGGAGTACCAGAGCATTTCATTAAGCGGAGAGCGGATTATCCTTTGCGCAGGTACTCAGGTAGAAATGTACAATTTAAATGGAAAGTTGAAATTTCAGGGAGATATTCAGGAAGGAACTGTAAGAAATATATTCCAGATGGCCAGAAACCGGTATTTTCTGATCTCAGATGAGGGGATCAGTATGATAGGGCTGAGCTGGTAACAAAATACAGATACGAAAGACAGGTGAAAGTATGAATTGGTTATCTATTTTGATTTTAGCGATTCCCGTGGTATATATTTTCAGCGGAGTGCAAAAGGGGATGATCCGGACAGCGTTTTCTTTTGTTTCAGTCATACTGACATTGATACTGAGTTTTGCTTTGAATTCTCAGATTACAGGAATCCTCAGGAATCATACTCCTATATATGATATGATCCAGGAAAACTGCGAAGAAAGTATTGTTCAAGATACGGAAGGAAAACTGGCACAGGAAGGGGATTCCCAGAAGCAGAATCAGTTTATCCAGCAGCTGCCGGTTCCCGACAGCGTAAAAAATATTCTTATAGAAAATAATAATAGTCAGGGCTATCAGCAATTTGTGGCTCAAAGCTTTGGAGAATACGTTTCCCATGCCATAGCTACCATTGCAGTCAGTATTATCGGCATGATCGTTACCTTTGTGCTGATAAGCGTTATCCTTCACCTTGCGGCAGGATTGCTGAATGGAATCTTCTCACTGCCTATCCTCAGCTTTTTTAATCATGTAGGCGGTGCTCTTTTAGGAGCTGTCCAGGGAATTTTTATTGTATGGATCATTTTCCTGGTGCTGTCCTTGTTTTGGGATACTTCCTGGGCCCAGAGTGCGCTAGCTATGATAAAAGAGAATTCTATGACAGATTATTTATATGAGAATAACCTTGTAGCATATTTTTTGTCACAGCTTTTGCAGAACTAAAAGAATCATATCCACAGGCAAAAGGTAGGAAAAGTGTCAGGGCTTTTCCTGCCTTTTTTCGTAAATTAAATTTTTTTGAGAAAATCTGTTGACAAATGAATAAACCTATGCTATTCTAACATAGCTGTCGGCGAGAGCGGTGCTCTCAAGAACTTCAAAAATTCTTGAAAAAAGAAAATTTCAAGAAAATGAAAAAAGTTCTTGACAAGCCAGAGAAGATGTGATAATCTAATATGGCTGTCGCAAGACAGGAACCTTGATAACTGAACAGTGAAACACATGAACTGAAAATTCTTTTACATTCATTTTTAAAAACGGTTCAACGAACCAAAAACAGTAAAAGGTTGGATAAGCGAGAGTTTATCATGACCTGGACAAACACTTTATCAGAGAGTTTGATCCTGG
>DWYL01000322.1 GCA_019118685.1 Candidatus Blautia merdipullorum
TTATCTTTATTTACATCATTTTTCTTCACCACCCGGTGAAGCATCAGGTAACTGTCTTCCTTCTCAATATAACAGAGCGTTGTCATCACAGAAGGTTTTTTCATCTTTTCCAGTCCTTTCTTTTCTTCATCTCTTCTTCCAGAGATTTCTGCACCTTTTTTCTGGTTACTTCTACAATATTCAGAGGAGTCATATCCACCACCGCTGCTTTTACAGGATCTTTTTTCAGGTAACTCTGAAGGACTCTCAAAAGTTCCTTCTTGTCTTCCTCCTCTTCCATATTGATAAAATCTATAAGAATGATCCCGGACAGATTCCTCAGCCGGAGCTGAAAGGCGATTTCCCTGGCTGCTTCCAGATTGATCTTCCGGAAAGTCTCTCTGGTGTTTTTCTTATCGGAAAATTTCCCGGAATTTACATCAATGCTCACGAAAGCCTCAGTCTGCTCAATGACCAGAAAACCTCCGGATCTCAGCCATACCTTCCGGTCCAGAGCTTCCTCCAGGGATTTTTCCAGACGATACAGTTTAGGTAGGGGCAGCAATTTATCTTCATAGAAGCGTACCGGCACTTTCCCGCCTTCCCCTTCAGTATTCTCCCCGCAGATCTGTGTATAAATCTCCCGGTCATCTGTCACAATTTCCTCCAAGTCCCTAATATAGACTCCCTGAAGGATCCGAAGAGGTTCTGACATTCCTTTCTCCAGAAGGGTATAACACACCCGGGACATGGCCCGATGTTTCAGTTCCTCATATCTGTCTCTCAGCCAGAAAAGCTCTTCTGTCAGTTCTTCAGGAGAAGTCTCTCTGGCGTTGGTCCGGACAATGATCCCTTCCTCACCGGTTACATGTTCCTGAAGAATGGTCCGGATACGGGTTTTCTCTTCTTTTGTAAGCTTTGCGGAAAAGCCCATCTGTTTTCTCTGACTGGTCAGGACCAGATATTTTCCTGTAAAGTTGAGATTTCCCGTAACAGAGGGAAGTTTAGACTTGATCCCTTCCCGGGATACCTGAACCACTACCTCGTCTCCCTCTTTTATTAACCTGTCCTTTTTCGGATTTGTAAAAATAGGAGGCTGTCCCTCTTCCAGATCATAATAGCACATTTTCCCGGGAGCGATCTCAATAAAGGCACAGTGTATGTTTTTCCGGATGTTTTTCACCTTGCCGATATAAATATTGCCCAGGAGTTTTTCTTCACCTTCCCGGACAATATTGAACTGGCAGATACGCCCTTCTTCCTCTTTGGCACTGACCAGGAGATTCTCTCCCCCAAAATCCATATGGGTAATGATCAGCCTACTCAATTTCTTCACCCAGATTTTCCAGAGATACCAGTTTCCGTTCTCCCTCTTCTCCCAGATCTCCGTAGACTTCCATTCTGTGGATCAGAAGTGACAGGGGCTGAAATTCCTGTCCGCAGAAACCATAAAATGCTTCCATGACCAGCTCCGGCTTGGTGTTCTTTACGCTTCCTGCAGCCAGTTTCAGAAAGATACTCTCTCCCCGGATTTCCATCTCATATATATAAGGTTTAATATCTACTTCTTTCTCGTTTTTCTTGGTTTTTTTCAGGATCCGGATCTCCTGCTGCTCCACAAAAGCGGGAACCTTCTCCTTCCAGTCTTTCCCGGGCTCCATGCCTTCCCGGAAGGATACCAGATAATCTGCCGCAGCCACCAGAGACATGGCCTTTCCTTTCTTGCCTTCCGGAACCTCCCGGACGCTTAAAACTTCCATGCCTTCCACCATAACCTGGTTCAGCCGCTCTACCGCTTCTTTAGAAGGCATTGGCGTCTTCAGCTCCAGATCAAAATATTCTCCCTCGCTGGTGACTCCTACGCCCAGAGGAGCCGCAAAAGACATGATCATATGGGGACTGAAACCTTCAGAATAGGCAGCGTCCAGTCCCGCCCTCTTTACCGCTTTCTGAAAATACCGCATAATATCCAGGTGTCCGATAAACTTCATAGCTCCCTGTTTTGCAAACTTAATTCTTACCTTCAACGCAGACACCTCCTTTATATGCTCCTGCGCCGCAGCCGGAACACTGCTGGCGGCAGTTGGGAGTAACTTCCCCTTTCATGGCCTTTTCCCACTCTCTCTTCAGGAAATTCTTGGTCACGCCGATGGAAATAAAATCCCAGGGGAAGATTTCATCTAAGGGACGTTCCCTTAAGGTATAGAATTCCGGATCAATGCCCAGTTCTTCAAAAGCTTCCATCCACAGGTCATAGCGGAAATACTCAGACCAGGAGTCAAAGATAGCTCCTTTCTTATAAGCAGCCTCCAGCACATCCGCTACTTTCCGGTCTCCTCTGGCCAGGATTCCCTCCAGGACTGTGACATCCGCCTCATGGTAATTATATTTAATACTCTTCTGATTTAACTGGGCCCGGATCTCTTCTTTTACTACTTTTGCCTTATCCAGATAGTCCTCTTTCCGGAACATCCCTGCCCACTGGAAAGGTGTGAAAGGCTTAGGCACAAAGAAGGAAGTGCTGACCACGATCTGGCATCTGCCGTGGCGCTGGTCCTTTGGTATCTCATAATATTTCTTAGCGATCTCCTCCGCCAGATGAGCGATCCCCTTCATATCTTCTTCTGTCTCTGTGGGAAGTCCCAGCATAAAATACAGCTTTACTCTGGTCCATCCTCCCTGGAAAGCCCTGGCGGCTCCTTCCAGGATCACTTCTTCTGTAAGGCCTTTGTTGATCACATCCCGAAGTCTCTGGGAACCGGCTTCCGGAGCAAAGGTCAGACTGCTCTTTTTGATATCCTGGACCTTGCTCATTACGTCCAGGGAAAAGGCGTCGATCCGCAGAGAAGGAAGGGAAATATTCACTTTCCGTGCAGAACATTCCTCAATCAGGTAGTCGATCAACTCCGGCAGTTTTGAATAGTCGCTGGAACTTAAGGAGCTGAGAGAAATCTCCTCATGGCCGGTGCTCTCTATAAGAGCCCTGGCTGTATCCTTCAGAAATTCCAGATCCCTTTCTCTGGTAGGACGGTAAAGCATACCTGCCTGGCAGAACCTGCAGCCCCGGATACATCCTCTCTGGATCTCCAGTACCACCCGGTCCTGGGTAGCCTTGATAAAAGGCACCACCGGCTTTCTGGGATAATAAGTATGAGTCACATCCATGACCACCTGTTTCTCGATCTTTTCTTTTGCATGAGGGTTATTGGGGGTAAAGGCTTTAATAGTCCCGTCTTCATGATACTCTACATCATAAAAAGCCGGTACATAGATCCCCGGCACTTCCGCCGCCATCTCCAGAAATTCCTTTCTGGACTTTCCGGATTTTTTCCATTCTTTATAAATGTCTAAAAGATCATTGAATACCGTTTCTCCCTCCCCGATATAAAACATATCAAAAAAGGGGGCAAGAGGTTCGGGGTTATAGGCACAGGGACCTCCTCCCATGACAAAGGGATGCTCCTTGGTCCTGTCTGCCGCCCGAAGAGGAATCTGGCTCAAATCCAGCACCTGGAGGATATTGGTGTAGCACATCTCGTACTGAATAGTAATTCCCAGGAAATCAAAATCCTTTACCGGATCCTGAGACTCCAGGGCAAAAAGAGGGATCTGCTCCTCCCTCATGACCTTGTCCAGATCCGGCCAGGGAGAATACACTCTCTCACACCAGGTATCCTCTCTCTGGTTAAACATATCATAGAGGATCTGGATCCCAAGATGGGACATGCCGATTTCGTAGATGTCCGGGAAGCACATACAAAAGCGGATGTCCACCTGATCCTTGTCTTTCATCACCGAGTTTACCTCATTCCCGATATACCGGGCCGGCTTCTCGATATTTAGTAATATTTCATCATTTAAAGCTAGTTTTCTCATAAAAACCTCTCTACTTATTTTGTGAATAGCATACAAAACACCGTTTGTATCATGGAACAGACCATTCTGATGGTACAATCCGTGATATTATATACCTTGTATGGAGGAACTTCAAGAAAATATTTCTTATTTCTTCGCCTCAGGTCTGTCATCAACAAGCATAATCCTACAGCGCTTCTTATAGCACGCAATACCATATTTCAGGATATGCCTTATTCCTTCTTCCTGAAGTTCTTCTTCGTATCCTTTTCCTTCAATCTGATGCAAAGCTTCTTGGCAGGCTTCCTCCAGTTTACCGTTTTCTGCATATTTCACCTCAATTACAATGCCGATTTCTTCGTCCTCATTCCTCACAAGAATATCACTGTATCCGTCTCCGGATTCTCCATTAGAAGATATGATCCATGTATCCTTATAGCCCAGGAGCCCCAGAAGGATACCATGATAAAAATTTTCCTTCTTTGATTTTTTCACAAATGTATCCCGGATACTGATCGTTTTTCGCAGATAGTCCGAAAATCTCTGCTCCGCTTCCTCTGCCTCTCCTTTTTGAAGAGCATTGCAAAAAGCCTTTACCGTATCCCCGTTCTTTTTGATATTCTCCTTAAAAAAATCCATGATCTGTTCTATAAAGATCTCACGGATCTCCATATTGGGAATTTCCAGATAAAAGCTTTTCTTTCCGGTTTTCCACGCTGTGTAAAGTAGCCGGTGGTAAAAAGAATACTCCAAATATTGTCAATAGAATTGTACATATCTTTATAAGTCAGCTCCTGATAGATTTCTTTTTTAATAACCTCTCCTGCAACAAGTCTTTCAATCTCATTCTTTGTTGTACCCATGTCTGCTCTCTGAATAAACTTCCTTACCACCTCATTACTGCTGGTGTTAGACCAATAGTTCTGAGGCAAAGCATTACTATCGGCACGGAGTTCATCACAATAGTTGACAGCATCCCAGGGACAATACACCTCCACATTGCCAAACTGATATCCGTCATACCATTCCTTAACATCCTCATAATTCAGGGAAAGCTCATAATATTTTAACAGTTCCCTTACTTCACTGTCTGTAAAACCAAAGTATTCATAAAATTGCATATCTGCCACAGACAAAACCTTCAGATTGTTCAAGCCGATAAAAATACTTTCTTTAGAGATACGCATACAGCCGGTCAGCACCGCAAATTCCAGACTGTCATTGGTCTTCAATGCCTGCCCAAAAGTTCCGACAATACTTTTAAGCTGCTGTATAAAACAGCTTCACTCATATCTGCCCGCAGCAATGCTGTATAAGCATCTTATCATAAATTATAAGACAGTCACTGTCTAAAAGATGCTGAAATCGCCGTGCTTCTCCATTGATGATCTGAACTGCCAATTCCCTGGCCGTATTAAAAGAGCCTGCATCAATTCCTTTCAGAGATATTGAAATTACCGGAAATTTCCCCATATATTCTTCACACAATAACGTCTCATTTGAAATTGCCAGTCCCTCAAAGGTTTCTTTCCTGCCATCCAGTTCAAAGAAACTTTTCAACATGCTCATATTTAATGACTTGCCAAACCTTCTCGGACGGGTAAACAGCGTTACCTTTCCCCAGTTCTCAAGGAGTTCTTTGATCAATCCTGTTTTATCCACATAGTAAAAGCCTTTTGTCCGAATTTCTTCAAAGTTTTCGATCCCGATGGGAAGTTTCTTTTTTCTGGCTTCCATTTCGCATTCTTACTCCTCTCTCTGGTTTCCCCTTTACAGGTAATCTATCATATCATTCTGTTCTCATACACAAAGCTTCTTTCCATTTATTATACTGAAGTATTTCCAGGATTACAAGAAAAGCCGCCTTATCTTTTGGCACAAGCCAAATAACACGACAACTGTTCGATTTTTATTCCTGCAAGCAACGACCCAAGCGGACATGCTTGCATGGCCATTTGGCAACTGCCGCAAGGGTCCAATACCCCGATGCAAGCATCGGGGTATTGGACCCTTGTGTACCTGTTTAACCGGCCTCCACTTCCTCTGAAGCTGTTTCCACCGTAAGGGTATAGCTTTCTCCGGAAGCAATCTCCGGACTGCTGAGGATAATTACAGAAAAGGATAATTCCGGCGTGACTTACTTTCTGTGGATTGGCTTTCTGTGGAAAGATTTTCTGCAGGAACAGAAGACTGTTCCGAAGAAGCTATCTCGGCAGAACCGTCATCCCTGCTCTCACTGCGGCCGCCGGTTCCGCCCGAAGCCTGGCCGTTTCCTGCCTGGCCACCGCCTCCCGGACCGCCGTCTCCCCGAAATTCGCCCCAGGAATTTGAGGATTCTTTTGTTCCGTTTTCGCTGCCTCCTCCTGCCTGGATCTGGAAAGTTCCAGCCGAGATCTGCACGTAGGACCCGGCACTGATGCCATCTCCCTCTGCCTCCACAGCTATCATCCCATTAGAAATATAAACAAATCCCAGAGAAGTGTCCTCGTCATTTTCTGCGTGGATACCGTCCTTGCCTGCAGTTACAGTAAGCTGGCTGTCGCCGGTGATCCTTATGCTGTCATTTATTCCTCGAAAGATTGTTTCCGGCATGATGGGATACCTCCTGCTTCAATTTTGGATAGATCATGGACTGGTAAGCAGTTCCATATTTGAAAAAAGAAGTTTTATAAATGTGTTCTTCTGAAAGTATATGGACCATCCACAGAGGAATTCCCCCTGTACTTTTGCTGACCCTATTGTACAGAGGGAAGATTGAAGTTTTATTGAAAACACAGATTTTTCATATTTTACTCTACAGACATTTGCTTCTGCAAAGGCAGTTTCACGAAAAAGATCACCATTCCATCTCTGCACTGAACCTGGATAGAACCTTTATGGGCCTGGGCGATGGCTTTGGCAATAGCAAGTCCCAGACCGTAATGATCATCCTCTGCAGCCCTGGCCTGGTCTCTGCGATAAAACCGTTCAAAAAGATGTTTTCTCTGTTCCTCCGGTATTTCCCTGCCTTCGTTTGCGACGGACAAAACTGCGCTGTTTTTTACCCTTTTCAATTCCAGGCAGACCTTTTTCGTAAGCCACCGGTTCAAAAGGCAGGGTCTCTCCAATTTCCCTTTCCAGAAGTTCCAGATTAGCGCTGATCACCGCCGCAGGAGTTTTCAGCTCATGGCCGGCATCGGAGATAAACTGTTTCTGCCGCTCATAATTTTCTTCCAGAGGAGCCACGATTCTGCCTGCCAGATAATTGGCCAGAAAAGCAACTAGGATATAGTCTCCCTTATCTTTCCTCTGATATAAAAGCCTTTCTTTCATACCTTCTTCTTTTTTTCTGACAGGATCTCTTCTGCCAGCCTGGTAAGCTCTTCTTCACTGTAGGCAGATATATCCTCATTGTCCACCGCCAGTACCTCTCCATCTGGAGAGAAAACTACAGAGTAAAAAGTAGAAAGCTCCAGCATAGGAGGCTTCCCACGGGGATCTTCTCTTTCTTCCCGCTCTCCCTGGGTATCCGGTCCATCTTCGGATAGACATAACTCTCCACATAATGGTGCAGAAGGTCACGATTTTCTTCTGTCATATCCCTGTAGCTGGCCAGATAGATCGTACAGAAAGTCCCAGCCAGAAGAAGGACCAGGATAAACTTCCACATTGTTGTATTCTGTATCACTGTCATAGCCCCAGACTTTCAAAGCGATCTGTTCTCTGGTAAGAATCTGCCCCTGATTAGAAATCAAGTATTCCAGAATACGTAATTCTTTCTCGCTGAGTCGCACACGGTTTTCCCCGGAGGACAGGAAGGAGCCTGCAGGATTCAGGGAAATGTCCCCAAAGGTCAGGGTTCCGTCCGGAGAATGGATATTTCTGCGGCCAAGGGCCCGTATCCTGGCCAGAAGCTCTTTTTGCATAAATGGTTTCGTAAGATAATCGTCGGCCCCGCAGTCCAGCCCTGTTACCTTGTCGTCCACATCGCTTTTTGCCGTCAGCATAAGGATCGGCGTCCGGATCCCTTGGTTCCTTGCCTCCTTTGTGATTTCAAATCCGTTTTTCCCGGGCAGCATCACATCCAGAATTGCCACGTCATAGACATCCGTTTCTATGGCATATAGTCCCTGGATCCCATCCCCCCCCCAGTGATCCACCTCATAGTTTTCCTGACGCAGTATTTCGCACAAAGCCTGGGCCATTCTCTCTTCATCTTCTACAAGTAATATTCTCATCTTCCACCTCTCTCATCTGCAATCTTCCCTGCTGTATAGTTTTCAGCGCCGCTTCGGTTCTGCTATTATTCTATATAGTATACAAAAAAGATTGAAGCAATATTGAATTTTATAAAAAAACAGCGGCAAAACAGATTCTAATCTGATGCCGCTGTCGGTAAATGCCTTTATGGAACTACCAAAATATTTTCATATTTCTGAAAGCTTTCATCTGGAAGCCTGTCTGTAAGAATAATCCCTTCTTCAAACCCTCCGAAAGTTACCGGACTCGTATGGTAGAACTTGCTGCTGTCACAGAGGATATAGGCCTGTTGCGTGTGTGCCAGAGCGCATTTCTTTATCATAGCCTCATTGATATCCGGAGTAGAAAATCCTGAAGAAGGACTGGCTCCGTTGGCTCCCCAGAAGCCTTTGGTAAAGTTAAATTTTTTTAGATTTACATAAGCCTCGTTCCCCACGATAGCCTCTGTAGCTGCCTTCACCTCTCCGCCAATTAATATCACCCGGAATCCATTCTCCGCCAGACGAAGGGCATGGGAAACGGCATTGGTAACAAAAGCCGCAGAACGTTCTGTAAGATAAGGGATCATGGCTCCTGTAGTAGTGCCTGCATCCAGGTAAACAAAGTCCTCCGGCTCCACAAGAGAAGCCGCATATCTTCCGATCCGGTTTTTCTCCTCACGATAGAGTTCCCGCCTTTGAGATACCTGCTCTTCTCTAAGCATGACCCGTCCTTCAGGCCTCACCGCCCCTCCAAAGACTTTGGTAAGAACTCCTTTTTTATCCAGTGCATTCAGGTCCCGGCGTATGGTGGACTCTGATGTGTGAAAATACTCTTTCAGCTCCTGAAGAGTGACACTTCCTTTCTGATTCAGAAGCCGAAGGATTTCTTCCTGTCGCTGTTCCGTCAGCATATGCTTTCCCCCTTAGAAAATTTTGTTGTGCCTTCTGCTGCCTCTTATTCTACACAACTTTCTTTTCCAGGGCAACTGTTTTCCCTATCTTCCTCCGCTGACAGATTCCTTTCTTCTATGCTTCTGCCTTCTTCTTTAGCACACCCAGAAGCAGTGCGCCGATCACAGTGCCTGCCACCAGAGATATCAGATACATCAGGGGATTCTCCACTACCGGAAATACGAAAATACCTCCATGGGGAGCCATAAGCGTACAACCAAAGGCCATAGACAGGGCTCCGGAGACTGCGGACCCGATTATACAGGAAGGCAACACATGAAGAGGATCGGAAGCGGCATAGGGAATGGCACCTTCTGTTATAAAGGCCAGCCCCATAATAAAGTTTACAGGCCCGGATTCTCTCTCCTGTTTTGTAAACTTATTTTTAAACAGCAAAGTTGCCAGGGCAATGGCACATGGAGGCACCATACCACCGATCATAACAGCTGCCATAATATCATAATTCCCTGCAGCAATAGAAGCTGTTCCAAATACATAGGCTGCTTTATTAAAAGGTCCGCCCATATCAATGGACATCATTCCTGCCACAATAATTCCCAGAAGAATCTTACTTCCTCCTCCCATATTTGTCAAACCTGTATTTAACGCTGTATTCAATGCACCGATGGGAGGCTCTATCACAAAGTTCATGATCAGCCCCATAAACAGAATCCCAAAGAAAGGATACAAAAGTACCGGAGCGATTTTTTCAATAGATGCCGGCAGTCTGTCAAAAACCTTTTTCAGAAGAACAATAAGATAACCTGCAATAAATCCTGCTGCCAGGGCACCCAAAAATCCTGATTTCCCGTTGGCAGCAATCATTCCGCCTACAAATCCCACAGCCAGACCTGGACGGTCCCCAATACTCATAGCAATAAAGCCTGCCAGCACCGGAAGCATGAATCCAAAAGCTACATTTCCAATCTCTCGGAGCTGAGCGGCTACAGGGGTAATAGAACCGAAGTTTGCCCTGGCTTCCTGGGAAAGAGTATTCATATCCACACTCAGACCATCAATCAGGAAGGCCAAAGCGATCAGGATGCCTCCCCCTACTACAAAAGGCAGCATATGGGAAACGCCGTTCATCAGCTGGGTATATACCTTATGCCCTGCCCCTCCTGCTGAACTATTCTTTCTCTCTGTCTTCGGACTGTCTGAGTGGTAGATCGGAGCTTCCTGCCTCATGGCTCTGTCCATCAGCTGCTCTGCCTTGCTGATACCGTCAGACACCGGGCATTCGATAAGATGCTTACCGTCAAATCTCTCCATAGGCACATTGGCATCTGCAGCAACGATCACGCAGTCCGCCTCTTCGATTTCTGTTTCTGTCAATACGTTTTTAGCCCCTCCGGATCCCCTGGTCTCTACTTTAATCCGGCAATTCTTTTTCCTGGCCGCTTTTTCCAGCCCTTCTGCAGCCATATAGGTATGAGCGATTCCTGTAGGGCAGGAAGTCACCGCAACGATCCTGCAAACTTTTCCAGATGAATCTTCCAGGGTCTGAGAAGCCAGCTGTTCATTCAGATCCGGCTTTTCTTCATCTGCCTTGTCCACGATTTTCAGGAATTCTTCTACTGTGGAAGCATTCTGAAGGTTCTGAACAAACGTTTCATCCATCAGTAGTGTAGAAAGCTTACTCAGCACGTCCAGATGTATATTGTCCCGGGTGTTCGGAGCAGCAATAAGAAAAATCAGATGAACCGGCTCCCCATCCAGCGCATCAAAATCCACACCATCTTTTACTACCATAGCCGCAAGGCCGGGTCGTATAACGGAATCTCCTTTTCCATGAGGGATCGCAATCCCTTCTCCTACGCCTGTGGTGCTTTCCTCCTCTCTTGCATACACCTGCTGACGGTAAGCTTCCTTATCCCGTATTTTTCCGCTTTTTACCATCAGTTCTACCATCTGGTCAAGAGCTTCCTTTTTGGTTGCAGGAGCACCTGTCAGAGAAATGCTCCTGGGATCCAGCAATTCTGTAATTCTCATATCTTTTTCTCCCTTCTATCTATATATCACAGACTGTTTTACATGTCTGTAAACTTCTTCCACTTCTTCCTTTGTGGCCAGATTCTCCGAAAAAGCGCTGGCGCTCCCTGCAGAGACTCCCATACAGAATGCATATTCATAATCTTCCTTCGTAAGCCATCCTGCCAGAAAACCGGCCACCATAGAATCTCCTGCCCCTACAGCATTAACCAATTCTCCTTTTGGAGCAGGAAGCATATAGACCTCCCCGGTTTCATCAAGGAGTACCGCACCCTGTCCTGCCATGGAAACCAGTACATTCCTCGCCCCTTTCTCCTGCATCTTTCTGGCATATGGGACCACATCTTCTCGGTTCTCCAACTTCACATTAAAAATTGCCCCCAATTCATGATTATTAGGTTTAATCAAAAAAGGCCTGTATTCCAAAACATTAAGTAAAAGCTCTCCGGTAGCATCTACCACTGCCAGAATTCCTTGTCCCTCCAGTCGTCTGAGTATATCCCTGTAAATAGACTCCGACATTGTCTTGGGAATACTGCCTGCCAGTACCAGAGTGTCGCCTCCTTCCAGTTTTTCCAGCTTCTGAAGCAGCTTTTCTGTTTCTTCGGATCTGATATCCGGTCCCTGACCGTTGATCTCGGTTCCATCAAAATCCTTCATTTTGACATTGATTCTGGAATACCCACTCTCCAGATGGATAAAATCGCTGTTCAGTCCCATTTCTCCAATTCTTTTTTCGATCTCCTCTCCGGTAAATCCTGCGCAGAATCCAAGAGCTGTATTTGGAATCCCCAGGTTTTTCAGCACTGTGGAAACATTAATGCCTTTTCCTCCCGGAAGCATCTGCTCCTTTACAGTCCGGTTAGTCTTTCCAAGCTGAAAGCCGTCCACAGAAATGATATAATCCAGAGACGGATTGAATGTAACTGTATAAACCATTTCTTTTCCTCCTTTATGTTTTTATTATACATCAAACTCATTCATTTTCAATCATATTAATTCACAATTTTTTCCTTTTCTTTTTAGTAATCTTTCACAATCATTCATTATTTCATTCACATTCGTTCATTTTGTTTTAAAATCAATTTTCACCCCCTGATTTGCAAAGCCAAACAGCAAAAACTGTCCATTTCAATTAAAAATGGAGCTGCAGTTTTATCTAGATAACTCAGCTCCACACTCTCATAAATTTTTATTTTTTTTCATCTCTCCCAGGCCGTTTTCAATAGCCTCCACAGCCGCCGCTAAAGCTTCTTTTTCTTCAGGTCCTTCGCTGGTGATCACGATCTCCTGTCCCTGAATAACCCCTGCCGCCACAATGTTCAGAATGCTCTTCAGATTAACAACTCCTTTAACGTTATTTTTTTCATAAGCAAACTGCAGCTTGGCATCATATTTCAATACGCTGTTTGACAGCACAGTAGCTGTTCGCAGATGAAGCCCTGATGGATTTATAATTTTTACTTTTTGACTGACCATAATGTTTTCCTCCCCGTCTTATATTCCCAGCGCAGCCTTGGCGAGGCGGTCAACTGCCTCGTTCAGTTCCACGCCGCTGTGACCTTTTACTTTATGAAAAATTACTTTCACATTTTTTAAACTGTC
>DWYL01000007.1 GCA_019118685.1 Candidatus Blautia merdipullorum
ATGCCAGGAAATTTATGATATTGGCAAACCTCAGTTTTTTTCCTTTTGCAGTAGTATATTGAACTTGATGAAATTGTCTCTGCTTCCCTCTGGAAATATTGCTATAAGTCTGTAAATGTTCTTTGTATGATTTTTTATGGGCTTTCATCATTCAACAATGTTTTTACAATCCCTACCGATTACAATAAAAATATTGATTCAGCTTTCTCACATTCGTAAAAGTACGTATCCGTTTTGTAATCGCTTATTTGAATGATAGAAGATGCAGCACTCCGCATTGCAGTTCACAAGAGACCTAGACGTTTCAGGTTTCAGATAAGTAGTGAATTATGCATATGTTCTGTGCTTCAAAGCCACCGGATTAATACTACGGCCATACAAGGCCAGCGTATAGCAAGTCCATAAGATTATATTTCAAAGAAGGAAAACTTCTCGGTTGTGGTGAATAATATATGAACTTTTCAAGGTGCTATAGGGAATTTTGATCCTATATTTTTATTTCCAGTCATTCAAGAACAAATTTATTTCTTAGGACATTCTGGAGAAATGTTCGATGGCTTTGGCGAATTCCGCGATAGTCTTATCCGCATCCCCATGTTCAATGCCGTCTCTCACACAGTGGTTTAAATGGCCTTCCAGAACAACCTGTCCTACTTTGTGCAGGGCACTTTTGGCGGCGTTTATCTGTATCAGGATATCTTCACAGGGAACGTCCTCATCGATCATTTTGTCTATTGCGTTTAACTGTCCCATAATTTTCTTTATGCGCCGGTGAAGATTGGGAGCGTCCATGCATTGTTTCATAGTCGATTACCTGCCTTTTCTGAAGTATAAAGGTATTATAGCACTTGAAAGAAAATATGGAAAGTGGTATAAAAATCCTTGACCTATACCTGGCTCCAGGCTGTATCCTTATGACAGAAGTATTAAGAGAAAGGATGAAGGACTATGACCATAGCAGAAGTCAGTAAAAAATATGATATTTCTCAGGACACACTCCGTTACTATGAAAGGATCGGACTGATCCCTCCGGTGCCCAGGACTAAAAGCGGGATCCGGAACTACGATGAAGCTTCCTGCGGCTGGGTGGAGCTGATGAAGTGCATGAGAAAAGCCGGCGTACAGATTGAGGCTCTTATTGAGTATGTGGATCTTTTCCAGCAGGGGGATGCCACTTTGGAAGCCAGAAAAAATATCCTGGTGGATCAGAGAGACCAGCTGGTTGCCCGGATGGAAGAAATGCAGGAATCTCTGGACAGGCTGAATCAGAAAATTGAAAATTATGACCGTGATATGAGGAAGGCTGAAGAACATCTGAGAAACCTGGAAGAGAAGCGCCAGGAGGCATAAAGAAATAAACTAAGGAGAAATGTATGGAGAGCCTGAAAGAAATCTGCAGCCGCATTGAGCTGCAGAAGGAAGTAGAAAAAGCTGTTTTAGCAATGGAAGAGAAGCAGGAGTTTTCTCAGGAAGATAAAGAGATCCGGAGTCTTACAGAGGCAGAAAACTGGGAGAAGGCTAGAGAAAGTCTGAGGAAATCTATAGGGGAGGATTCTCAGGGAATGAAAATCCTCTGCTGTATGTTAAAAGCTGCTGCGATATCCCTGGAGAAATATAGGGAGCAGGAGATTGAAGATAGAGTTTTCAACGATACCATGAAATGTTTTACCAGGTTTGTGGAAGAACATAAGGTCAGCTACGGCATTTATGGTTTTGACCGGGACTTCTGGACCGGCAGGCAGCTTTCCCTCCAGCTTTTTCGTCTGGGAGAACTGGAATATGAAAAGAAGAGAGACAAGGAGGGAGAAAAATATATTTCCATCCACATTCCCTCAGATGCGGTCCTGGATTCTGAGAAGATCAGGGAGTCTCTTTCCAGAGCTAAAGTTTTCTTTGAGAAGCAGGATCCTTCCTGGGAGAATGGTCCTTATAAGTGCTGCTCCTGGCTCCTCAGCCCGGCTTTAAAAAATCTGCTGGGAAAAGATTCCAGAATCTTGAAATTCCAGGGGATGTTCCAAATAAAGGAAGTTTACAGAGACTCAGATGAATTTATGGAATGGGTGTTTAAAAGAAAAGACATTCCTCTGGAAGAGCTGTCGGAAGACACCTCTCTCCAGAGAAATATGAAGGCTCACCTTCTCTCCGGCGGCTGGGTAGGAGAAGGAATGGGCAGCCTTAAACCAGAATAGGAACTGCTGCATTCTGGATCACTGCTGAAAATTTTTCAGGGCGGCAGCTACAGAACGGGACATTTCCAGAGAAAAATCCGCCTGATATTTTCTTTTGCAGAAGCGTTCCATCCAGGAATCGAAGTCTTCCCCTTTTATATCTGCGATGTTTTGGCGGATCTCCTCCTGAGAGAAGTGAGGATAGATATTTTCATGGACAATAAAGTCAAGAGGGGCTCTCTTTGGCTTTTCTCTTTCCTTCTGCTGGGCTGTGGGATAGCCGAACACCAGCATGAGGGCGGGAAATACAAATTCCGGCAGTCCGAGCAGCTCTTTGTGGACTTCATAGTTTTCCATAATGTCTCCAATATAGCAGGAGCCTATCCCAAGGCTTTCTGCAGCAGTGACAGCGTTCTGGGCGGCAATGGCGGCGTCCTCCACTGCAAGGAGAAAATCTCCCGGACCGGGTTTTCTGGGAGAACATCCTGCCAGAGTGAAGGCCTGGTACCATTTTTGAAAATCAGCGCAGAAGATCAGGACCATTTTTCCCTTGGCGATAAAGGGCTGGTTATCACAGGTCACTGCCAGACGGTCTTTTAAGCCCTGACTGGTAATGTCCAGAATCGTATAAAGCTGTTGATTTCCGGCAGTAGGCGCTTCCATGGCGGCTCTGAGGATCAGCTCTTTGCAGTCTGGAGAAATCTCCTGATTTGTATAGGAACGAATGGATTTTCTTTCAGTCAGGCATTTGATCATATCGTTCATAATGATTCCCTCCTTTTAGGCTTCATATCTGAAGCTTTTTCTGCTTCGTATGTGGGTTCTGATGAAAGTCTTCCTAATTATAAGGAAAAAGGATTTTTTTGTCCACTGTCTTTTGGGTTTTCCTTGAAGGCAGGGAAAAAAGTGATTATAATAAGAGATATAAGTGCAGAAGGGAGGATTTTTCTATGAAGGATAATAATTGCGCATATTGTATGGGAGGGGAACTGCTGGATAAATTCGGCATTAAGATCTGCGATCTGGACGTGAGCCAGCTGATCTTGTTTAAGGAGCAGAGTAAACCGGGAAGGTGTATTGTGGCCTATAAAGACCATGTAAGTGAGATCGTGGATATCAGTGATGAGGAAAGGAATCGTTTTATGGCAGATGTGACCAAGGCGGCCAGAGCTCTCCACAAAGCTTTTCATCCGGATAAAGTAAATTATGGCGCCTACGGAGACACTGGCTGTCATCTTCATATGCATCTGGTCCCCAAATATCAGGGACAGGATGAGTGGGGCGGCGTCTTTCAGATGAACCCGGATAAAAAATATCTCAGCCAGGCGGAGTATGATGAGATGATCGAAAAGATCAAAGCCTGCCTTTAACTAAAGAAGAAACAGAAAAACAGCCGGGAGGATGGAGAAGTTTTTCTCATCCCCCCGGCTGTTTTAGGCAGGTTTAAACTATAGGGCCGCGTATATATCCGCCAGGATCTTCAGCAGAAATTCCTGGTCAAAGCGGCTGGTATCTATACACATCTGGTAATTGTTCAGATCTTTCCATTTTTCATCAGTAAAAAATTCATAGTAGGATTTTCTGGTCTTATCCATCTTTTTTACTAAAGCCCGGGCACTTTTTTCTTCTCTGCCCAGACGTTCCATGATGGACTGGACCCGGTATTCAAAAGGTGCATAGACAAACAGACTGAAACATTTATCCCCCAAAATATAATTTGCGCATCTTCCAACGATAATGCAGTCTTCTTTCTGCCCAAGTTCCCGGATGATCTGGCTCTGGGTCTCAAATAAGACATCATTCATAGGGTGAAAATGATATTGGGGCTGCATCTGCATCTGCTCTTTTACAGGAAGCCGCCACTGACTGGCTTTTTTCTCATCTACTTTTTCCAGTTCTTTGTAAGGAATCTGATTTTTCTCACTGGCCATCTGGATCAGTTCTTTGTCGTAAAATCCGATCCCCAGTTTTTCTGCCAGCGCTTTTCCTAACAGTCTTCCCCCGCTTCCGTACATTCGGTTAATTGTAATAATACGATGTGCCATAGAGATACCTCCTTTGCATTAACATGATGCTTTTCTTTTCTATAATTATAGCATAATCCCGGGAAATACTCTACGAAAAGCCGGAGAAAAATATAAGAATACGGGAGAAGCAAGAGGTGATAAAAATGGCGCTTGCAGTTGCTTTTTCCGGAGATTTATATTATATTAAAGAATGAAATGCCCGAAAAAGGGAAAAATAGAACCACTTCTAAATTAAATACGTGATATTTGAATTGAAGAAAAAGGAGAAGTAAAATGGCAAACAGAAACGGTGAAAAAGCCGCAAAACAGGCGAAAAAGAAAAAAAGGCGGATTAACCGTGCTTTCCGTACTGTGGGAAAGTTCCTGGTAATCATACAGATACTTCTGACGCTGGTTTTCATAGGACTGACCTGGAGATTAGGCATGATCCCGGAAAAATATGTGGCAGGTCTTGCCGGGATTCTTCTGATATTCGCAGTATTTTTGTTTACTCTGCAGGTGGTTGCCAGAGGAAAAGCGATTGTCAGCAAGCTATTCAGTGTTTTGATGTCCGCAGTCTTGATCTACGGTTCTGTATATCTGTACAGAACGCATGATGCAGTCTGGGACATCAGCGGAGATACTCTGGGAACAGAGGTAAACAGTATGCTGGTAGCAGTGAGAAGCGATGATCCTGCAGAAACGGTGGCAGATACGGCAGGCTATATATATGGAATCCAGCATGCCGAGGACGGCAGCGATATAGATCAGGCGATGGAAATGGTAAACAGGGATGCAGGGACAGAGGTAGCAACTACCGAGTACAGCAATCTGAACGAGGAGGCAGGAGCTCTTCTGGACGGAAGCGTTCAGGCTATCGTTTATAATGAAGGATACGGCGGCATTCTGGAAGAAGTCTATGAGGACTTTCAGAGCCAGATAAAGATCATCGCGCAATACAGTATTGAAAGTAATACGGACAGCGCTGTTCTGGGCAAAGCAGAAGAGGTAAATGTAGAGGATGAGACCTTTAACATTTATATCAGCGGAATTGATGTCTATGGTCCGGTGAGCACAAAAAGCCGAAGCGATGTAAATATTATCGCTACGGTAAATCCCACGACAAAACAGATTCTCCTGACAAATACACCAAGAGACTATTATGTGACTATACCTGGCGTAAGCGGCGATACCAAGGATAAGCTGACTCATGCCGGAATCTATGGAGTTGAAAGCTCTATGGCAACATTGGAAAATCTCTATGACATTGATATTCCTTTTTATGCAAGAGTGAATTTCACATCTTTGATCACTCTGGTAGATGCCATGGGAGGCGTAGATGTAAATTCTGAATATGCCTTTACTACAAGCGGCGAAGGTGGTGCGGTTATGGAGGTACAGGAAGGCCTGAATCATTTTAATGGTCAGCAGGCTCTGGCATTTTCAAGAGAGCGGTATAGCCTGGCAGGAGGGGATAACCAGCGAGGAAAGAATCAAATGGCTGTTATCCAGGCTATGATCCAGAAAATGCTTACCCCTGAAATGCTGCTGAAAGCGCCGGATCTCATTTCCCAGGTCAGCGACAGTGTGGAGACTAACATGGCTATGGATCAGATCCAGGAGTTGATCCAGACCCAGCTGAATACCGGCGGAGACTGGAATGTAAAAACCATAGCCGCCGAGGGAACCGGTGAAAGCAATTATTGCTATTCTATGCCGGGAACTGCTTTGTACGTTATGGAGCCGGATCAGGCAAGTGTTGATAATATTAAAAGCGAAATGCAGACTGTGGAAAATGGGGAGACCCTGACACAGTAAAAAGGAAAAATCCTCCGCGAAAAGCGGGGGATTTTTGTGCTGAAAGAAGATATTTTCAAGTTTGAGGCAGACTTCAGGGCCGCAGATAAGCCCGCATATTTTTCAAAGCGTGTTTTTCCAAACGGCTGACCTGAGCCTGGGATATGCCGATTTCCTGTGCCACTTCCATTTGGGTTTTTCCCTGGTAAAAGCGCATTTCAATAATATTCCGTTCTCTTTCATCCAGCCGTTTCAAGGCTTCTTTCAGGGAGAGATCTTCCACCCAGTTCTCTTCTTTATTCTTTTTATCGCTGATCTGATCCATTACATATAAAGTATCGCCGCCTTCGGTATAGACCGGTTCATATAGGCTTACAGGACTCTGGATCGCATCCAGGGCATAGACGATTTCTTCTTTTTCAATGCCGATTTCTTTGGCGATTTCACTGATCGTAGGTTCCTTTAAATTCTGTTTCACATAATTCTCTTTTGCATAGATTGCCTTGTAGGCGGTGTCTCTGAGAGAACGGCTGACCCGGATAGAATTATTATCTCTCAGATAGCGGCGAATCTCCCCGATGATCATGGGGACTGCATAAGTAGAAAATTTCACATTCAAGGTGGTGTCAAAATTATCGATGGCTTTTATCAGGCCGATGCAGCCGATCTGAAATAAATCGTCAGGATTTTCGCTGCTGTTGGAGAAGCGTTTGATAACGCTTAAAACCAGACGCAGATTTCCCTTAATGTACTGTTCTCTCGCTTCAATGTCACCTTGTTTAATACGTTCAAACAACACCTCTTTTTCATCATTTGTAAGAACTGGAAGCCGTGAAGTGTTCACTCCGCAGATTTCAACTTTGTTCAGTGCCATAGCAAGAATCCTCCTATCAAGTAATGGAAAACTGTAAAGCAGATGTTCTCTTTAAAATGATTCTCACCAGGCAGTGACAATATACGATAAAGGAGAAAATTTAATAAAGTTTTACTCCTTGACAAAATAATGAAAAAGGAGAGGAGATCATATGAAGTGACAATGGTAACAAAAAGGTTTATACAAAATCGGAAAAAATCAGAGAAAAACTGATCTTATCTTTGGAGGAAACCCGCAGGCTGGAAGCTATCACTTCGGCTTATCCCATGGCTGCGGCGGATTATACAGTAGCCTTGGGGCTGCAGTATAAATATTCTGCCACGGCGCTGCTTCTGTTTATGAACCGCTGCGCTATGTACTGCAGACACTGCTCACGGGAACGGTTTTTCTGATCCAAGGTATGGGATTTATATCCGTAGGGGTTGGCTAGGTAGTTTATCTTCTGGTAGATGAAGCGGTTGGATTGGAAAAATAATATTTTTTGAAAAAAAGTGTTGACATTTCTCTTGGATTCAGTATATAATAGCAAAGCAGTCAGCGATAACGCTGATCAAGAACGGGATCTTAGCTCAGCTGGGAGAGCATCTGCCTTACAAGCAGAGGGTCATAGGTTCGAGCCCTATAGGTCCCATTCTTTTGCAAAAAAAGCAAGAGAGAAATGCGGCGAGATAGCTCAGTTGGCTAGAGCATACGGTTCATACCCGTAGTGTCGAGGGTTCGAATCCCCCTCTCGCTATTTGCCGGAAGGCGATTTTTAATAATGGGATCTTAGCTCAGCTGGGAGAGCATCTGCCTTACAAGCAGAGGGTCATAGGTTCGAGCCCTATAGGTCCCATTCTTTTGTAAAAAATAAGGGAAAAATATGGCGAGATAGCTCAGTTGGCTAGAGCATACGGTTCATACCCGTAGTGTCGAGGGTTCGAATCCCCCTCTCGCTACTAAGGAAAACAGGCTGTTCCATTGGGACAGCCTGTTTTGTATTACAGTCTTTTTGTTTTTGCTATGCAGGCCCGGACAGCATCCATGACAGCGCTGCGCATGCCTTCTTTTTCCAGAACATTCACACCCTCGATGGTAGTTCCTCCCGGTGAGCATACCATGTCTTTTAAAGCGCCTGGATGAAGACCGGTTTCCAATACCATTTTGGCGCTTCCCAATACGGACTGGGCGGCAAAGGTATAGGCCTGAGCCCGCGGCATTCCTTCCGCTACGGCTCCGTCAGCCAGAGCTTCTATAAACATAAAGACAAAGGCAGGAGAGCTTCCGCTGACTGCCCCTACAATATCCAGAATGGGCTCTGTAACGACAGCGGCCTTTCCAAAGGAATTCAAGAGTTTCAGTACCAGGTCGGTCTCTTCCTGGGATACCAGATCATCGGGGCATACGCCGGTGATTCCTTCACCTACCAGAGCCGGAGTATTGGGCATGGTGCGGATGATTTTTTCATTTTCTCCAAATTTCTCTTTCAGCCATGCCAGAGTTTTTCCTGCGGCAATGGAAACCAGGACCTGTTCTTTTTTTCTTTTGCCCTGGATTTCCAGCGCAACTTCCTCGCAAAATTGCGGTTTCACAGCCAAAAAAAGATAATCCGCCTGAGAAGCCACAAAGAGATTGTCGGTAGTACAGGCAATGCCTATGGTTTCCTGTATTTTTTTCGCAGAGGATTCTGTTTTTACAGAAGCTAAAATATCATCTTTAGCCAGAATTCCTTTAGCTAATGCTCCATTGATGATCGCGGCAGCCATATTTCCGCAGCCGATAAATCCATATTTCATTGATTGGACCTCCTTTTTTCCTACATTATGAGGGCTTAAATAAAATTTTGCAAGAGCATTTCTCATAAGAGGCTTTCATCAGAGCAAACTCTTGTAGGAGACAGGGATCTGTGTTATTCTAAAAACTAACAGCCCGCAGGTATCCGGGAAATTTTCTATAGGATAAAGGAGAAGAAAGAAATGAGCAAAGAGGTGTTTACAGTATATCACTGCAGATCCTGCAATAAAATCGAGGTAACCCAGTATATTTCCAAAGAACAGATGGAAGAGCTGGGTTTTACAGAGGAAGAACTGAGACCTATCTGTCCGGTGACGGGAAATTCAGATCTGGAAGAATTAGGCCAGATGACGGAAAACGAACTGCGTCATTTTTCTTACAGCGATATAGAAGGAATTAAAAAATATATGGAGGACAGAAAAAATCCGGCGCCCCGTCTGTAAAAACCAGTGGCAATTCCTGAAAAAATACATAGTTTATTATATACCCTGCAGAACCTTCTGCAGGGCTTTTCTTTGAAGGGAGAGGGTTATGAAAAAGCTTACCGCCTTATTATGCTTGGGAGTACTGGCTATGAGCCTTTTTTTTACAGGCTGCCAAGAGGAAGACAACAGCAAAGAGACAGGAGGAGAAGTCTCTGAAAGAGAAGAACTGAAAAAAGTCACTTTAAACGAGGTGGCCCATTCTATTTTTTACGCGCCCCAGTATGTGGCGATTGAGGAAGGGTACTTTGTGGAAGAGGGGATCAAACTGGAAGTGGTCACTGGCTTTGGCGCTGATAAGGTCATGGCTTCTGTGCTGTCCGGGGAATCGGATATTGGATTTATGGGGTCTGAGTCTTCCATCTATGCCTATCAGCAAGGGGCAAACGACCCGGTGATCAATTTTGCCCAGCTTACTCAGAGAGCGGGGAACTTTATAGTGGCCAGGGAAGAAATGCCGGATTTCCAATGGACAGATCTGATAGGAAAGGATGTACTGGGAGGACGAAAAAGCGGAATGCCGGAGATGGTCTTCGAGTATATTTTGAAAGAAAAGGGAATTGATCCGGACAAAGATGTAAACATTGACCGGAGTATTGATTTCGGCTCTACGGCAGCTGCTTTTGCGGGAGGCCAGGGAGAGTTCAGCGTAGAATTTGAACCTTCCGCCACAGCCCTGGAGCAGGAAGGCGCCGGCTATGTGGTGGCTTCCTGTGGAGTGGAATCCGGCTATGTTCCCTACACTGCCTACAGCGTCAAAGAAAGCTATATCGAAGAAAATCCGGAGATCATCCAGGGATTTACCAATGCCCTTCAGAGGGGAATGGATTATGTGAATTCCCATACCCCGGAGGAGATCGCCCGGATCATCCAGCCTCAGTTTAAGGAAAACGATCTGGAGACTGTTACCAGGATCGTGGAGAGATATCAGGAACAGGATACCTGGAAAGAAAATCTGATCTTTGAGGAAGAAAGCTTTGAACTTTTGCAGGATATCCTGGACAGCGCAGGAGAGCTGGAAGAAAGAGTGCCCTATGAAGAACTGGTAGATGTGACTTATGCACAGAAGGCAGCAAAGTAACGGCTGAAGACAAAAAAAGCAGCCGGAAGGGGAAACTTCAAAGAGAAAGTTTTCAGAGGATTTCCGGCTGCTTTAAAGTACCTGATAAGGGAAAATGCTCAGCTTTTTTCCAGCTTTTTTCTGGATAAGGTACTGTTGTGATAGGCGCTTGAAAAGGTTACGTCTTCCCCGAACCATTCAGGGGGAGTAAAGGCATTGGCTTCTTCTTCTGTGGGAAATTCCACTTCAGCCAGCCAGAGCCCTTCATAAGGAGCGTCAAAAACATCCAGCTCAATGGTCAGCTCTTTTGTCAGAGGAAGGAGATATCTGGTCTTGGATAAGACGATACCGTCTGCCTTTTTCAGAAGATGTTCATAGGCTTCCCGGTTCAGGGGGAGATTGTATTCTTCTCTGACCATTAATCCGCCCCCTTTATATGTCAGGTAATAGTCGGTATCCTGACGGCGGATACGGACAACGGGACTGGTGCAGAGATAAGCCTGCTGTATTTTTTTTCGGGGATAGCTGTCCAGATCATCAGGGAGTTTGTGAATCAGATATTTTCTTTCAATTTCCATGGAAATGCCTCCTTGCCTTTTTTACAGTTATATCACAGACAGAGGAAAATGCAAGGCCTGATATTTCTTTATAAAAATTTTAAATCAGGGGGCTGGAAAGTGTGCTACAATATTCAGTAGATAGTCAGAGGCCGGATATTTCAGGAAACCGGTTCAGGCCAGATAGAACAGAAAAGAGAGGAAAGAAACATGGCAAATGTATATGTGTTTACTGCAGATGGATTTGAAGAGATAGAAGGACTGACAGTGGTGGATCTGATGAGAAGGGCAGGAGCCCAGGTGAAGATGGTATCTATCAGTGACGGACTGGCAGTAAAGGGAAGTCACGGCATTGAGATCAAAGCAGATACTTTTTTTGATGATGTGGACTTCAGCCAGGCAGATCTTCTGGTGCTTCCGGGTGGAATGCCGGGAACCCTTTATCTGGGAGAACATGAAGGACTTACCGGGCTGCTCCAGGATTTTGCGGCCAAGGGCAAAAGAGTGGCGGCTATCTGTGCTGCGCCAAGCGTATTGGGCGGACTGGGACTGCTGAAAGGGAAACGGGCAGTGTGCTATCCGGGATTTGAGGACAAGCTTACAGGGGCGCAGGTGGAGATGGAAGAAGTTGTCACAGACGGCTGCATTACCACCAGCAGAGGCCTGGGAACGGCGATTCCATTTGCACTGGAGCTGATATCCCTTCTCTTTGGCCCTGAAAAGGCGGAAGAGATCAAAAAATCTGTGATTTACATGGCGTAAGAAGAAAAAAATACTGGCGTTTTCCATTTCCTTGTGCTATACTGTGTTAATGACTGTAAGTATGAGAAAAAGCGCTGTTCTAAAAAGCGTATTTACAGAACAGAATGCATATAGAAATTCAAGGAGGAATCATTGACAATGAGTGTACAGGTAGAAAACTTAGAAAAGAACATGGCAAAGCTGACTGTAGAAGTCAGCCCGGAGGATTTTGAGAAGGCAGTGCAGGCTGTTTATATGAGAAATAAAAACAAAATCACAATCCCAGGATTCCGTAAAGGAAAAGCTCCCCGCATTATGATCGAAAAAATGTATGGCGCTGGTATTTTCTATGAAGACGCTGCAAATGCACTGATCCAGGAAGAATATCCAAAGGCTGCAGAAGAAAGCAAGCTGGATATCGTTTCCCAGCCGGAAATTGACATTGTTCAGATCGAGAAAGGTAAATCCTTTATTTTTACCGCAGAAGTTGCTGTAAAACCAGAGGTGACTCTGGGCGAGTACAAAGGAGTAGAGGTAGAGGTTTCTCCTGTAGAAGTTACTGAAGAAGAAGTTGCCGCTGAATTAAAGAGAGAGCAGGAAAACAATTCCAGAACCATCGATGTAGATGACAGAGCTGTAGAGCAGGGCGATATGGTTACACTGGATTTTGAAGGCTTCGTAGATGGAGAGGCATTTGAAGGCGGAAAGGGAACGGATTATCCGCTGACTATCGGCTCCAACTCTTTTATTCCTGGATTTGAAGATCAGCTGGTAGGAGCGCAGATCGGAGAAGAGAAAGAAGTAAATGTAACTTTCCCGGAAAATTATCATGCAAATGATCTGGCTGGAAAACCTGCTGTATTTAAATGCACTGTGAAGACGATCAAGGTAAAAGAGCTGCCGGAACTGGATGATGAGTTCGCAAAAGATGTTTCCGAGTTTGATACTCTTGAAGAATACAAAGCAGATATTGAGAAAAACTTAAGAGAGCGCAAAGAAGAGGTTGCTAAGAGAGAAAAAGAAGATAAAGCAGTAGATGCTGTGATCGCAAATGCGCAGATGGATATTCCTGAACCTATGATCCAGAGCCAGATCAATCAGCTTATGCAGGATTTTATCAGAAGAATGCAGGCTCAGGGACTGTCAATCGATCAGTATTATCAGTTTACAGGCCTTGATAATGCGAAAGTTCAGGAGCAGATGAGACCGCAGGCGCTGAAGAGAATCCAGAGCCGTCTGGTACTGGAAAAGATTGCTGAGGCAGAGAACATCCAGATTTCCGATGAGAAATTTGAGGAAGAAGTAAAGAGAATGGCTGACATGTACAAGATGGAAGCCGACAAATTAAAAGAGATGATGGGTGACTATGAGAAAGAGCAGATCAAGATGGATATGGCTGTTCAGGAAGCAGTTACCCTGGTTGCAGACGCAGCAAAGACAGTTGAGAAAAAAGAAGAGGAAAAAGCTGAATAATTCCGCTGCGTACGACTGAAAAATAGGAGGAGTTTCATGAGCTTAGTACCGTATGTCATTGAACAGACCAGCCGTGGAGAAAGAAGCTACGACATTTATTCCAGATTACTAAAAGACAGGATCATTTTCTTAGGTGAGGAAGTAACAGACGTGTCTGCAAACTTGATTGTGGCACAGCTTCTTTTCCTGGAATCTGAAGATCCGGGAAAGGATATTCATTTATATATCAACAGCCCGGGCGGATCCGTCACCGCAGGCATGGCAATTTATGACACCATGCAGTATATTAAGTGTGATGTGTCCACCATCTGTATGGGACTGGCAGCCAGTATGGGGGCCTTCCTTCTGGCAGGGGGCACCAAAGGAAAACGTATGGCTCTTCCCAATGCGGAAATTATGATACATCAGCCTTCCGGCGGCGCTAAAGGTCAGGCGACAGAGATTGAGATTGTGGCAGAGCAGATTCTGAAGACAAAGCACATGCTGAATTCTATTCTGGCACAGAACACAGGCCAGACCCTGGAAACAATTGCAAGAGATACAGAGAGAGATAACTATATGACTGCTCAGGAGGCAATGGATTATGGTTTGATCGATTCTGTCATCCAGCATAGATAGTTGACTGAAGATAAGACTCCTGCAGATATATGCGGGGGTCTTTCAGCTTTCAGGAATATTGGACATAGAAGAAAGGAAAGTAAAATGGCAATGAAGGGGAATGATACGAAAATCAGGTGTTCCTTTTGCGGTAAGACAGATGACCAGGTGAAGAAGCTCATCGCAGGGCCTAACGGCACCTATATCTGTGATGAGTGTGTGGGAATCTGTGCAGAGATTATTGATGAAGAACTGGGTGCAGATTTTGAAAGCCAGATGTCGGATGAGATTAATCTGCATAAACCTCAGGAAATTAAAGAGTTTTTAGATGAGTATGTGATTGGGCAGGAGGAAGCAAAAAAGGTTCTTTCTGTGGCGGTATACAATCATTACAAAAGAGTTCTGGCAGGAGGGGTGTCAGATGTAGAACTTCAGAAGAGCAACATTCTTTTGCTGGGTCCTACCGGTTCCGGAAAGACGCTTCTGGCACAGACACTGGCAAGGCTCCTGAATGTACCTTTTGCTATTGCAGATGCCACTACTTTGACAGAAGCAGGATATGTAGGGGAGGATGTGGAGAACATCCTTCTGAAATTGATCCAGGCAGCGGACTATGACATTGAGCGGGCCCAGTATGGGATTATTTATATTGATGAAATTGATAAGATTACCAGAAAATCAGAGAATGCTTCTATTACAAGGGATG
Source organism: Candidatus Blautia merdipullorum (assembly GCA_019118685.1). Taxonomy (GTDB): domain Bacteria; phylum Bacillota; class Clostridia; order Lachnospirales; family Lachnospiraceae; genus Blautia; species Blautia merdipullorum. The sequence goes on from DWYL01000007.1 coordinate 14,235, forward strand.
TGTCAGGAGAAGGTGTGCAGCAGGCGCTTCTTAAAATTGTAGAAGGCACAGTTGCCAATGTACCTCCTCAGGGAGGAAGAAAGCATCCGCAGCAGGAATTTATCCAGATCGACACTACGAACATCCTGTTTATCTGCGGAGGCGCTTTTGAAGGTCTGGAAAAGATCATCGAGACAAGAAAAGATACAAAGTCAATCGGTTTTAATGCGTCAGTTACCGCTCCTCGAGAGAAAAACGTAGGGGAACTTCTCAAGGAAGTTATGCCCCAGGATCTGGTTCGCTTTGGACTGATACCGGAATTTGTAGGCCGTGTGCCGGTGGTGGTTTCCCTTAATGCTTTGGACCGCCAGGCTTTAGTACAGATCCTGACAGAACCTAAGAATTCCCTTGTACGTCAGTACCAGGCCCTTTTTGAACTGGACGGCATTGAACTGAAATTCGACGAGGAGGCTCTGGGAGCTATTGCAGACCGTTCTATGGAGAGAAAAACCGGCGCAAGAGGATTGAGAGCCATTATGGAAAGCGTTCTTATGGATATCATGTATACGGCTCCTTCTGATGAGAGCATCAGTTCCTGCACGATCACAAAGGCTGTGGTAGAAGGAAAGGAATCTCCGGTGCTTGAACACAGAGAACTTCCCGCTGCTTCCAGAAGAAACAAAAACAGCGGCAGGAAGAAAAAAGAGACTCCTGAGATCGCATAATAAAGAGGCAAAAGCATAAGGAGGAGCGAGTATGAACGACACGATACAATATTTGCCGGTTATCGCTCTGAGAGGTACCACGATTCTTCCGGATATGATCGTACATTTTGATGTGAGCAGGAAGAAATCTGTAAAGGCTTTAGAAAAAGCTATGGTAGAGGATCAGAGAGTATTTCTTATTACCCAGAAGGCCCCTCAGACAGAAGATCCTGGACAAGAGGATCTATACAAAATTGGAACAGTCGCAGTGATCAAGCAGCTGGTAAAGACAAAGAGCGGGATTATCCAGGTTCTAGCAGAAGGAAGGGAAAGAGGAGAACTTCTCCATCTGGACGAAGAAGGCCTTTATCTGGAAGCAGAGATCGCGGTGTTTGACCCGTCTCTGAACCAATCTTTAGATGAAAATATAAAAGAAGCCATGCTGAGAGGGATAAAGGAGATTTTTATCCGATACTGCAACGAAAATCCGAAGCTGAGCAAAGACCTGGCGGGACAGATCCTGGAACTTAAGGATGTGGAAAAGGTGATCGATCAGATCGCCGTGAATCTGCCGATGAAGTATGAGGATAAGCAGAAGATTCTGGAAGCCGTGTCTTTAGAAGACCGTTATGAAGTTCTGGGACTGATCCTGACGAATGAGATCCAGATCATGGAAATCCGTATGGAGCTTAATAGAAAAGTAAAAGAACGGGTGGATAAAAATCAGCGGGATTATATTCTGAGAGAACAGCTGAAAGTTATCCAGGAAGAACTGGGAGACGGAGATACCATGTCTGAGGCAGATCAGTTCCGTGAACAGACGGATAAGCTGAAGGCATCAAAAGAAGTAAAGAAAAAAATCTATAAAGAGATTGACAGATTCAAAAAATCTGCTGCTGTCCAGGCAGAAGCAGGCGTGATGCGCAGTTATATTGAGACCTTGCTGTCTTTGCCATGGGATAAGACTTCCAGGGACAGCCGGAATCTGAAAGAGGCAAACCGGATCCTGGAAGAGGATCATTATGGTCTGGAAAAGGTCAAAGAGAGGATTATGGAATTTTTGGCCGTCCGTACTTTGACAAAGAAGGGAGATAGTCCTATCTTATGTTTGGCGGGACCGCCCGGAACCGGGAAAACCTCTATTGCCCGTTCTGTGGCCAGAGCTCTCCATAAAGAATATGTAAGGATTTCTCTTGGCGGAGTACGGGACGAAGCTGAGATCCGGGGACACAGAAGAACTTATATCGGCGCTATGCCGGGACGGATCGCCAATGGACTGATCCAGGCTGGTGTGAAAAATCCTTTGATGCTTTTGGATGAAATCGATAAAGTCAGCAGTGACTATAAGGGAGATACTTCTTCCGCACTTTTAGAGGTGCTGGATTCAGAACAGAATGTAAAATTCAGAGATAATTATGTGGAGATCCCCCTAGATTTGTCTCAGGTTCTCTTTATCGCCACGGCAAATGACCTTCAGACGATCCCCAGACCTTTGCTGGATCGGATGGAGATCATTGAAATCAGCAGTTATACAGAAAATGAAAAGTGGCATATTGCCTGGGAACATTTGATCCCGAAACAGATCAAGGCCCATGGCCTGAAGGAAGAGCAGCTGAGGATAGAAGAGGATGCTCTCCGGGAGATTATTACTGGCTATACAAAGGAGGCCGGAGTCCGGAACCTGGAAAGAAAGATCGGGGATATCTGCAGAAAAGCGGCCAGGAAAATCATGGAAGATAAGGAAAAAGAGGTTACTGTGACCACGGAAAATCTGAAAGACTTTCTGGGGAGAGCCAGATATACTTATCAGAAGAAAAACCAGACAGATGAAGTGGGTATTGTCCGGGGACTGGCATGGACCAGTGTGGGAGGAGATACCCTTCAGATTGAAGTAAACCTGATGCCGGGAAAAGGAGAATTCCTTCTCACAGGCCAGCTGGGCGATGTGATGAAAGAATCTGCACAGGCAGGCATCAGCTATATCCGTTCGGTTGCCGGTCATTATAATATTGATCCGGAATTTTTCCAGAAGCATGATCTACATATCCATATTCCTGAAGGGGCAGTCCCAAAAGACGGGCCTTCTGCGGGAATCACTATGGCAACGGCTATGCTTTCTGCCATTACCGGGACACCGGTAAAGGCAAATATAGCCATGACCGGAGAAATTACTTTAAGAGGAAGAGTTCTTCCTATCGGAGGTTTGAAGGAAAAGCTGCTGGCTGCGAAAAGCGCAGGAATAGAAAAAGTGCTGATTCCTTTGGAAAATCAGGCAGATGTAGCGGAAATGGATCATGAGATCACAGAAGGACTGGAGATCATAGGAGTAAGCACTATGGAAGAAGTACTCCGGCAGGCTCTGGCGCCAAAGGATAACCATTAAAATGGAGGAAAATGCATGGTCATAAAACATGTGGCACTGGATACAGTCTGCGGGATCACGAGCATCCTGCCGAAAAACACAGTGCCGGAAATCGCATTTGCAGGGAAGTCCAATGTCGGAAAATCTTCTCTGATCAACAGTCTGATGAACAGAAAATCCCTGGCACGGACCAGTTCATCGCCGGGGAAGACCCAGACAATTAATTTTTACAATATTAATCATGAGATGTATCTGGTGGACCTTCCAGGCTACGGATATGCGAAAGTTTCTCAGGCAGAAAAAGAACAGTGGGGAGAACTGATCGAACGGTATCTCCATCAGTCAGAACAACTGCGGGCAGTTTTTCTTCTGGTAGATATCCGCCACAGGCCTTCAGAAAATGATAAACTTATGTATGAATGGATCGTCCATAATGGATATTGGCCTATTATTATTGCCACAAAGGCAGACAAATTAAAAAGAAGCCAGGTCCAGAAGCATATTAAAGAAGTCAGAGAAGGACTGGGCCTCCCTTCTCAGACTACAGTTATTCCTTTTTCTGCGCAGACAAAGCAGGGAAGAGAAGAAATCTGGAATTTTATCGAGGAACTTTTGGAGCAGTCTTCCTGTATATAGAAAAGAAGGGTAAAATATGTTAAAGGGAATAATATTTGATATGGACGGTGTTCTGATCAACAGTGAACCCTTCCATTTCAAAGTCTGGAAAGAAACGCTCAAACGCCGGGGAGTTGATCTGGACTATAGCGTG
>DWYL01000323.1 GCA_019118685.1 Candidatus Blautia merdipullorum
CAGTCTCCCAGACAAGGAGCATGAAACGGTATTCACTGTCACACAGCCTGAAATCTTTCATAGAAGCCACTCCTTTCGCGGAATTGGTTTATTATTATAAACCTTTTTCTTTAGTCTATAATAATAGACCGTCTTTGTCAATCCGTTTGTGTTCCTTTTTTCTTTATGTTATCATAGGACATACACAAAGCATTGTAAACCAAAGGAAAGGAGAGGCAAAGTCCATGACCCCAGCAGAGGCAGGGAAAATCCTGGGTATTTCCCCAAAGGCAGATATCGAACAGGTAAAAAAGCAATACCGCAGACTTATGCTCCAGGTTCATCCGGATGTATCCGGCCCGTCAAAGGCCAGGTACCAGTACAGCGCCCAGGAGATTAATCTGGCCTATGGAGTTCTAAAGAAGAGACTCACAGAATCAGAAGGCCTCTCTTTTTCCGGGAAAGGGGAAAACAGCCGGAAGAATACCTTTCACTGGGACGCTCCTGTCAATGATCAGGCGTGGAAAGAGCGGGATGTACTCCACTATGCAGAAGATTATGAGGGAAATATCCTGGGAAATTTTACCATTGCTCGGGGAAAGTACCTGTGGACTACAGAAGAAGATTTTCCTCTGTTTCTCCTGAGCATTTACCGCTGCGGACAGGAACTTCTGGATGAAGTGGATGCCTCCCTTCAGCGAAAGGAGGATTCTTTTCTCCGCCGGAAGATCCATCCTCAGCTTACCTATCTCCTGGCTCAGCAGTTTATGGACAGCACTGCCCTTCTAAAAGAACTGGCAAAGAAAACAGCTCTCGGAGAAGAGGAAAAAGAAATTTATTATCTGCCTGCTATGCTGGAGATTTCCGGAAGTCTTGCAAATCTTAAAGAGGGAGAAGCTCTTTTTCCTTCCAGGCTGAAAGACCATCGGCTGTATCTGAAAAACAATGCCGGACGGGAACTGGGCTATCTCTCTTTTCCTGACGACCGGTTCTACTATATTGTGATTCCTCTTTTTGAGCAGCGAAGAGTCCTTGTCAAAATCAAAGCGTCCAAGAAACCGGCCTCCTCCAAAAAGGGGAAAACTTCCAGGTATCACAGCCTTCATCTGTGGCTGAAGCTTGCTCCTCAGGCAAAAAAACAGCCGCCGGAAAATCTGAATCTTCAGATCCGGCAGCTGCTGGAAATTTACTGCAGATGATTTCATCCAAAGTATTTCGCCACAAAATCTTTCGTTACCTGGGCAGCTTTCTTTATATTTTCTTCATGAGACATGGCATAGTATTCTGGACGGAATTCCTCAATGGTACAGACTCCGTCAAATTCTATTTTCCTCAAAGCGCCGGCAATCCCCTGATGGTCGATCACTCCCTCTTCCGGCCACAGCCTTTTATCGTCTCCGCAGGAGCCCAAAGGCAGATCTTCACAGTCGTTCAAATGATAGGCAAAAATTTTCTTTCCGTCAGCGGCCTGCAGATCTTCCAGCCTGGAACACATTTCATGAAAATGAAAGGTGTCCAGGGTGATTCCTACATTGTCCCTGTCCACTTCTTTCACAATATCATAAGCAGTGCCGAACTGATTGATAGAACAGTCCGGAGAGCCGCAGAATTCCAGAGAAATTCTCATATCTGACCCTACCATGTCAGAAAGATGCCGCAGCTGTTTCACTGCTTCTTTACGGATTTCTCCCACTGTCTTATCCTTTATTCCGCAGGAAGGCACTGTGATCAGCATTTTCATGCCGATTTTTTTAGAAACATTCAGAATAAACTCTGTTTCTGCGTCTATCTCTCTCCTGCCTTCTTCATCTCTTTGATTAAAGTACAGCAAAGTATTGTAAGCCCAGGGTTTTAGATGGTGGGCTGCAAACCATTCTGCCAGTTCCTCAAGAGTATGCTCTTTTAAATATTCTTTCAGGCAGTCAAAACGGATCTCAATATAATCAAACCCATATTTTTCACACATTTCCAGATCTGCCATCAAAGACTGGCCTTTGCATTCCAGAGCAGTAGCTTCATTAAATCCGATCTTCATATCCTTTTCCTCCTAAATCTTCAGGTTTTTCTGTATGCCATAATTTTACTATCACATGGATACGTGTACAAGTATAATTATTTAAAAAAATTTTTTTCTCGTTCTAGTCTTAACAGGAAACAATACTTACTGCTCACTATCTTCGCATTTATCTAAATATCTTCCCACGATCTCCAGTTCGTCCATATAAATGCAGTGTTTCATGCTGCCATGCTCTACCCTGCGGCAGCATTCCTGAAAATCCATCCACTTTACAGCCTCTACCTCTGACTCCTGAAGGACCAGTTTCTTCTCATCCACCGGTTTGTCATAGACATAGACTACGCTGATCTCATAATCCCGGAAAGGTTTTCCGTAAAACACATCTTCAAAGTATGCCTTCCGCATTCCTGCCAGGTGAAGGTCTTTCTCTTCTGCCCGGATCCCCAGCTCTTCTCCAAGCTCCCTGAGGGCTGCCGGAAGGTAGGTATCTCCGGCAGATACATGGCCTGCAGAAGAAATATCATAACAGCCGGGGTTAGAGTCCTTAAAAAGACTTCTCTTCTGAAGAAGCAGATCCCATCCGCTGCTGTGATTTCTCCGGACGATCCAGATATGGGAAGTAGGATGAAGACTGCCGTCCAGATGAGCCACACCCCTCTCCCGGACAATGCCCGCCGGACTTCCGTCTTCCTTTAAAATGTCGAAAAGCTCCAGAGGCTTACCATTTACAGAGGCAGATCTGAGGATATTTCGTCTGTCAAAGGTCACCTTTAAAGAAAAGAATGGTCTCTCTTCCATCATAAGCCGAAAACAGATCTTCTCTTCCTCCCCGGTCAGATTCTGTAAAATCTCATCACATTTCGGCCAGCAGACAGTATCTGTCTCTTCTTTCCTGCCCTCCGGAAGAGTCCGCCGGGCACTGAATAAAAGCATATATTCTGTAGGCTTCTCCTCTCTGACCAAAGTCAGGATTCCCCTGGTCTTCCAGGAGAATGGAGCAGAATTTTCACCGCCGAATGTCCTTGCCAGGCATTCTTCCGGACTTTCTCCCTCTTTCATGGTTTCTTTTAGAATCTGATACTTTTCCTTCTGTTCCAGAACGCAGAAAACTTCCAGCTTTTCCGGCATTTTATACACCTCATTCATTATTTTCTCTTTCTTAGTTTATCAGATGAACAGGAAAATGCAATTTTTTTCTCTTTTCGTAGACATGATATGTCTATAGATTCTCTTGATTTCATTTCGTTATACCAATATAATAGAAGAGGTGATGAATATGAAAAAAAAAGTACTATCCACAGAAGAACTCCGGGAAAATTCTTACGAATACGGACTTCCGGAATACCTGCAACAAGATCTGGATGCTTTCAAAGAAGGGTTAAAAAACAGTTCTTCTCTCATGGATTGTTTGTGGGGAGAATTATATAGCAGTATCAACATAGCGGAAATCAATGAGGGAGCGATCACGCCGGAACACGC
>DWYL01000324.1 GCA_019118685.1 Candidatus Blautia merdipullorum
TCAAACAGAGACAAAAATAAACGGGAAGAGAAGAAAATGGCGCTGTCTCATTAGTTAGAATCGAGAATATTTATACATTTTATTGATCTGTCTGCACTGCTTTGAGCCTATAGTCTCAAGTTATGCTCGACAAATTCGCATAAAATGTATAAATATTCCTGAAGTATGACTAATGGGACAGCGCTATTTCTTTTTGGGGAGTTTTCCAGGCTTGCATGTGTTCAGGGGGATATGATATAGTATAAGAACTAATGTTTTGTTTTATGGAAATGAGATGGAGGACTTTAAATATGAGTATCTATGATACATTAAATACCCAGCAGAAGGAAGCTGTGTTTCATACAGAAGGACCTGTGCTGATCCTTGCCGGAGCCGGTTCGGGAAAGACCAGAGTGCTGACCCACAGGATCGTCTACCTTATTGAAGAGAAAGGGGTCAATCCCTGGAATATCATGGCGATTACTTTTACTAATAAGGCGGCGGGGGAAATGCGGGAGAGAGTGGATAAACTGGTAGGCTTCGGAGCAGAAAGCATCTGGGTCTCCACTTTCCATTCAAGCTGTGTGCGGATCCTGAGAAGATACATAGACCGCTTGGGTTTTGATAACAATTTTACCATCTATGACACGGACGACCAGAAAACAGTTATGAAAGAAATCTGCAAGAGGCTGGAAATCGACACAAAGATCACCAAGGAGAGAGCTATCCTGGCAGCGATATCTTCGGCAAAAGATGAACTTGTGGGGCCGGAGGAATATGAGCTGAATGTGATGGGAGACTTTTCCAAAAAGAAGATTGCCCTGGCTTATAAGGAGTACCAGAAAGAACTGAAGAAGAATAATGCCCTGGATTTTGACGATCTGATCTTTAAAACCGTAGAGCTTTTCCGCTCCTGCCCGGATGTCCTGGATTATTATCAGCAGAGGTTCCGATATATCATGGTAGATGAGTACCAGGATACCAATACTGCCCAATTTAAATTTGTCAGCCTTCTGGCAGATAAATTTAAAAACCTTTGCGTAGTGGGAGATGACGACCAGTCTATCTATAAATTCCGAGGCGCCAATATCGGCAATATCTTGGGATATGAGAAAGTCTTTCCCCAGGCTCTGGTGATCAAGCTGGAGCAGAATTACCGTTCCACCCAGAACATCCTTAACGCCGCCAACCAAGTGATCCAGAACAATGTGGGCAGAAAGAGCAAGACCCTGTGGACTGAGAACGAAGAGGGAGAGAAGATCCGCTTCCGCCAGTTTATGAATGCCTATGAAGAAGCGGAGTATATCTGCGGAGAGATCGGCAAGAAGGTACGGGCTCATGAGGCAGAGTATAAAGACTTTGCCATTCTGTACAGGACTAATGCCCAGTCCCGCCTTTTCGAAGAAAAATTCCTGATGGCAAATATTCCTTATAAACTGGTGGGAGGAGTAAACTTCTATGCCAGAAAAGAGATCAAGGACCTGCTGGCCTACTTAAAGACTGTAGACAATGCCAGAGACGATCTGGCTGTCCGGAGGATCATCAATGTGCCAAAAAGGGGCATCGGAGCCACAACCCTTGGAAAAGTACAGGACTATGCTTCAGAACGGGGCATGAGCTTTTACGATGCTTTAAGAGAGCCAGAATGTATGGAACGGGTGGGAAGAGCCGCTTCCAAGATCCAGCCTTTTGTTACTTTTATACAGACATTGCGGAGTAAAGCCGACTATCTCTCCCCCTCTGCTCTTCTGGAGAACATTATCGAGGAAACAGGATATGTAGATGAGCTGAAAGCAGAGGGTACGGAAGAGGCAGAATCTCGGATTGAAAATATCAACGAGTTGATCACTAAGATTGTGTCCTATGAAGAAGAAAATGAAGAGCCCACCCTTTCCGGCTTCCTGGAAGAGGTAGCTTTGATCGCAGATATTGATACTGTGGAGGGAGACAACAATCAGGTGCTGCTGATGACTCTTCACAGTGCAAAGGGCCTGGAGTTCCCTTATGTATTCCTGGCAGGAATGGAAGACGGGATTTTCCCCAGCTATATGACCATAACCGCAGACGATCCCAGCGAGCTGGAGGAGGAAAGGCGTCTTTGCTACGTAGGGATTACAAGAGCTATGAAAGAGCTGACGCTTACCTGCGCCCAGCAGAGAATGATCCGGGGAGAAACCCAGTACAATAAAGTTTCCCGCTTTATCCGGGAAATCCCCCGGGAGCTGGTGGATCTGGGAAGAGAAGTCCAGGAAAAGAAACCTATGGATATTCCTCTTCCCACCTCCATGCGCCAGCTGAAGCAGGCCTTTAAACAGCCGGCTTTTATCCCGAAAAAATTTGAAGTAAAACATGCCCAGGGTCTGGACTATGGAGTGGGAGACACTGTAAAACATATAAAATTCGGGAACGGAGTGGTTACAGACATTACAGAAGGAGGACGGGATTACGAAGTAACAGTGAATTTTGATAAAGTGGGAGTAAAAAAGATGTTCGCATCTTTTGCAAAATTAAAGAAAGTTTAGGATGTAATCAGAGAATTGAAAAAATTCTTCCCGGAAAAAGTTAAGAAAGGATAGTAAAATTCTTTTTAGAGTGGTATAATATCTAAAAGACAGAAGCTGTAGGAAGATACAGCATGGCAATATATTTGCAGCAGAGCTGCAAAAAGAGAGGATGGTGCAGGCTATGAATCGTATTGAGGATTTAATGACAGCATTACAGAAAAGAGAAGAGGAAAGAAATAAGAATACAGTATTATGGGTTCTGGCAATTATCGGTGCAGTAGCAGCGGTTGCAGGTATCGCATATGCAGTTTATCGTTTCTTTACTCCGGATTACCTGGAAGACTTCGAAGAAGATTTTGATGAGGACTTCGACGATTACTTCGAAGATGAAGATGAGGATGACGATAAGGAAGAAAAGTAAAAAAGATATAAGGAGCTTCGGGAGACCGGGGCTTCTTTTTCTGTAAAGAGATCTGTGTGCGGATATAGAGTTTTAGAAAGAAAGGAAAAGGGGATTTGAAGAAAGGTGAAATTTATCAGGGCATCATTGAGAAAATAGACTTTCCCAATAAGGGGAAAGTTTATCTGGAGGAGGGAAAGGTTACGGTAAAGAACGGCATTCCTGGCCAGAAAGTCCGTTTTGTGATTAACAAGAAAAAAGGAAGAAGACTGGAAGGAAGACTACTGGAGGTCCTGGAAAAATCTCCTCTGGAGACCAGAGAACCGGTGTGCAGTATCTTTCCTGCCTGCGGCGGCTGCATGTACCAGACCATGCCCTATGAAGAACAGCTGAAAATGAAGGCGGAACAGGTAAAGGAACTGCTGGATGAAGCCATAGTAAAAGGAGGCCAGACCGACGGGGAGGGCAGGCCGGATTATCTCTTCCAGGGGATCAAGGGCAGCCCCCAGGAGTTTGCTTACCGGAATAAGATGGAATTTTCCTTTGGAGATGAATATAAAGACGGACCTCTTTCTCTGGGCCTTCACAAAAAGGGAAGCACTTATGACGTGCTGAACGCCTTGGACTGCAAGCTGGTCCATGAGGATATGACCAGAATTCTGAGCTGTGTCCTGGAATACTGCCGGGAACAGGGCTTTACTTATTATCATAAAATGCAGCATGCCGGATTTTTACGCCACCTTCTCCTCCGGCGGGGGAATACTACGGGAGAGATCCTGGTAAATCTGGTTACTACCAGCCAGGAAAATCCGGATCTTTCAGACCTGATCAGAAGGCTGCTGGACCTTTCCCTGGATGGAAAAATCGTAGGGATTCTTCATATTATTAACGACGGACTTTCCGATATGGTGCGCAGCGATGAGACCAGGCTTTTGTACGGAAAGGATTACTTCTATGAAGAAATCCTGGGCCTGAAGTTTAAGATCACACCTTTCTCATTCTTCCAGCCTAATTCTTTTGCTGCTCAGGTCCTTTACAATACGGCAAGAGAATATATCGGCGACACCAAGGATATGACCGTCTTCGACCTGTACAGCGGAACCGGCACCATCTCCCAGATCCTGGCAGAAGTAGCAAAAGAAGTCATTGGCGTGGAGATCGTGGAGGAAGCAGTAGAAGCTGCCAAAGAGAACGCCGCCCTTAACGGGATCACAAACTGCAGATTCATTGCCGGAGATGTGCTGAAAGTCCTGGATCAGGTAGAAGAAAAACCGGATTTCATCGTCCTGGATCCCCCAAGAGACGGAATACATCCCAAAGCCCTGCCAAAGATCATCCAGTATGGAGTGGATAAGCTGGTGTACATTTCCTGCAAGCCCACCAGCCTGGCAAGAGATCTGGAGATGTTTTTGGCAAATGGGTATAGGGTAGAAAAGGCTTGCTGCGTGGATCAGTTTTGTCAGACGGTTCATGTGGAGACTGTGTGCCTCTTGAGCAACCGAAAATCAAAGCCTGACACTCATGTGGATCTGACCCTGGATATGGAAGACTATTACAGGATCAAGGATCAGGAGAAATAGTCAAATAAATAATACACGGAACTTAAATCGGCAGCTGCTGATGCGTAAATGCATTGGCAGCTGTTTTTGCTGTGAACACTTAGCGAAGCGTCAGCTGAGCTTAGTGAGAACGCACATCGCGAACCTTAGCGAGGCGAAGCCGAGGTTAGTTGAGCGATGTTTCCGGCAGAAGGATTTAAGGGAGGTGGTGCCGTTGGATTGACGGCCGATGACTGGAAGACAAAGGCATTTCTAAAGTAAATATTCATTTACGGTTTAAGGAGGCACATCTATGGCTATGAAAAAATTCAGAAATATGAAAGTCTATGAGCAGAGCGGATATCAGTATAAAT
>DWYL01000325.1 GCA_019118685.1 Candidatus Blautia merdipullorum
GTGACAGAAGTTAGAGAAGGACGTTATTATACAGATATATTACTGTATGGAGCATAATTGCGTTCAGTCCTCCAAATCGTATAATTTATATAGATCCAGCATATTGCCGTAGGTCAGCTTCCGTCCCATAAGCTGACGGTAGGTGGCGGACTTGGTCCTGCCGGCTTCTTTCTGTTTTTCCATCTGTCGTACAATGGAATCATACTCCTGCTTGACGCCTCTGTGCATTTTCCGGTAAGCTTCCAGCTCTTTTTTCAGACTTTCCAAATCTTCGGGAAATGCACTTTCCTTTTCATTTATATTTTCCATTTTCTTTTCCTCTTCTTTCTCATTGTCTTCTATCCCTGTATCCCTCAGTATTGCAGCTACTGTTTCCTCAGGCGTTTGTCTAGAAACATGAATTTTCTTCGTATTTAGTTTTTCGTACAGAGGAAGCCGCCGGATACTCCGCTCTAACACATCTTTTTGACGAAGTCCCTGACGGATATCTTTTTTCAGTCTCTCTTCCAGACTTTTCTCATCAAGGATCAGGGAATACAGATGAACTTCTGCATTCCGGCAGTCCAATCTGGATAAAAGTGTGTCCAGGATTTCCTGCTCGTGAAGAACCCAGCAGAAAATCACATGGTCGTAGGCCGAACAGGCAAGGAAATTATTCAGTATATGGGTAATGTTATCCATTACCATTGCCTTAGTCTCCTCTGTCACCTGAAAAGGCTCCATATTCCAGCACCAGTCCCCGTCCAGGAAAACGCTGTTTTTCAATTTTTTCTTTAAAATATTGCAGACTGTAGTCTTGCCGACTCCCATGGTGCCGCCGATCACATAGAGATGTTTTTTCATAGAATGATTGCCCCAAATTATATCAATACTCTCATTTTTCTATATAAGCATTGCTGCTGTGGTGTTTATAACTCTTTTTAATTTACATAAAATAATTATGGTAAACGTTTTCTCGCTTTGTCCAGTAAAAATCGTTTTTGATACTTGATTTTTACATATTTCATGATCCTCTGGAGATATACGGTATCGTAAATTCCTCCTGCCGCTCCCACCACTGGGATTCCCTGAAGGAATTTCATATACAAAAGCTCTCCGGAAAGCATGGAAGAGGTGTCTCTGACCTGCTTCTTCATATCGTATCCTTCTGGAAGTTTCTTCATTTCCATAAAAAGATCTGTCTTTTGATTTTCCTGAACCAGTTCCTCTCCATACAGCAAAGATACCTGGATCAGTTTCAGGATAAAGTACCGTTCTTCTTCTGTATCGTAGGCGTATCCATAGTGCAGGGCCACTTCATAAATGCTTTTCAGGATCATTCCTGTAAAAAGGGGAATATCCGGCAGACCGATCCCCAGTACCCCTAAGCCTACCCCCTCTGCTGTAGACAAAAGAAGATTTTTTCTGGAGGAGGCGGCAGCGCCTTTCTTAAAAGTCCGTAAGGTGTTTTTGTTCTCCCGGATTTCCGCCGAATAAGCGTTAACCTTGTACCCATGCTCCAGATCTTCTTTTTTGTAGGTTTTTTCTATGATCCCGGTTCCCTTGTCAAAGACCAGGAAAAAAGCCTTGCTAAATGCTGCGTCCAGCTTCTCCTGAAGTCCATCGGGAATCTTCTGGGCCAGCTTCTGGTTCAGAAAAGATTCCTTTTTCTCTTTATGCTTGTCTATATATCTTTGTTCCTGTTTTAAAACCGTCTCCAGTTCTTTTTCAAGAGAGGATTTTCTGGAAATCAATAGCTTTCCTCCTAACTGTTTTTGCCGCTTTTTGATACGATTTTATTTACTTCCATCTTATCCATGATCCCATGGGCGGTCACTCCCGGGTGAGTTACAGAAATCCTGCACACCTGTTCTGCAAACTCTTTTGAAACCTGAAATTTCTTTGCTATAGAAGCCACGGTGGTTCCCTTTTCCAGTTCTTTTAAGATTCCTTTTATCAGCTTTTCCATATCTTTCTGGGAAAGTTCCGGTACTTTTTCCTGTTCCACTCTGGGAAGGATATCCATCTTTTCTATATGGAAGCTTTCTGCTTCTATAATCAGCACCGCCATGGTCACCGGCTGGTGGAATCTTCTGGGACCGCAGCTTCCCGGGTTCAGATACTGGACGCCTTCCTGCACATAGGCCTCGTATTTATGGGAATGTCCGTAGATCACAAAATCTTTTTTCTCCAGATCTTTGGGAATGTGTTTTTTATTGTGGACCATATAAAAGCTTTTGCCAAAAAGAGAAAAAGAAAGCTCTTTAGGCAGTTTTTCGGCCCATTCCTTATCATTATTCCCCCGGACCACATACAGAGAAGGGTTGATCCTGCGGATTTCTTCCAGAATCCCGGGAGAATTAATATCTCCGCCATGAATGACTGCGTCGCAGGTCTTTAAAATTTCAGCCACTTCCGGCCGCAGAAGTCCATGGGTATCGGAAATTACTGCAATCCGTCCTGTTTTTCTTTCCATTTCTTCACATTCCTTTCTGCCTCTCCTAAGAAGGAAAGGGAGCCGAAAATGATCACTACATCTTCCGGTTTTGCTTCTTCCAGAGTTTTCTCCACTGCCTGTTCAATACTTTTTGCCGCTTCCACAGAAGGATTCACACAGGCCACTGCTTCCTTCAGCTCTTCTGCCGGAAGGGCTCTGGGATTATCCGGAGTCTGCACTGTTATGATATGGTCTGCCAGCGGGGCTGTGATCTGGATAACCTGTTTGTAATCCTTGTCCTGAAATATACCGAAAATATACCGGATATGCCGGTGCGGAAAATAAAGCTTCAGAGAATGTTCCAATTCTCTGGCTGCTCCCGGATTATGAGCCCCGTCCATGATCACTACCGGTTCTTTGGAGATCAGGGTGAAACGTCCTCTCCAGTGGGTTTTTCTGAATCCTTCGTAAATATTCTCTCTGGAAACCGGATAGCCAAGCTCCTGAAGCATAGTCACAGCCTGAAGGGCAAGAGCGGCATTAAGGATCTGATAGCTTCCTGCCAGAGAAATCTCTACCTGGTCAAAATCTCTCCAGGTAAAGCTCTGTTTTTCATATCCGTAATGGATATCCTTCACTTCTTCCATATCCAGGAATTCCAGGGAAGCTCCTTGCTCCCCTGCCTTTTCTTCCAGAACCTTCCTGGCTCCGGTTTCCTGAGGCGCAGATACTACCTTTGTATGAGGCTTGATGATCCCGGCTTTCTGTGCGGCAATTTCCTCCAGAGTATCTCCCAGAAAGGCCATGTGGTCCATACTGATGGGGGTGATCACTTCCATTACCGGCGTCTTAATGATATTGGTGGCGTCCAGGGCTCCTCCAAGACCGGTTTCCAGGACCACCAGATCACATTTTTTCTCCTGGAAATACAGGAAAGAAAGGGCGGTTTCTATTTCAAAAGGTGTGGGATTTGAAAGATGATGTTCCTCCATATCTTTAATAGCTTCTGCAATAGCTGTCACATGTTTCGCCAGGGCTTCTTTTCCGATCCGCTCTCCGTTTACCTGTATCCGCTCTCTGTAGGAAAACAAAGTAGGGGAAATATACCGTCCCACCCGGTATCCCGCTTCTGTCAGTATGGTAGAAAGATAAGCCAGCACGGAACCCTTTCCGTTGGTTCCTGAAATATGGATAAACTTCAGACTGTCCTGGGGATTTCCCAGACGTTCCATAAGATGGCGCATATTGTCTAAGCCAAGTACACTTCCGTATTTAGAGGCTTCCTCCAAATATACTCTTGCTTCTTCGTAATTCATGATTTCTCCTATCCGGGGCCTGCAGGCCCCTCTGTAATTCGGAGATTATTATAGCTCTTTTTCCATTTGTCTACAATCATAATCTTCTGTTCTTCTCTATTCAACTGCATTTTAATGGGAGAAACGGTTCAGAATCTATTTTCATTCATGTAACCGTTCTTGTAGGCATATGGGGACGGTTCTTAATCGGATTTTCTTCTATATAACCGTTCCATTTACCCTATTATTACGGTTTATAATCAGATTTTCTTCTGTGTAACCGTCCCAACTAACCTAAATTTCCGGCTTAAAATCGTATTTTTTCTGTGTAACCGTTTCGACCATCGAAAATTACGGTTTAAAATCAGATTTCTTTCTGTATAACCGTACCAGCTAGTTAAATACTACAGCCAAGAATGAAAAAATCGGAAGCTCAGCCGTAACAAACGCCTCACCACCGGAAATAAGTCCGGCGATGAGGCGCTTTTCATTTTTTATCATTATTCTATAAACAACAATCTATCCCTTTGTTTTACAGACGTGCGTCAAAGAGTCCGCAGAAGCTGTCGATAGGATCCTGTCCCTTAAAGGCTTCTTCTCCTGTCATCAGGTTTTCTACCAGTGCATCGAAGGTACTGTCTTTTGTGTCGTAGGCATTGATGTAAGTCCGTACCTGGGGAATATCTGCCAGCATGGTGGGCTGTCCGCAGCTTACGGCTACTACCGGGATTTCAAAGACATACCAGGGGATTTCTCCGCCGCCTTTGGAAAGTCCGAAGCTGGGCCTTCCCTCGTTAATATCACAGAGGGTGATTACCAGGTCCATGTCTTTTACAAAGTCTGCAATGGCGTTCTTACCGGCAAAGTAAATATTGATATCCGGTTTCTCCCCGGCTTCGATCTGTTTCTTCATTTTGTCCACAGGACTTTCGTAGATAAATGCGTCAAAACCTTTGCTGATCAGCTTATCTCTTAAAAGCTCTGCCGGGTTGGTCCCTCCTGCCATTCCCATGGCTTTGGCCAGAGCGGACATGCCGCTTTCTGCCCCTTTTACATGAACGATCATGATTCTCTTATATCTTTCCGGAACAACAGGCAGAACTTCTTTGTCTTTATATTTTACCAGAGTAATGCTGTCCCGGCTGATGGCTTTCTGCATATCCTTGTGTTCCTGACTGCCAAGAACTCCCTCTAAGGCCTCCGGTGCCGGCACCAGAGCTTCTTTTGCCTTTTTGTGAAGGCCTAAGTGGGCTTTCAGGCCCAGGATACGCTCCAGGGCTTCTTCCATTCTTTCTTCTCTGATCGTGCCGTTCTGGTATGCTTCCAGCATAGTGGCAAAGTCTTCCTCCGGGTCATTAAAGAACAGGAACATGTCGCAGCCTGCATTGATGGTCCTGGGGAGCATATCTTTTCTCTTCATACGGTCCGTCATACCTACCATATGAGAGGCATCTGTAACCACCATACCGTTAAAGCCCAGTTTGTCTCTTAAAAGTCCTTTCATGATTTCCGGGCTTAAAGTAGCCGGCATCATGTCTTCGTCTTTCAGCTCCGGATTGATGGCTTTTGCATACTTGGGCAGCATGATATGTCCTGCCATAATGGCGTCCAGGTCATTCTCAATCAGTGTTTTATAAACCAGTCCGTAGGTTTTATCCCATTCCTCTACATCGAAATAGTTTACATTATTGGACAGATGGGCGTCTCGGAAGTCCTGTCCGTTTCCGGGGAAATGTTTGGCCGCACAGGCAAATCCGGGATTTTCATGGGCCCCTTTTACATAGCCTTCTCCTTTCCTGAACAGCACATTTCCGTGTTCGTCTTACTATAATCAGTATTGTAACACCCCGGACTGCCGAAGGTTAGGATAATTTCTCTGGATATACGTCCGATTTTTAGTTTTTTCGGAATTATTCAAATAATCCTCTGATTTTTTCCCAGAAGCCGGTGTTTTCTGCAGAGGATTCCTCCCGGGCCTCTTCCTCTTCTATCTGGATGGGATCGGTCTGGAAGGCAAACTGGACAGCCTCTACATTGGTATTTTTCTCAGATACAAAGGAAACCGGAACATAGTCTTCGCCGGAAAATTCCTGTACCATTTCCTCCACCTTATTTTCGATTTCTGTGTCTATATCTGCAGTTTCTGTTTTAAATTCTTCAGTGCCGCCTTTCATTTCTCCGGCTCCCTCGTCCAGATCCTGGGAACCTTCTGCCAGGCTGGAAATACCCGTTTCAAAAACAGAGGCTCCGGAAGATAAAGTGTCTACCCCTTCCTGAAGCTGGGTAAGGCCTTCCAAAAGAGCCTGGGTTCCTTCTGTAAGACTACTGCTTCCTGTCTGGATATCTGTACCTTTCTCTTCCAGTTCTTCTAATCCTGCGTCAAGCTGCCGGGCTCCCTGTGCCAGGGCAGAGATCCCGCTGTTTAACCGGGTGATTCCGCTGTTTACTTCTTCAGCTCCCTGATTCAGGGCAGAAGAAGAAGATTTCAGGGCTTCTCCCCCTTCCTCCAGGGTCTGGTTCTGGGCGGTCAGTTCGTCAAATCCTTTTAAAAGGCTGTCGATCCCTTCTGCTCCTGCCGGAAGAGAAGCGGTCTGTGTCTCCATGGAAGTTAACCCCTGGTTCATCTGCTCCAGTCCTGTTTCCAGCTGCCGGGCCCCTTCTGTCAGAGCCTGTATACTCTCCGTAAGCTGTGACAGGTCTCCTGTCTGGAAAGATGGAAGGTTTTCTCCTGCTTCGGCTGCTTTGTTTAGTTCTTCTGCCATACTGTTCACAGATCCGGTTCCTCCTGTCTGGATCTCTTCTAATCTGGAGGCAATGGATGCCAGCGCCGAAGAGCTGTCATTGCCTATAGAAATCTCCGCTACAGGAATATCCACGGACACGGCATCTGCACCCTGCACATTGACCCTGCTTCCATCCAGACCGGCAATAAGGGTGCTTCCTGTATCCGGATCTATGGCGCCGCTGTCTATAGAATTCTGAACAGCGGCTATGGCTGCATCAATCTGAACATTAGCACTGTCTGCCGCTGCCTCTATCTGGCTGTTTGCCTGGCTGATCTGAACGTTTGCTGAATCTGCCTGGGCCTGAAGAGAGGCCCCAGCCTGGTTTATACTGTCACTGGCTCTATCTGCCTGGGACTGGAGTTCGCTTTCTGCCTGAGAAAGAATATTTCCTGCTTTCTGCAGTTCTCCCGCCGCCTCATGATACAGAGAAAACATTTCTCCGGCCTTTGTCTGGACAGTATCCATAGCCTGGACTGCCTCCTGAAGACTGCCCAGCATTTCCTGCAGCTGCCCGCCTTCCTGGGAGTCTTCCAGAAGCCGAAGCTGGGACAGAAGGGCCTCCAGTCCATCCGACAGGGCCGCTGCTCCATCTGTAAGCTGCTGAGAACTGTCTTTTAAAACGGTTATCCCCCGGGAGACTTCTCCCAGATTTTTCAGTCCGGCCAGCTGTCCGGCCCCTTCCTTCAGCTGCTCCACGCCGCTGATATAAGCCTGGACGCCGTCTATATAGCTCTCTGTTCCCTCTGTATAAGTCCTGGTCCCTTCTGCTAATTGTCCTGCGCCGGCTTCCAGAACAGGGGCGCCTTCTTTCAGGCTGTCCGCTCCCTGGATCAGAGATTTGCTCCCGGAAGCTGCCGAAGAAACACCATTCAGATAAGTGCCGATGCCGGTCTCCAGCTCCTGACTTCCCCGGACAAGAGAAGAACTTCCCGAAGCCGCCCCATCTGTGCCTGTTTTAAGGCTGACTGCACCTTGGGCCAGGCTGCCTGTAGCATCCAGAAGCCGGCTGCTGCCTTTCGCCAGTTCTCCGGTACCTTCCTTCAATGAACCGGCTCCCTCATCAAGCCGGGATACCGCTTCTTTCAGTTCATCTGTCTGTTCATAGAGAGCCGTCATATCCAGGCTGTCTGTATCAATGGCAAAGGACATCGGTACTCCCTGAAAAGAAATCCCCTCCATTTCAAAGTCTGTGACTTCTGAAGTAATGGAAAATTCCTTTTCCTGTCCCGCCATAATGTTGTATAGGATCTGTTTATCTGCTCCCACATTTGCCAGAGTAGCCCCCTCTGCCTGGATATTTTTGCACTTTTCGGAGTCCAGTGTAACTGTGGCCTGAAGCAGATAATCTTCAAAATAGTCTCCCTTTACTTTTTCATTTTTCTTTACGGAAATCCGGATTTCCAGATTTCCGCTCTCTCCGGCCAGTTCTTTCGGATTTTTCTTCTCACCGTTCAGGTAATAGGAAATCTGGATCTTCCAGGGCAGTTCTTTTGTCTCCAGATTCCCCTGATAATAGAATTTCCCTTTTTTGCCTTCTACTGTATATCCGTCGGCTGTCTCCTCTATTTTATCCTCGGTAGTCAGGTTGGTTACTTCTGTATAATCGCCATAGTCTGTGATCCTGGTATCTTTTTCCAGATCATATTCATTGACCACATAGACGCCGGATACTGTTCCGTCTTCTTCCAGGGATGCATAGACATTTTCTTCCTTTTGGGGATTTTCTGCAGCAATGACCGGCAGGGTGTTTCCAAGAACCATGGAAAAACATACAGCCGCTGTAATAGATTTTTTTGTATATCTGCTTTTTCTATTTCGATTCATGATGATGTCTCCTTTTCTGATAAAAGTTTGTGTGCAGGGTAGTTTTCTCTATGAGCCTGTCAAATAAGTACAGCAGTCCCGGCAGTACAAAAAGTACAATGGTCAGGGACAGCATACTTCCGTTTCCCAGGAAGGTCCCGAGCTGGGAAAGGATCCCGTGAGAAGAAATTGCCCCCATCAGGTATCCCACCACAGCCAGCACAATACCGGAAGTAAGCAAAGATGTAGTCACCGCTGCGATGGTTTCAGAAACTGCCTTTTTCTTATCCGTGGTCTGTCTGAACTCCATATAGCGTTCCGTAGTCAGGATCGCATAATCCACGGTAGCTCCTAATTGGATAGAACTGATGATCAGGTAGGAAATGTAGAATACCGTAGAATCCTTAAAGTATGGAATCGACACATTGATCCACACTGCCGTCTCGATAGCCAGCACCAGGAAAACCGGGAGAGAGACGGATTTCATGGTAAAAAGCAGTACCACAAAAACTGCTGCGATGGCGATAAGATTTACTTTCACCATATCTGCAGTGATGGTGTCCATCAGATCATAGGTACTCACTCCCGCTCCTGCCAGATACCAGGAATCCGGATAATAGGTATCTGCAGTTTCCCGGATCTTTTCCACCAGGGCAAAGGCTTCCTCCCCCTCTGCATCTGCATCTACAGTAAGCACCATTCGGCTGTAATCTTTGGAGAGCAGCTGGGAAAGGAGTTCCTCATCCAGATATTCTTCGGGTATCTGAGCCCCCACTGTGTCTACATAGGAAAGGATGCCGGTCACTTCCGGTATCTCATGAAGAGCCTGGGAAAGCTGCTCTTCTCTGACCTTGTCTCCTCTGGGGAGCATTAAGGCGTAAGTATCGCTTTTTCCGAAAATTTCTTCAATCTCTGCAATATCCCGGCCTAATTCTGTATCCTCCCCGAAAATATAAGCAGAGCCATAGTAAAAAGTATTTTGGTTAGAAGCCAGATAAGAAGGCACAACAAGAAGAGCAAACACTGCGGTCATCGGTACCATGATCTTTCTCACCAGGAAACCGAACCGGTGAAAGTCAGGCAGAAGTCTTCTGTGATGGGTCTTCATCAGCCATCCGTTTAAGGCCAGGATCAGTACGGGCATGAATACAAAAACCGTGATCAGACTGATGGTTACGCCTTTTGCCAGAGCAAGGCCCAGATCCGGACCGATCTTAAACTGCATAAATACCAGCGCCAAAAATCCGATCACTGTTGTCAGTCCGCTGGACAATATGGAACTGGTGGATTTACAAAGGGCCTCTACCATAGCCTTTCTGGGAGTTTCCTCTGTCTTCATGCACTCTTCAAAGCGATGGATCAGAAAGACCGAATAATCCAGAGAAACCGCCAGCTGCAGGATATTCCCCGCCGCATTGGTCACAAAAGAAATCTCTCCAAAAATCAGGTTGGTTCCGGCATTGATGGCGATAGCAATGCCAAGTCCCGCCATAACGATCACCGGCTCTGCCCAGGAGGTGGTGGTTAAGAAGAGTACAAAAAATACAAATAATACTGCAAAAGCTGCAATTTTATAAACTTCACTGACTGTACTGGTAGTAGCCACTGCTGTTGAAACTGCGTCTCCGCTCATGGCCCCTCTGTCCCCTGCCACTTCTTCCATTGCCTCTACAGCATCCAGAACCTGGTCCTCCTCTACAGTAACAGTAAAAAGGGCGTTTCCGTTTTTATAATAGGTCTCCGCCAGTTCCTGATCCAGGGTCTCCAGGGGCTGCTCAATATTTGCTGCATCATCCAGCCAGGTTACACTGACGACCCCCGGGCATCCTTCCAGCTTTTCTTTATATTCCAGGGCTTCTGCCACAGAAGTATCCCGGATCATTACCCGGGCGTTGGGAATTCCCCCTTCGTATTCCTCCTCCATTTTGTCCAGAGCAATGGTAGATGGGGATTTTTCCGGCAGGTAGTCTTTGATATCATAGTTCACACGAACCAGCCTTTGGCAGAACAGGGAGAAAACTGCTGCCAGGATAAACAGGGTAAGGATGCTTTTGGGATGCTCCACGATTTTCTGATAAAATTTTTTCATGACGGTATACCTTTCTCTGCCTTTTCACTCATTTTTCTCACCTTCCCGGGACAGTTCTTCCAGAAGCTTCTCCAGTACTCTGACCGTTTCATGGATTCCACGGCTGCTGTTGATGCAAAAGTCATAATTATCTGGTTTTCCCCAGCCCCCGTCTGTGTAATAATTGTAGTAGGCTTTTCTCCGTTTATCTGTTTTCCTTATCAGTGTCTCTGTCTCCTTTGCGGATAAATGGAGCAGCTCTTTTTTTCGCATTACACGGCAGGCATATGGGGCAGTGATAAAAATACAAACACAGGGGATATCTGCCTCTTTTAGAATAAAGTCTCCGCATCTGCCTACAAAAACTGCATTTCCTTCCCTTGCCCGGTTCAGGATATAGTCCTTCTGTATCTGAAATAAAATATCATTGGCCGGAAGTCCACGGAGATTTTCATCCTCTGCCTCATACCATATTCTGTGTATCCAGGGATTTGCTTTCTGCTCATCTGCCCTTTCCAGATGCTCTATGGGAATCCTGCTTTTCTCCGCCGCACCTTCCAGCAGCCTGCGGTCATAAAAGGAATATCCAAGCTGCTCGGCAAGTATCTTTCCGATCTCATGTCCTCCGCTGCCAAATTCTCTGCTTATGCATATATTCACTTTCTAAGGCCTCCTTTTTTCATCTGTTCTGCATTTTATGAAAAAAATCCAGGAAAGAAAAGCAACACTTTTCAGCAGATGTCTAAAATTTAGGCAAATGGCTGAATATGTTTAGCTGAATGATTGACTTTTTATTTTTCAGCCGCTAAAATAAAAAAAAATATTGCTGATAAAGGAGTATGGATGATCCCATGAAACATAACGCTACCACCTTTTATACCAGGAAAATCCTTGCAGAATCTCTGAAAAAGCTTATCCGCAGGAAATCCTTCTCGAATATCACTGTCCGGGAAATCACCGAGGACTGCGGATTGAACAGAAATACTTTTTATTATCATTTTGAGGATATCAACGATCTTTTGAAATGGACTTTAGAACAGGAAGCTATTGATGTGGTAAAACATTTTGATCTGATGTCTGATTACGAAGAGGCTGTCCGGTTTGTTATGAATTATATCGAGGAGAATGAAAAGCTGCTGAACAACATCTGTAACTCTTTAGGACAGGGAGAACTGAAACGTTTCTTCTTCAATGACCTTTATGGGATCACCTCTTCTGTTATAGATAAAACTATCCAGCAGATGGAACTGTCCATACCTTCCGACTACAGAGATTTTCTCAGCCGGTTTTATACGGAAGCCTTTGCAGGCCTTCTGATGGACGGGATCACAACTCCCACTCTGAGGAACAATGATAAAAATATCCTGTATATCTCTCTGGTCATACGCTCTTCCCTTCCGCCTCTTCTCAGTGATTATGCCGCCCAGCAAAAGGCAGAGAAGGAAGAATAGCGGCAAAAAGTCCCTGCGAGAGCATAAACTGCCCTGCAGAGACTTTTTCATTTGAAAATGATAGTATGCTCATTTCTTCACATCCAGCAGCTTGGTTCCCTCTGGCGGATTACCGTCTACTGCGCCTACGATCCTGTGGGGCACATAGGGTTCTTCCAGGTATGCAATGTCTTCCTCAGTTAATTTCACTGAAAACGCTCCGGCGGCATCGTCAAAATGGGAGGCTTTCGTAGCCCCGATGATCGGTGCCGTTACCCCTTTTGTCCACTCCCATGCTAATGCGATCTGCTGCATTTTTACGCCGTATTTTTCTGCCAGAAGATGGACCCTGCGGACAATTTCCATATCCTGCTCCTTCGTCCGGTCATATTTCCCCATGGCAGCCCGGTCTGTTTTGCTGCGGATAGAATCCGAATTCCATTCCGGCCTGGTCAAATGTCCGGCTGCAAGGGGGCTGTATGGCATAAGAGATACGTTCATCTGGCGGCAGATGGGGATCATTTCACGTTTGTCTTCCAGATAAAGAAGATTGTAATGATTCTCCATAGCCACAAACTGTGCCCAGCCATGATCCCGTGCGGCAAGCTGCATATTATAGAATTGATATCCATACATAGCCGATGCGCCAATAGCACGTACTTTTCCTGATACCACCAGATCATTCAGAGCCTCCATTGTCTCTTCGATGGGCGTATCATAGTCAAAACGGTGGATAATATACAGATCCAGATAGTCTGTGCCAAGCCGTTTTAAGCTGCCGTCAATTTCCCGGTGGATAGCTTCAGAAGAAAGTCTTCCGGGATTAAAATAAACTTTGGAGGCGATAACCACTTTATCTCTTGCAACATTTTTCCTGAGTGCATTTCCAAGATATTCTTCGCTGGTTCCTTCCGAATATCCGTTTGCAGTATCAAAGAAATTAATTCCCTGATTTTGTTTCTGTGAGCAATAAGCTCCTGTATTTCTATCAGCAGATAGACTGCCAATTTGACAGCTTATTCATATACCCCGGCACATCAATGCTCTGAGGGCAATGGGTGGTACACTAGCCGCAGCCGATGCATGCAGCAGGGCCTGCTGCTTCTTCCATAGCCTTTTCCCATACTTTCCTGTCATGTGTGAGATGAAGTTCATTATACAGATTCATCCATCTTGGGATGTCGATCTGCTCCGGAGTCAGCGCTTCCTCTGTCTGGAATGTAGCCACGTTATCCCGGATCTGTTCCATAGTCGTCATGCCGCTGAGGATCATCGTCACATTCGGAAGCCCCATCAGCCAGTGAAACGCCCATGCCCAGCCGGGAAAGACTTAAGTCCTGAAATTGTTTATAGATCATATGGTTTCTCCTTATGATCAGACATTATTCATGTATTTTCATACCGCAAAGTGCCTTGACGAATCCGGGATCCTCATGGTTTACAATTTCGCTGTGCCCCAGATCTTTCTCGGCGATCTTTTTCATTTCATCCTCAGTCAGGCTGAAATCCCAGATATCTATGTTCTGCTCCATCCGCTCCACATGAACAGATTTAGGGATGATGGATACCCCACGCTGGGCATTCCAGCGAAGTACGACCTGGGCAGCGCTCTTACCGTATTTCTTACCGATCTCGGTCAGTTCCGGATCTGTGAAAATACCATGTTTGCCTTCTGCCAGAGGACCCCATGCCTGGGGTACCACACCATAGGATTTCATATTTCCCAGAGCGGCCTCCTGGGCAAAGAAAGGATGCAGCTCCACCTGGTTCACTGCAGGGATGACTTCTACATTCTCGCAGAGATTGGCCAGGATCGCAG
The DNA here is from genome assembly GCA_019118685.1 of Candidatus Blautia merdipullorum. Taxonomy (GTDB): domain Bacteria; phylum Bacillota; class Clostridia; order Lachnospirales; family Lachnospiraceae; genus Blautia; species Blautia merdipullorum. The sequence goes on from DWYL01000325.1 coordinate 13,618, forward strand.
GATAGAAATTCGCCACACCTTTTCCAAGCGCTTCTTCATTCATATATGCTGCTGCGGTATCCAGAAGGCGATAACCTGTTTTAATCGCATCATAGACAACCTGCTCGCACTGAGCGGCATCCGGAATCTGAAATACACCAAAACCTTCTACCGGCATTTTTGCACCTGTGTTTAAAGTAAGAAATTCCATAATGATACCTCCTAAATTCTTGTTTTAACATCTGTATATAGCATAGAACATATTTTTCATAAAGTACAATGCTAAACACACATATGACTATAATTGGGAAGCATAGTGATTCAGCCGATCACCTGGAATTCCTTCCATTTGCCCTTTTTGAACCGGATCCAGAACAGTAAAGCACGCAGTCCCCAGTCCAGACACATGGCAAAGGCCACGCCGATGACCCCCATATTCAGCCAGATACCGAAGATCACGGAAAAAACGACTCTGCAGACGATTGTGGAAAAAATACTGACATACATAGTAAATTTTACATCTCCCGCTGCTCTAAGCCCGTTGGAAAGAGCTCCGGATAAAGGATAGAACAGGGCATTAAAGATATTGTGGATCAAGATCAGGACAAAAGTCAGCCTTCTTGCCTGTTGAGACAGGGCATAGCCCTGAAGCACAAGGGGCGAGATCAGCAGGATCACCCCATTCCACAGCACAGAAGCCAGGAAGGTAATCCGCAGAAGCTTTCTCATATAATAATCTGCCGCCTGCCGGTCCCCGGCTCCCATACACTGGCCGATAACTGTAATAAAGGCCAGGCCCAG
>DWYL01000326.1 GCA_019118685.1 Candidatus Blautia merdipullorum
GAAAGGATGAATTACAAGGAAGGGAATTATTAATAAATATGACAATACACCAGCGTAAAGTCGGCCGTAAAGTCGGCGTAATTTTCGGTTGAACATTGTGGTAAGATCTCATTTAAAACAGACTAAAAAGAAAGGAACATGATGATTTGGTTTTTAAAATCATCATACGGGAAAAGATATGGAAAAGTACTATACTGCTGAAAAACATACTCAGCTTTTGATTGCGTTATTGAAATTTCATCAAATTAAAAAATTCGTCATTAGTCCAGGTGCAACGAATGTATGTCTGGTTGGAAGCCTGCAACAGGATCCATATTTTGAACTGTATTCTTCAGTGGATGAACGTTCCGCAGCGTATATAGCTTGCGGCTTGGCAAGAGAAAGTGGAGAACCCGTCGGTCTTTCCTGTACGGGAGCAACGGCATCTCGAAATTACGTTCCTGGACTTACTGAAGCATTTTATAGCAATTTGCCTGTTCTGGCTGTCACCTCTACGCAACGTCTTGGTCGTGTCGGACAATTAGTACCGCAAGTGATTGATCGAACCAATCTAATGAATGATATTGCGAAGAAAAGCGTTCAGATTGATGTAGTAGATTCGCCGGAAGATGAGTGGGCTGCACAGGTAGCCATCAATGATGCACTGTTAGAGTTGCGTCGTCATGGCGGTGGCCCGGTTCATATCAATCTTGTTACGACTTATAGCCCAGATTTTTCTGTGCGAGAACTGCCGCAGGTAAAAGGTATCCGCAGATATTTTGTAAATGACGAAATGCCGGCGCTAGATGGAAAGAAAATTTTGATTGATGTCGGTGCTCATGTGCGTTGGTCGGAGCGACTGACAAATGCAGTAGATGCTTTCTGTGAGAAGTATAATGCAGCGGTGATCTGTGAACACATCAGCAATTATCGCGGAAAGTACGGAGTGTATCCGAGTTTGTTTGTGAATCAGGAGAGCATTGAGTCTCCGCTTCTGGAGCCGGATATAATGATTCACCTTGGAACAGTACTGGGCTTTGGCGGTGCTACTGGTGTCAAGATGAAAGAGGTATGGCGAGTACACCCGGATGGTGAAGTTCGTGATACGTTCAAAAAATTGACGAATGTATTTGAGATGCAGGAAGCAGAGTTCTTTGAGAGTTATTGCACAATGAAAGAAGATTCAGCTTCTGATACATGTTATTGTACAGAGTTCCAAAGAGTGTGCAGAGAATTAGAGAAAAAGGTTCCGGAACTTCCGTTCTCTAATCCTTGGTTGGCACAGAACACTGTGAAGCGGTTGCCTGCAGGCTGTGAATTACACCTTGGAATTTTGAATACGCTGCGTTCTTGGAGTTTGTTTGAAATCGCTCATGAAAAGATGATTGAAATTCACTCTAACACAGGTGGTTTTGGTATTGATGGCATGGTGTCTACGCTGCTTGGCTCATCGCTAGCATCACCGAACAAGTTGTTTTTCGGTGTGATCGGTGATCTGGCATTTTTCTATGATATGAATGCATTAGGCAACCGTCATGTAGGAAATAACATCCGTTTGATGGTCGTGAACAATGGTCGTGGTACGGAATTCCGAAATTACAATCATCCAGCTGCACGTTTTGGCGAATCCGCGGATGCTTACATGGCAGCATATGGTCACTATGGCAAAAAATCACATGATTTGGTACGCCATTATGCAGAGGATCTGGGATTTGAATATATGAGCGCCGAAACAAAGGAAGAGTATTTGGATCGTATTGATGATTTTCTGAATACGGAGCAAAGAGAACATCCTGTGTTGTTTGAGGTTTTTACGGATTCTGAGAATGAAAGAGATGCTTTGTATACGCTTTATCATATTGAAATTTCGGCAAAGGCAGCGGCGAAGATTGCAGTGAAAAGCGTCCTGGGTGAAAAAGGCGTTGCAACGCTAAAAAAAATTATGGGAAAGTGATACAAGAGGTTTTTCATCAGAATGAAGAAATATTTACAACAGTACAAGAATTTGCCGGTGCAGATGAAAGCGTCCTTATGGTTCCTGATTTGCTCTTTTATGCAAAAGGGAATCGCAACAATTACAACGCCTATTTTTACACGTATCTTGACGACAGCCGAGTATGGCGAGTTCAGTGTGTTCAATTCATGGATGCAGATCATTACACCGATTGTGTGCTTGAATTTGTTTTCAGGTGTTTATTCGCAGGGGCTTGTGAAGTTTGAGGAAGATCGCAATCGCTTTTCCTCGTCTTTGCAGGGGCTTGTTCTAACGCTGGTTGCAGTGTGGACGGTTATATACTTAGTGGCGGCAGACTTCTGGAATAAGATGTTTTCGCTGACAACACCAGAAATGCTTGCTATGATGCTCATCATTTGGGTGAGCAGTGCTTTCTCCTTCTGGTCTATGAATCAGCGTGTTGATTTTAGATATCGGAAGCTGGTTATATTTACCCTTACAGCATCTATTTTGCAGCCGACTGTCAGTATCATCTTTATGCTGCATAGCAACAATAAGGTCCTTGCACGAATTTTCGGTATTGCGGTCGTTCAGTTTGCGCTATATGCCTGGATGTTCGTGGATATGATGGCAAAGGGAAAGACGTTCTACTCAAAGAGATATTGGACTTATGCACTGCGTTTTAATATCCCATTGCTGCCGCATTATCTGTCGATGAATGTCCTGAGCAGTTCAGACCGCATTATGATTGGAAATATGGTCGGAACATCAGAAGTTGGAATTTATAACCTTGCCTACTCCATCTCGCTGATTATGACGATGTTTAACAATGCTTTGCTGCAAACGATTGAACCGTGGATCTATCGCAAACTGAAAGAAAATAAAGCAGCAGACATTGCGCAGGTTGCATATCCGTGCTTTTTCTTGATTGCAGGGCTTAACATTTTGCTGATTATGTTTGCGCCGGAAGCAATTGCAATTTTTGCACCGGCCTCGTATCAGGAAGCAATCTGGACGGTTCCGAGCGTTGCACTGAGCGTGTTCTTCATGTTCCTGTACACATTTTTCGCAACATTTGAATTCTATTATGAGAAAACGCAATATATTGCGGGAGCAACGGTAGGCGGAGCATTGCTGAATATTGGTCTGAATTATATCTGTATTCAGAAATTTGGCTACATTGCGGCAGGATACACGACCTTATTCAGTTATATGTTATTTGCGCTGCTGCACTACTATTTCATGCGGAAAATCTGCAAGGAATATTTGAATGACCTGCGCCCCTATAATGCGAAAATCATTCTGGGAATTTCTGTCGGATGTTTGGTGGCTGGCTTTGGAATCATGGCAACCTACAGAAATAACATGATCCGCTATGCGGTGATTGCAGCACTTGCAGTTGTGTTGTTCTGTATGAGAAAGAAGCTGATGGAACTGGTAAAGATGCTTCTGGAAATCAAAAAGAAAAAGGCATAAACAGGAGAATTTAGAATGAGTTTGAAAAGTAAGATAAAAGGAATGCTTTACGCAATCCTGATGATGGCAAAGGAAGAAAAGGTGCAACCGATTATTGTGCCTACCGACAAGGAAAAACTGCTGGATGGAAAAGTGGCACTCATTACCGGCGGTAGCAGTGGAATCGGACTGGCAATCGCAAAGGCATTTCAAAATAGCGGCGCAAAAGTAATTATTGCGGGTACGAATCAACAGCGTTTGGAAAATGCCTTATCCCAACTGGGGGGGGGGTACAGCAAGAAGTCTTTTAATTGATGTAAGAGATGTAAGTGCTTTGCCCAAAAAGGTAGAAGAAGCGGCAGCGTTGTTTGAGGATAATAAAATTGATATTCTTGTAAATTCGGCAGGTGTTGTGACGAAGCACGACTTCTGGAATACGGACGAAGAAGAATACGATTCGATTATGGATACCAATGCTAAGGGAACCTTCTTCATGAGCCAAGCAGTGGGCAAACAAATGGTAGAAAAGCATATACAGGGTCATATTCTAAATGTTACATCTTCCTCTGCACTGCGTCCGGCGTGGACACCTTATCAGATGTCCAAGTGGGCGGTGAAGGGATTGACGCAAGGGCTGGCAGACATGATGATTCCGCATGGAATCGTTGTCAATGCCATTGCTCCGGGGCCGACAGCCACACCGATGCTGGCAAAGAAGGAAGGCGACAGCATTTATGAACCGTATACGCCTAGCCACCGCTATGCAATGCCAGAAGAATTGGCTTCACTGGCACTGTTCATGGTAAGCGGTGCTGGAAATATGATTGTGGGCGATACAGTTTACATGACCGGAGGAAGCGGAACAATTACCATGCACCACTAAAGCATGAGGAACGGGTCTGCCTGAATATGTATATGCTTTTTGCTTTGCAATGGAGAAAGCAAAATGGAAATACTTGTTTTGGGCGGAACAGGTGCAATGGGCGCACCTGTTGTTCAGATTCTGGCAGACCGAAATAATCATGTTGTCGTTACTACAAGACAAAATAAGAAATCGCAGAATAAATATATTCAGTTTGTTCGGGGCGATGCACACGACTTGAACTTCGTCAAGGGCCTGCTGGTTAAGCCGTATGATGCTGTGATAGATTTCATGATTTATACCCCGGATGAATTCATAACGTTTAGCAAACTGTATATGGAAAAATCCCGGCAGTATGTGTTCTTGAGTTCAGCAAGGGTATATGCAGATTCCCCGAAAGCGAGGATTACGGAAGATACACCACGTCTTTTGGATGTTACAAAAGATGAGCGGTATCTTGCAACAAACGAGTATGCCTTGGCAAAAGCAAGAGAAGAAAATGTGCTGACGGAGAGCGGATTTAATAATTTTACAATTATTCGCCCCTATATTACCTATTACAATAACCGCCTGCAATTAGGAATTTTTGAAAAGGAAATATGGCTGCAGCGTGCGCTGGAAGGCAAAAAAATAGCTTTCAGCCGAAACATTGCATCGAAGTATACCACATTGACATACGGCTATGATGTTGCACTTCGTATTGCAGACTTAGTAGGCAAGGATTGCGCTCTCGGAAAGGCGTACCACATTACGACAGAAGAGTGCATCAAATGGGAGGATGTGCTGGAGTGCTATCTTGATGTGCTGGAACAGCACACAGGAAAGCGCCCGGAAGTTTGCTGGACAGAAAAAAGCGACCCACATTTGGAAAAGACGAATTATTACCAGATTCATTGTGACAGAGAGTATGACCGCAGATTTTCCAATGCAAAAATTCAAGTGGACAGTAGCGAACAACAGGCGTTTATGGAAACAAAACAAGGTTTGGAAAAATGCCTGATGGAATTTTTGAATGGAGAAAGAAGATTTCAGTTCCGGGACTGGAAAGAAGAAGCTGTTTTGGATCGAATCAGCGGGGATAAAAGTCGGCTGAAAGAGATTCCGGGCATAAAAAACAAAGTGAAGTATGTAGTATACCGATACATTTTCAATGTATGATGAGCAAATTTATTATTTGATGTAAACGTATCTTGGGCAAGGAAGGAAAAAAGAAAATGGACATCACATCTCTTGGATTTCTCTTATTTTTAGGGGGGGGGGTAACACTATTTTATAGTATTCCTCAAAAATACCGATGGAAATGGCTAATTGTGCTTAGTTTTGCATTTGTATATGCTGCAAGTGCAAAAATCGCCATCCCAGCCCCATCTGCACGCAGTTTTAGCACCACCTTGCCGGAGTTTTAGCCCCACTTTCACGCACTGAAGCCCCAAAGCCTTATAATTGGTTTAGCACAGCCAAGCTGTGACTAAATCAATTGGAGGTTTC
>DWYL01000037.1 GCA_019118685.1 Candidatus Blautia merdipullorum
AGACGATCCAGATCGTTACAGGAGCGCCAAATGTAAAAGAAGGAGATAAGGTTCCGGTAGTTCTGGAAGGGGGAAGAGTTGCGGGAGGCCACGACGGAAAGAAGACTCCCGGGGGCATTCCTATTAAAGCCGGCAAGCTCAGAGGAGTAGATTCCCACGGAATGATGTGCTCTATTGAAGAGCTGGGTTCCACCAGAGAGTTTTATCCGGAAGCTCCGGAATACGGAATCTATATTTTTCCTGAAGATGCAGTTGTAGGGGAAAGCGCTATTCACGCTCTGGGACTGGATGATGTGATCTTTGAATATGAGATCACTTCCAACCGTGTAGACTGCTACAGTGTCATCGGTATTGCCAGAGAGGCGGCCGCTACTTTTAACAAGAAGTTTGTTCCTCCGGTAGTAGAGGTAAAGGGAAACAGCGAAGACGCTCATGACTACGTGAAAGTAACTGTAGAGGATACGGATCTGTGCCCAAGATATTGTGCAAGAGTGGTAAAAAATGTAAAGATCGGTCCTTCTCCCAAATGGATGCAGAGATGTCTGGCTGCTAACGGTATCCGTCCTATCAATAACCTGGTAGATATTACCAACTATGTGATGGAAGAGTTCGGACAGCCTATGCATGCCTATGATATGGACACCGTTTCCGGTCATGAGATCATTGTCCGCCGTGCCCAGAAAGACGAAAAATTTGTGACTTTGGACGGCCAGGAGAGAACTCTGGACGATTCTGTACTGATGATCTGCGACGGAGAAAAGCCCATTGGTCTGGCTGGTATCATGGGAGGAGAAAACTCTATGATCACCGACCATGTGTCTACTGTTCTTTTCGAAGCCGCCAATTTCAACGGCGTAAATATCCGTCTTTCCAGCAAGAAAGTAGGTCTTCGTACCGACGCTTCCGGAAAGTTCGAAAAAGGCCTGGATCCTAACAACGCTCAGGCAGCCATTGACAGAGCCTGCCAGCTGGTAGAGGAGTTTGGCTGCGGCGAAGTGGTAGGAGGAATGGTAGATGTATATACTACTAAAAAAGAGCCTGTGAGAGTTCCTTTTGAGCCGGAGAAGATCAATGCTCTTCTTGGTACTCAGCTTCCAAAAGAAGAAATGCTGGAGTACTTAAACAGAGTAGAACTGGCTTATGATGAAAAGACAAATGAGATTGTAGCACCAACTTTCCGTCATGATATTTTCCGTACTGCGGATCTGGCAGAGGAAGTGGCAAGGTTCTACGGCTATGACAATATACCAACCACCCTTCCAAAGGGAGAGGCTACCACAGGTAAGCTGCCTTTTGACCTGCGTATTCAGCAGACTGCCAGAGATATGGCTGAGTTCAATGGATTTTCTCAGGGATACTGCTATTCCTTTGAAAGCCCCAAAGTATTTGACAAGCTGCTGCTGCCGGCAGACGATCCCCACAGACAGGCTATTGTGATCGCCAATCCTCTGGGAGAAGACTTCAGTATTATGCGTACCCTTTCCTTAAACGGTATGCTTACTTCTCTGGGAACTAACTATAAGAGAAGAAATAAAAATGTCCGTCTGTACGAGCTGGGAAATATCTATATTCCAAAATCTCTTCCATTGACAGAGCTGCCGGAGGAGAGAATGATCTTTACTCTGGGTATGTACGGTGATGGAGATTTCTATTCCATGAAAGGGGTAGTAGAAGAGTTCCTGGATAAGATCGGCATGAGGAGCAAAGAAGATTATGATCCAAATTCCGGAAAGACTTATCTTCATCCGGGACGCCAGGCAAATATTATTTACGAAGGAACCGTTCTCGGTTATCTGGGCGAGGTACATCCTACAGTAGCTGCTTCTTATGGAATCGGCGACCGGGCCTATGTGACTGTACTGGATATGCCTTCTATCATGAAATTTGCTACCTTTGACAGAAAATACGAAGGAATTGCAAAATTCCCGGCAGTAAGCCGTGACATCAGTATGGTGGTTCCAAAAGATATCCTGGCAGGACAGATCGAACACATCATAGCCCAGAGAGGGGGCAAGATCCTGGAAAGCTATGAGCTTTTCGATATCTATGAGGGAAGCCAGATCCAGGAAGGCTATAAGTCCATGGCTTACTCTGTAACCTTCCGTGCCAAAGACAGGACTCTGGAAGACGCAGATGTAAATGCAGCAATGAAAAAGATCTTAAACGGTCTGGAAGGACTGGGAATCGAGCTGAGAAAATGATACTTTATATCGTCAGACATGGTCAGACAAAGTGGAATGTCCAGAAAAGGCTCCAGGGAGCCTCGGACACAGATCTGAATGAAAACGGGATCGCCCTGGCTAAAGTCACAGGAGAGGCACTGAAAGAAGTGCCTTTCTCCTGTTGTTTTACCAGTCCCTTAAAGAGAGCCAGAGATACGGCAGAACTGGTATTGGGAGAAAGAAAAAAATCTGTACCTGTGTATCCCGACGATCGGATCCGGGAGATTTCCTTTGGAGTGTGGGAAGGGCAGGATTCTACCCTTCTTCCCCAGAAAATGCTGGATAACTTCTTCCACCATCCGGAGAAATATCAGCCGCCCCAGGGCGGAGAGGAGCTGTCCCATATCCTGGAGCGGACCAGAGACTTCTGGCAGGACATTACTTCCCGGGAGGAGCTTCAGGACAAGACTGTACTGATCGCCTCCCATGGCTGCTGTATCCGGGCATTGCTCCACAATGTATATGAGGAGGCGGGACTGGAAAACTACTGGCACGGGACGGTGCCGCCAAACTGCTGCGTAAATGTGGTGGAAGTTAGGGATGGAAAGGCAGTGCTTCTAGAGGAAGATAAGATTTATTATGAATAAAGGAATAGCTTATGAAAACATCAGATTTTTATTATGACCTGCCGGAAGAGCTGATCGCTCAGGATCCTCTTGCAGACAGGTCTTCCTCCAGGCTCATGCACCTGGATAAGAAAACAGGAGAGATCACTCATACAGATTTCAAGCATGTGATCGATTACCTGAACCCTGGGGACTGCCTGGTGATCAATGATACAAAGGTGATCCCCGCCCGGCTTTACGGAAGCAAGATCGGCACAGACGCAGCCATAGAAATCTTGCTTTTAAAGAGAAAAGGAGATAATGTCTGGGAGACTCTGGTGAAACCAGGGAAAAAAGCAAAAGTGGGAACCAGGATCAGTTTCGGCGACGGTCTTCTCATCGGCGAGGTCATTGATATCGTAGAGGAAGGAAATCGCCTGATCCGTTTTGAATATGAGGGGATCTTCGAGGAGATCCTGGACAAACTGGGAGAGATGCCTCTGCCTCCGTATATTACCCACAAACTTCAGGACAAAAACCGTTATCAGACCGTTTATGCAAAACATGAGGGCAGTGCGGCAGCCCCAACAGCCGGTCTTCATTTTACCAAGGAGCTTCTTCAGCAGATTGAAGAAAAAGGGGTGAAGATCGCCCATGTAACCCTTCATGTAGGACTGGGAACCTTCCGCCCGGTAAAGGTAGATGATGTAGAAAATCATCATATGCATTCCGAGTTCTATGTGGTGGAAGAAGATCAGGCAAAACTGATCAACGATACGAAAAAGGCGGGAAAACGGGTAATCTCTGTGGGAACCACAAGCTGCAGGACCCTGGAGTCTGCCACAGATGAAAATGGTATCCTTCAGGCAAAAAGCGGCTGGACAGAGATCTTTATCTATCCGGGATACCAGTTTAAGATGATCGATGCTTTGATCACCAATTTCCATCTGCCGGAATCCACTCTTTTAATGCTGGTGTCGGCGCTGGCAGGAAAGGAGCATATCCTGGCGGCTTATAAAGAGGCTGTGAAGGAGAGATACAGGTTCTTTAGCTTTGGAGATGCTATGATCATTGAATGATATTCAAAAATAAATTATTTAAACAAAAGGAAAAGTAATTGCAGGAAGTCCTGCCGGATAGTCAAGGACGGCATATGCCGTTTGTTTTACCTTGTTTGTCCGGCAGGGCTTTTTTGTCTTGTTACAATTTTAGTTATCAGGTTGCAAATTTGTTATAAGAGTGTATAATGATAAATGAGAATAAACAATTAAAAACAAATATAAACAAGAAATAAAAGGTGTGATAAGTGATTATGTTTATGGAAGAAAGACAAAGAGATATTGTAAACAGAGTAAATGAAAATGGAAGAATCATGGTATCTGAAATTCAAACTTTATATCATATATCAGCAGACTGTGCAAGAAGAGATCTGCGGCTGCTAGAAAGTAAAGGTTTACTACAAAGAACTCATGGAGGCGCTATTGCAGCAACACCAAAAGGAGTTTATCCGGAAACTACATATAATCCAAAAGATTTACCAGAAGTAAAAAAGGATTATCTGACTGTTGCAAAACGTGCAGTAGAATGCATTGAGAAACAAGATGTGATTTATATTACTACCTCATCTGTGGGATATTATATGGCTTTACATTTGCCGGAAGATTTGGAAATAACCGTGTTGGTAAATTCCGTTACAATAGCTGAAGCTTTGCGAAAAAAAGAAAATGTTTCAGTTATTCTTCTGGGAGGAGAAATGTCACACAGGGGACATTGCCACGATTACTATACAATACAAATGGTCAAAAATATACGAATGGATAAAGCTTTTTTATCTCGTTCTGGACTGTCCATAGAATTTGGCGCTTCGATACATAACAGTGCGGGAGTTGAGTTTGGAAAAGCGATTATGGAGAATAGTACTATGAATATAGGACTTTATCCATCGGATAAAATAGGAAAATCTTCTATTCATTCTGTATGTAAAATAGAGGATTATGATTTATTAATAACAGATGAACATGTTTCAGAAGAT
>DWYL01000327.1 GCA_019118685.1 Candidatus Blautia merdipullorum
TATGTAGTTATAAGAAAACCCAGGCCCATTGATACCACCACTTTGAATTACAACTGGCAGATCTGGGATACCAGCGCCTTTTCTGTCTATACTGCAGAGACGGACTTCATAGACGAAGAATCCGCCCGGCAGGCGGTTTCGGCCGTTCTCCGTTTTCTCACCAGAATGGGAATCCTGAAATATAACTGCCATAACGGTTATATTGCTACTGTGATCAATGAAGAAGAGCTTATGTCTGTCAGGACCAATACAGGAGGAATCTACAGACGGCTTTGCCGCCCCGGAGACGAAGTCTATACAGGCCAGCCTCTGGCAGAGATACTGGATCCTTATGAGGGATATGTGACTTCTACTATCTTGTCTCCTACAGATGGGATCATCTTTTTCACCCATAAGAAACCTTTGGCTACAGAGAACGAAGTAATCTGCAAGATCATACGGCGGCTGCATAACTGATGAAAAAAGGACTGTCGCAAAGTCTGGAATAGGAAACAGGGATTTCCATAACCGGATTGAGAGACAGTCCTTTTAGCGGGGCATTTTTATCTAAAATGGATTCCGCTCCAGTAAACGTTATCCTTCACAATGGTCTCAGGAGGCAGCTCCACGCCCTCCAGGGCCCATTTCTTAAATTCTTTAAAGCCAACCCGGTCGATGATATAGCCTACATGTTCTTTTCCCCCGGGAGCTTTAGGATCAATGTATTCTTTTGCAAATTTGTAAGTATTCAGGATTACTTTTACAATGGTATCCTCGTCAGCCCAGAGAAGAAAGTCTTCTCCCAGCCTTGGATTTTTCTTTCCGGTACGTCCCATAATGGTGAGACGGTAATATTTTTTCGGGCTTCTTGTCCAGGCTCTGGTAGGGCATTTAGTGACACAGACCCCGCAGCCTACACATTTCTCTGTATTCCGGACGATCTTATAATTTTCCATATGGAGAGCGTCTACAGAAAGCTGGTCGCAGCCTTTGATACAGGCACTGCAGCTTACGCACCGGCTGGGATCGTATTGGGGTTCGGTCATGCCGATAATGCCGAAATCATGCATCCTGGCTTTGATACAGTCGTTGGCGCAGCCGGTGAGAGCAATCTTAAAATGCAGGTCGTTGGGGAAAATAGCCTTTTCAATCCGTTTGGCAAAGGCCGCTGTGTTGTAGTTCCCGAAAGGACAGACCCGATTTCCGATACAGGCGCTGACATTTCTGGTTCCGGAAGAGGCATAGCCAGTGCCGGGAACCTCCTGATTGATCTCCAGATTTTCAATAATAGGCTGAAGCTTTTCGTTGACTTTTGCCATGTCCCGGATAGAGATCCCTTCGATCTCAAAGCCCTGCCGGGTGGTGATATGTACCTGGCCGTTGCCGTATTCTCTGGCAATCTCTGCCACCTGGGTCAGCACGTCTGCGTTACAGGCGCCGCCGGGAACACGGACTCTGGAGGCAACGATATCTCTGCGCTTGGTCACACGAAAAGCATTCTTTTTTAACTTCTTTGTATTTACATCAACATGCATCATTCCAACCTCCTTAATCCAGCAGCTTTTTGCCTTCAGTATAATTAAATACAGGGCCGTCCAGACAGATATAAGTATCTCCCATACGGCAGTGGCCGCATTTTCCCAGACCGCAGCACATCTTTCTCTCCTGGGAGATCCAGATCTGACTGTCTTCGATATCCAGTTTTTTAAATTCAGCAACAGCGAATTTCATCATTACCGGAGGCCCCACGACGATAACGGCTGCATTTTCTTTATCCTCGAAGGTGATATCCGGGATATACTTTGTCACCAGTCCCACGTTCCAGCCAGGTTCTTCGGCTGCGTCTACGGTAATGGTGAGATTCATTTTCTGATTTTCCCATCTTTTGATGTCTTCTTTAAAAAGCACATCTTTGGGAGATTTAAATCCTGCAATGACCGTAAGGGATCTTACTTCTTCCGGATGATTTCCGAAATAGTCGATGATCCCCTTTACAGGAGATACCCCTGTTCCTCCGGCTACCACCACAAGCTCTTTTCCCTGATAATTTTCAGGAAGGAAACCGTTGCCGTAAGGGCCTCTCATAAAAAGGCTTTTCCCTTCCTGGTTTTCAAAGATTTCATTGGTCACTTTTCCCACTTTCCGGATGGTCAGGTCTACATAGTCATCTCCAATGCCGCTGACAGAGATGGGGGCCTCCCCGTATTTAGGAACAGAGACCTCAAAGAACTGGCCGGGCTTTACCTCCCCTACATAGTGCATACGGAAGGTATACTCAATAGCGGTGTGGCGGATGACTTTCTGGATCCGGGACAAAAAAGGCATATAGGCGTTATTCATGGATCTTCCCTCCAATCGCTGATAATTTATTTAAACATTCTATATAGGAAATGTACTCCGGACAGACGTTCTCACATCTGCCGCAGCCTACGCACATAGGATAGCCAAAGCGGTTTTTATAGTTCTGGATCTTATGGAGTACTTTAAAACGCATACGCTCTCCTTGATCTTTGCGGAAGCTGATGCCCCCGGCAATGTCGCTGTATCCGTCTACCTGACAGGAGGCCCAGACTCTCCGCCGTTCTCCGGCTTTTTCATTATCCCGGTAAAAGATATCCTGCATGGTGAAACAGGTGCAGGTAGGACAGACAAAATTGCACCGTCCGCAGCCGATACATCTGCCGCTGTATTCTTTCCAGATCTCATGAGAAGCAATATTTTCCGGAAGAGTTTCCGGGATTGGAACAGCTTCTTCATTTTCTTTTACATACTGGATCTCCTGACTGTCCCGGGGAACAGAGATTCCTTCTGCATAGGAAGAAAGCACTTCATCTTTCAGTTCCAGGTAAAGGCCTTCTTTGGCAGGATGAGCGTAGCCGTCATAGTTTTCAGCCTGATTGGTTCCCATGGAGACACAGAAGCAGGATTTAAAGGACTGACTGCAGCCCATTAAGATAAATTTGGCATTTTCCCGGATGTTTTTGTAATAGAAATCTTCCGGTCCGTTGTGAAGATAGATCTCATCCAGACGCTTTAAAGCGTTCAGATCGCAGGCCCTTAGGAAGACCAGTCTTTTTCTTTTCTCTTCAGGAATCTTAACGCTGCTTTCAGTAAAGTACATGATGGTATCGGAAACAGGCAGCAGCGCTTCCTTAAAGCTGTAATCGGATTTTTCATCCCAGACAATTTCATCAAAGGATTCAATGATACCGTAGCGGACGATATCTGTGTCAGAATAACATCCGGTGCCGGCATAAAGTCTGGGAGCAAATACATCATAGTCTTTTTTCAGATTTTCCAGAAGCCGGGAAAGGGCTTCTTCATTCCAGAGATTTCCCATAAACACACTCCTTTACATTTTATAAAATTCGGCCAGGCCGTCAGGGTTGGGAAGGATAAAATGGCGGTCGCGATAGATCAGCAGGCCTCTGGCCGCCAGGCTTTTGCAGGCTCGGGAAACATTTTCCCTGGGTACACCCACAAAGTCAGCCATTAATGTCATGGTAAAAGGCAGGGTAATATAAATGCCTTCTTTCTGAGGTTCTCCAAAGTCTCTGCCTAATTTCCAAAGCTTTGCCGCAATCTTCCGCTCAGTGACCATGCTGCCGGAGGTATTCTTCAGCTGATGGGCCAGACGCCAGAGGTACCGTTCATATTCATCCAGCACCGCCTGGGTGAGAGGAAAATTTTCCCTCATAAATCCAAGAAAGCTGTTTTTGGGGATCTTCAGCACAAGAACCTGGGTAACAGACTCGCAGGAAAGAGACAATGAGCGGGAACTGTTTATATCATGATTCAGAAGATGCCCCTTTCCCAGAAAAAACAGGATTTTCCGCTGCCCATGTTTGGTAAGATTGTAGACCGCCACTTCCCCTGACAGGAGAATCAGCACATTTTGAATCTTTTCACCGCTGGAAAACAACAGGCTTTTTTTCGGCAGGTTCTGGATGTGCCCGGTATTTAAAAGAGTCTGGATAAGCTCCAGGGGCAGCCGGTGAAAAAATTTCAGGGCCTTCAGCTGGCCGGCAGATATAGTTTCCATGACTTCCTCCTTATGGAAATAGATTCCTGTTTTCAGTATAACATAGAAAAAATCCGGTGTCTGTGATGTATATCACGGTATAAATCAAGATGGACAAACCATCTCAAAATGGATTATACTGTAAGAACAGATATGGCTATATCTGAATGGACAAAAGGTGCATTGACAGAAAGGAAGTTAATTATGGGAGAGCAGCTTACTCAAAGCGATGTAAAGAAAATACAAGAAGAGATTGATTATCGGAAACTGGTGGTGAGAAAGGAAGCTATAGAGGCAGTGAAAGAAGCCAGGGCTCAGGGCGATCTCAGCGAAAATTTTGAGTATTATGCAGCAAAAAGAGATAAAAATAAAAATGAAAGCCGAATCCGCTACCTGGAAAGAATGCTGAAAAACGCAACGATTGTTTCAGATGTCTCAAAAACAGGAGAGGCGGGAATGAATAATTTCGTGGAAGTTTATTTTGAAGATGATGACGAGACAGAGAGATATAAACTGGTAACTTCTATCCGGGGCAATTCTCTGGATCACAAGATCAGCATTGAATCTCCTCTGGGAAAGGCCATATTGGGACGTCACGAAGGAGACAGAGTCTTTGTAAAAATAAATGATAATGCAGGATACTATATTCAGATCAAAAAAATAGAAGATACCACAGATGACGAAGCCGATGCGATCCGAAGCTTTTAAGGAAGAAAGGTGATTGGGAGAAGGCTCCCGCAACTGGAAGAAAAATGTGGCTGAGGTGAAATGATGATTTACTGTGTGGAAGATGAGAAAAATATCAGAGAGCTTCTGGTCTATACTCTGAGCGGCAGCGGCTTTGAAGCCAAAGGACTCAGCAATGGGAAGGAATTGAAAAAAGCCCTGAAGGAGGAAATACCGGAATTGATCCTGCTGGATATTATGCTTCCGGGAGAAGATGGGTATGCAGTTTTGGAGTATTTAAAAGGAAGGCCTGATACCCGGGATGTTCCTGTGATCATGGTCACTGCAAAGGAAGAGGAAGATGATAAAGTCCGGGGCCTGGAAGGGGGAGCAGATGATTTTATCACCAAGCCCTTCGGAATGATGGAATTTCTGGCCAGAATCAAGGCTGTTTTGAGAAGAAGCAAAAAACAGGAACAGCCTAAAGAGTATCATTGCAGAGGACTGACTGTGGATGTGAAAAGCCGGAAGGTTTGGGATGAAGACCGGAGTGTGGATCTGACTTTGAAGGAATTCGAGCTTTTAAGATATCTGCTGGAAAACCGGGGAACTGTACTCAGCAGAGAAAAGATCCTGGAAAAAATCTGGGGATATGAGATTTATGGAGAAACCAGAACCGTAGATGTCCATATCCGTACCCTGCGGCAAAAACTGGGAAAATCAGGAAGTCTTATTGAGACTGTGCGGGGAGTGGGATACCGTATAGGAGAAGAAGAATGAGACAAAGGATCATGAGCCATGTAACAGTTCTGGTAGTTTTATCAGTACTCCTTACCTATCTTGCGGCCAGCCTGGTTATGTATCAGAAATACAGCGGGAATATGCAGGCGGATGTGATCAAAGAAGCGGAATATATCCGATATGCATTGGAGAATGTGGGAGAAGAATATCTTGCAAGAGATCTGGGCCAACTGACTACCAGCCGGATCACGGTGATCAGTTCCCAAGGGGAAGAAATCTATGACTCAAATCCGGGAGAAGAAAAGGAACATTATGAAGAGCTTAAGGAGTTCCGCCAGGCTCAGGAGAAAGGAACCGGCGAAGCTCTGCGGTTTTCTCATATGCTTTCTCGTCAGACATTTTACTATGCGGTCAAACTGGAAGAAGGAGATATTCTTCGAGTGGGAAAAACATCGGACAGTATTTTCCGCACCATGCTTTCCAGCTTCACTCTTTTGGGACTGATCATGGTGTGTATCCTGGCGGTGGGATTCCTTTATATGAAATATCAGACGAAGAGACTTATTGAGCCTATCAATCAGCTGGATCTGGAGAATCCTCTGAAAAATGTAGTTTATGAAGAACTGCGCCCTCTTTTGAAACGGGTAGATCAGCAGAACCGGCAGATCGCCAGTCATGTAGAAGAACTGAAGCAGGCAGAAGAGGTAAGAAAAGAGTTTTCGGCAAATGTATCACACGAGCTGAAAACCCCATTAATGTCTATTTCCGGCTATGCGGAAATCATGAAAAACGGCATGGTCCGGCAGGAGGATGTCCCGGAATTTGCGGCCAGGATTTATGATGAAGCAGCCAGGCTTTCCAGTCTTGTCCAGGATATCATAGAACTGTCTAAGCTGGATGAGAAGAGAGGCGAACTTCCTTTAGAGACCGTTGATCTTTATGAACTGATCCAGGATATCTGCAGGAATCTGGCTCTTCCTGCCAGGAAAAAGAACATTTCAATCGAGACAGAAGGCAGCTCTGGAAAAATCCAGGGAGTACGTCATGTGCTGTATGAAATGTTTTATAATCTGGTAGATAATGCAGTGAAGTATAATCATGAGAATGGATGGGTAAAAGTTTCATTGCTGCCTCAGGAAAAAGGCGTTGAATTTGCAGTAGAAGACAACGGCATCGGTATTGCCAGGGAGGAACAGGAAAGGATTTTTGAACGGTTTTACCGGGTGGATAAAAGCCATTCCAGAAAAACCGGGGGAACTGGTCTGGGGCTTTCTATCGTTAAACATGGAGCGGCTCTCCACCATGCGAAGATCAGCTTGGAGAGCCGGCTGGGTGAAGGAACAAAAATCCGGATTTATTTTCCGGCAGATGAATTGAGCACAGAATCCTGAAGAAAGCAGATGCAGGAGAGAGGAGCAGACCTATGGCATATATAGAGTTTCAGCATGTAAAGAAATTTTATGGAAAGAAAAATGAAGCAGTGATCAAGGCCCTGGACGATACTAATTTTTCCGTGGAGGAAGGGGAACTGGCAGTGATACTGGGAGCTTCCGGCGCTGGAAAGACTACGGCTTTGAACATTCTGGGAGGGATGGATCAGGCAACAGAAGGGGAAGTGATCGTAGCAGGAAAACATCTGAACCGTTTTTCCGAAAAAGAACTGGTAAAATACAGAAGAAATGATGTCGGATTTGTGTTTCAGTTCTATAATCTGGTGCCGAACCTCACAGCTTTGGAAAATGTAGAGCTGGCAGTGCAGATATGTAAGGATTATTTAAATCCGGAAGATGTGTTAAAGAAAGTGGGACTGGGAGACCGGATAAAAAATTTTCCTGCACAGCTTTCCGGAGGAGAACAGCAGAGAGTGGCCATTGCCAGGGCCATAGCCAAAAACCCTAAACTTCTTTTGTGTGATGAGCCTACAGGTGCCTTGGACTACAATACAGGAAAGCAGATCCTTCAGCTTCTCCAGGATACCTGCCGGAAAGAACACATGACAGTGATCATTATCACACATAATTCAGCGCTGGCACCTATGGCGGATAGGATCATCCGTTTCAAAAGCGGAAAGGTTACAGATATTACATTAAATGAAAATCCAACCCCTATCGAGGAAATCGAATGGTAGAAGGGGAGAAAAGAGGGCAGAAAACATGGATATTAGAACAGAAGTAAAGAAAATGAAAGCAGACAGTCCCATTATGGCCGGGCTTTCTCAAGAGGTGAGAAACAAAGCCCTGCTTGGGGCTGCGGAGGCACTTTTGGATAACAAAGAGAAGATTTTTCAGGCAAACAGAGAGGATATGGAACAGGCGGAACAGGCGGGCCTTGGCCAGGCGGTTCTGAAACGGCTGAAATTTGATGAGCATAAACTGGAAGATGTGATCAAAGGAATACATGATCTGATCAAACTGCCGGATCCCCTTTCCCAGGTACAGCTTGCCAGAGAATTGGATCAGGGCCTGGAATTATATAGGGTTACCTGTCCTATAGGGGTGATCGGCATTATATTCGAGGCACGCCCGGATGCCTTGGTACAGATTTCTTCTCTTTGCATCAAGAGCGGAAACTGTGCAGTATTAAAAGGGGGAAAAGAGACGGCCAGAACCAATAAGGTCCTTTTTCATCTGATCTATCATGCAGTAACAGAATGCGGGCTGCCCAAGGGATGCATGCTCCAGGCAGAACTCCATAATGAAATAGATGAACTTCTTGCCTGTGATGACTGTGTAGATCTGCTGATCCCCAGAGGCTCGAACCAATTTGTACAATATATCATGGATCATACGAAAATTCCGGTTATGGGCCATGCTGACGGAGTCTGCCACATTTATGTGGATCAGGATTACGATCCGGAAAAAGCAGTCCCGATCCTGGTGGATGCCAAAACTCAGTATACGGCGGCCTGCAATGCGGTAGAGACCCTTCTGGTACATAGAGATGTGGCGGAAGAATTCCTTCCACAGGCGGAAAAAGCTCTTAAAGAGGCAGGAGTAAAGATCAGAGGAACCAGAGAAGTGAGTCAGATCATTCCCTGTGAACTGATGGAAGAGGAAGAGTTCCACAGAGAATACCTGGATCTGGTCCTTTCTGTAAAGATCGTCGGAGATTTAGAAGAAGCAGCGGATCATATCAATACTTATGGTTCACACCATACAGACTGCATTATCACAGAGAATAAGGAGCATGCCCTGAAATTTATGCAGCTGGTGGATTCTGCGGGAGTCTATCAGAATTGTTCTACCAGATTTGCAGATGGATTTCGGTATGGATTTGGAGCAGAGGTAGGAATCAGTACAGGAAAAATTCATGCCAGAGGTCCGGTGGGGCTGGAAGGACTGGTAACCTATAAATATAAGCTCTTTGGCCAGGGCCAGATCGTGGGGGACTACGCCTCCGGGAAAAAGGCCTTTCACTTCCGGGATTTGGATAAAGGAACCTGCTTATGAGGGGAAAGGGAAGTACCTTAGGTTTAAGTCTCCTCCCGGTGTTTATGTGGATTCTGATACAATCCATAGTGGTACTTGCCTTTACTCCTGCAATGCTGGGACTGGGAAACCTGCTGTCTGTTTTAGGACTGGAAACTCAGGGATTCTATGAGTTTTTGAATACGAACGGCTCTTACCTTATTTATCTGCTTATGGATGGGGGAGTGCTGATCCCCGGAATATTCTGGTTCCGCCGTCTTCCACCCAGGCAGGAAAAAAGAAGAGGGGGATTTTTCGGAATTACGCCGGGAGGGATTTTACTTTTGGTGCTGGCCGGCTTTGGGCTCCAGATGCTTTCCAACCTTTTCCTTTCTTTTGTTTTTGAGGCCTTCCCGGGACTGATGGAATCCTATGCTCAGGTGTTGGAAAACCTGGGAATGAACCATCCTGCCTTTTTGTCTCTGTTGTATACGGTGCTGCTGGCGCCAGCTACAGAGGAATTGCTTTTCAGAGGACTTACATTGAGGATTCTGGAAGGCCCTTTTCCTTTCTGGACAGCCAATACTCTTCAGGCTTTTTATTTTGGCGTGATCCACGGCAATCTGGTACAGGGAGGGTATGCTTTTCTGGCAGGGCTGGTAATGGGATATCTGGTGAAGCGAAAAGGAACATTGGCGGCAGGGGTCCTATGCCACTTTGGAGTTAATTTTTCGGGAGTTTTGCTGGGACTTTTATAAAATATAAAAAGAATACTTGAATTTTTTGCCAGTTAGTGGTACAGTAATTATAGAAACATAAAAAATGTTTTTAAACAAAAAAAATAGTGCATTTCTCAAAGGAGGAACAAGAAATGGCAATTTTGGTAACAGGCGGAGCCGGTTTTATCGGAAGCCACACAGTAGTGGAACTGCAGAATGCAGGCTATGACGTAGTTGTATTGGACAATCTTTCTAACTCCAGCGAAAAATCCCTGAAGAGAGTAGAACAGATCACAGGAAAACCGGTGAAATTTTATAAGGCCGATATCCTTGACAGAGACGCTTTAAATAAAATTTTTGACCAGGAATCCATTGATTCCTGCATCCATTTCGCTGGCCTTAAAGCTGTGGGAGAATCTGTAGTGAAACCCTGGGAATATTATGAAAACAATATTTCCGGCACCCTTACTCTGGTAGATGTAATGAGAAAGCATAATGTGAAAAATATTATCTTTTCCTCTTCAGCTACAGTATACGGCGATCCGGCTTTTGTTCCTATCACAGAGGAGTGCCCGAAAGGCCAGTGCACAAATCCTTACGGATGGACGAAATCTATGCTGGAGCAGATCCTTACCGATATTCAGAAAGCAGATCCGGAATGGAATGTAGTCCTGCTGAGATATTTTAATCCTATCGGAGCTCATCCAAGCGGACTGATCGGAGAAAATCCTAATGGTATTCCTAATAATCTGATGCCTTACATCACCCAGGTTGCCGTAGGCAAATTAAAAGAACTTGGAGTATTCGGAAACGACTATGACACACCAGACGGAACAGGAGTAAGAGATTACATCCATGTAGTGGATCTGGCAAAAGGCCATGTAAAGGCCTTGAAGAAGCTGGAGGACAATTCCGGACTTTCTATATACAATCTGGGAACAGGAAAAGGATATAGTGTTCTGGATATCGTAAAGAACTTTGAAGAAGCTACAGGTGTGAAGATCCCTTATGCGATCAAACCACGCCGGGCCGGAGATATTGCTACCTGCTATGCCAGCGCTGAAAAAGCAGAAAAAGAGCTGGGCTGGAAAGCTGAGTATGGAATTAAGGAAATGTGCCAGGATTCCTGGAGATGGCAGTCTCAGAATCCTAATGGCTATGATGATTGAGATAAAATGAGATAAAAATAAGAAACGAAAAAGGAGCTGCGGTGAGCTCCTTTTTCGTTTATCAGTACAGTTTTTTATGTTCGTAAACAGGCTCCGTAGTCAGCTGGACACCTAATTTTTTAAAGATTTTCTTATCTACAGAGGAAAGCATTACAGAGGAGTGTACCTGGCATCCTTTTAATCTTGGCAGCTGTTCCAATGCTAAGTTGGCAATGTCGCTGGTGGCAGCGCTGCTGGAAAGGGCGATCAGAACTTCGTCAGTATGAAGCCGTGGATTCTTGCTTCCCAAATATTCTGTTTTCAGTTTTTGGATAGGCTCGATAGCCACAGGAGAAATGACATGGATTTTATGCTGGATCCCTGCCAGTTCCTTCAGTGTATTGAGAAGAAGTGCAGCGGAAGCGCCTAAAAGATCAGATGTCTTTCCAGTGATGATCCTTCCGTCTTCCAACTCTATAGCTGCGGTGGGACCTCCCGTTTCCTCAGCTCTTTCTTTGGCGGCAACGGTCACTTTTCTGTTTTCCGGAGAGATTCCGGCCTGTTTCATCAGCAGTTCCAGTTTAAAGACTTCTTCGTCGGTGCTGGTCTCTTCAAGACGGCCGGCGAGCGCCTGATAATATCGGCGGATGATCTCCTGTCTGGAAGCTTCCCTGCAGACCTCGTCATCTATGATACAGTTTCCGGCCATATTAACTCCCATGTCAGTGGGAGACTGGTATGGGCATGCTCCGAAGATACGTTCAAATATGGCGCTGAGCACTGGGAAGATCTCTACGTCACGGTTATAGTTTACTGTGGTTTCCCCATAGGCTTCCAGATGGAAAGGATCGATCATATTTACATCGTTCAGATCAGCGGTGGCCGCTTCATAGGCCAGGTTTACCGGATGTTTCAGAGGAATATTCCAGATAGGGAAAGTCTCAAATTTAGCATAACCGGCGTGGACTCCTCTTTTATGCTCATGGTAGAGCTGAGACAGACAGGTAGCCATTTTGCCGCTTCCCGGTCCAGGCGCTGTGACAACTACCAAAGGACGGGAGGTTTCTATATACTCATTTTTTCCATATCCCTCATCACTGACAATCAGAGGAATGTTGCTGGGATATCCTTCAATAGGATAATGGAGATAAACACGGATGCCCATGGATTCCAGCTTTGCCTTGAAAACATTGGCGCTGTTCTGCCCTGAATATTGGGTGATCACGACACTGCCTACAAAAAGCCCTCTGCTTTGGAAAGCATCCATAAGACGGAGTACATCAATATCATAGGTGATCCCCAGATCACCTCTTACTTTGTTTTTTTCAATATCGCCGGCACTGATCACGATCACTATTTCTGCATGATCGGAAAGCTGCATAAGCATACGAAGCTTACTGTCCGGGGCAAATCCGGGTAAAACTCTGGAAGCATGGTAGTCGTCAAAAAGCTTGCCTCCAAATTCCAGGTACAATTTATTGTCAAATTTGCTTATACGCTCTTTAATATGTTCTGACTGCATGGATAAATATTTTTCATTATCGAATCCAATTTTCATTTTATCTTTCGCCCCTTTTTTCTGATATTTTTATTACTGCGTTAGTATACTACAAATACCGGTGAAAATTCCAGTCCCGGAAAGAG
>DWYL01000038.1 GCA_019118685.1 Candidatus Blautia merdipullorum
GAATTTGAGAGCATCATCGCTATAATAGGGGAAAACAGCAGCTCAGACCGCCGTTTTTTCCAGGCGATCCACAATGCTGTGTCAGAGGTTACAGAGGGTTACCATAACTACCAGTACTCTCTGAATATGGGGATCGGCAGGATCACAGAAAGTCTCTGGGAGCTTCCCACTTCCTATGCCAGCGCCTCTCACGCTCTGCGGTACCGTTTTTTCTTTCCTCATAAAAATGTCTTTGACGCCAGAGATGCTCTTGGAAAAGACTTCAGCCTTTTTTCCTTTATGGAAAATACAGAAGAAGAACTGATCAAGCTGATCTGTGCCAAAGACGAAAAGGCCATTGAAAAATGGCTTAGCTCTTTTTTTCAGGATCTTACGGAAAAGATCCAGGACAAAAATCTTATTTTCATCCGCATTTACTCTCTCCTGGGACGGATCCTGAAATTCCTGTATGAGATGAATCTGGACACTTCTGACCTGGAGCAGGAGATACTGGAAGTATATAAACAATTTGATTCTTTTAAAACCTATGAGCAGTTTGTCAAATGGATCGCCGGCCTTTGTGTCTCTGCCTTTCAGAAGCTGGATTCTTCTATGGAAAGCTACCACAATCAGGTGTATAACATGGCTCTGGGCTATATCAAAGAAAACTTTGAGCACAGCAGTCTCTGTCTCAGCGATATTGCCCGCCATGCCAATATCTCTCCCGCCTATCTAAGCTCCCTGTACAAGAAAGTCTCCGGCCAGAGCATCAGCGATACCATTACCTCTCTCCGGATCGACAGCGCCTGCCGGTATTTAAAAGAAACCAATCTGTCTCTGAAAGAGATCAGCAATAAATGCGGCTATGCCAACCAATACTATTTCAGCAACAGTTTTAAGAAAAAACTGGGGATCTCCCCCTCCGCCTACCGGGAGCAGAACCAGCAGGGTCTTTCTTAAACCGCTCCCTTTTGGACTATGGAATTGCCCTGGGAAAGTTCCTTTTTCCGCTCCTTCCTCATAATCCAGAAATAATAAGGGATCAGGGGGATCAGAGCCGCGATCCATGCGGCAGGATCAGACATACACACCGCTCCAAAGCCTGCGTTTCCTGCCACCAGGGCCACGATCCCCCATCTGGCAATAAGTTCAAAGACCCCGCCCAGCATAGGAACCAGGCCGTAGCCCATTCCCTGAAGAGCATTCCGGTACAGATAAATGCTTCCCAGGAAGGGATAGCACCAGGCTACTGTCTGAAAGTAGATCTGAGCCGCCTGGATCACATCTGTCTCTGTGGGATCTACAAAGATCAGCACCATATATCTTCCCAGGGAGTAGATCACCCCCATGATCACAAAGCTGCAGACCAGGATCATTGCCTGGGTCATATAGACGCCCTTCCGCACCCGGTCCATTTTCCCGGCGCCCCGGTTCTGCCCTACAAAAGTGGCCACGGTTGCTCCAAAGGAAACAAATACGGTACAGATAATATTCTGAATCTTGCTGGCTGCGGAAAATCCCGCCATAAACACCGGTCCGTACACATTAATGGCTCCCTGGACGATGATGGTGCCGATGGCTGTGATGGAAAACTGCAGCCCCATAGGAACGCCCAGAGCCAGCAGCTTCCGGATGATAAAGAAGGAAAACTTAAAGTCCCGTTTCCGCAGTCTCAGCACGTCAAATTTCTTAATTATGTAAATCAGGCACAGCACCGCCGATACTCCCTGGGCGATCACTGTAGCATAGGCGCAGCCCTCCACTCCCATATGGAAGATCACAATAAACCCTATATCCAGAACTACATTCAGCACAGCGGAGACAATCAGAAAATACAGCGGGGACCGGCTGTCTCCCAGAGCTCTCAGCACCGCTGAAAAAGCATTGTAAGCACAGGTAACAAGCAAGCCTGCATAGATGATCTCCATATACTTGCTGATATCCCCCATCAGCTCCTGAGGAGCGTTCATCAGCCTGAGGATAGGCTCGTTCAGGATCAGCAGCCCCACTGTCATCACAACAATAAAAAACAGACAGACATAAATAGACATGGCGATAAAGTGCCGCATCCTGTCCAGCCGTTTCGCCCCAAACCACTGGGCCACCCAGATAGAAAATCCGCTGGTCAGTCCGTTCAGCCATCCGGTGACAAAAAAGATCAGAGAGCCTGTGCTTCCTATAGCGGCCAAAGCATTGACTCCTAAAAACTGTCCCGCCACAATAGAGTCTGCGATATTATAAAACTGCTGGAAAATATTCCCCAGACACATAGGTATCATAAATTTTAGAATCAGTTTCACCGGGCTTCCAGTTGTCATATCGTTTGTCATAATACATGTCCCTTCCGGCCTTTTGCAGGCCATTGTCCTTCCCTGTAGATTTCAAATTTTACCGTACCTATTCTATGCTTTTTTCTATAAAAATCAAGATAGAAAATACATGTTTTTATGTAAAAAATAAGACCGTTCCGGGGCAGGATTTTGTCTAAAATTCCCTCGCCGGAACGGCCTTTAAAGCGCCTCTCTGTGCTGAGTCTTTCTTTTGTTTTTTCTTTTACTCTACAGTCACGGACTTGGCCAGATTCCTGGGCTTATCCACATCCAGTCCCTTTGCCACGCTGACATAGTATCCCATAAGCTGAAGAGGCACAATAGCCAGGCTGGTGGTAAAGTACTGATCTGTCTTAGGCACATATACAGAAAAGTCTGCAGTATCCTCGATATTATAGTTTCCGTAAAGGGTCAGGCCCATAAGATAAGCGCCCCGGCTCTTTACCTCTACCATATTGCTCACAGTCTTCTCAAAAAGCCCTTTCTGCGTGGCAACTCCCACCACCAGAGTTCCGTCTTCGATCAGACTGATGGTTCCATGCTTCAGTTCTCCTGCAGCATAGGCCTCAGAATGGATATAGCTGATCTCCTTCATCTTCAGGCTGCCTTCCAGGCTGATCGCATAGTCGATCCCTCTTCCAATAAAGAAGATATCCTTTGCGTTGGCATATTTGCTGGCAAACCACTGGATCCGTTCTTTATCGTCCAGGGTCTTCTGGATCTTTTCCGGAAGAGTGCCCATTTCCTCCAGAAGCTCTTTGTAGCGTTCTTCACCGATCACACCTTTCACCATGGCAGACTCTACAGCCAGCAGGTACATGGCGATGAGCTGGGTGCTGTAAGCTTTTGTAGTGGCCACAGAGATCTCAGGACCTGCATAAGTGTACAGGATGTAGTCGCTTTCTCTGGCAATACTGGATCCTACTACATTCACGATCCCCATTACCGGCACTCCTCTTTCCTTTGCCAGACGAAGAGCCGCCAGACTGTCTGCCGTCTCCCCGGACTGGGAAACTATAATGGCAATAGAGTCCTCTTCCAGGATAGGATTCCTGTAACGGAATTCTGACGCCAGGTCTACCTCTACCGGGATCTTGGCCAGGCCCTCGATCACATACTTTCCTACCATTCCTACATGATAGGCAGAACCGCAGGCTATGATATAGATCCTTCTGATCCTTTTCAGCGTCTCTTCCTCCAGGCCTGTCTGAGAGAAATCAATCTTTCCGTCTTTTACATATGCTCCGATAGTATCCTGCACTGCTTTAGGCTGCTCATGGATCTCCTTCAGCATGAAATGCTCATATCCGCCTTTTTCTGCCGCCTCTGCGTCCCATTTAATAGAAACCATATCCTTTTGGATCTCTTCTCTGTCAATATTATAGAAATGGATCTCTTCTCTGGAAAGCTCCGCGATTTCCATATTTCCGATATAATATACATTTCTGGTCCGGTCCAGGATAGCAGGCACATCAGAGGCGATCAAAGAGCCCTTATCGCTCCGGCCCACGATCAGCGGGCTGTCCTTTCTGGCTGCGAAAATTTTTCCCGGATAATCCTGGAACATTACTCCGAAAGCATAAGAGCCGCGGATACGCAGCATAGTACGAGTCATAGCTTCCAACGGGGTTCCGGTCTTTTTATAATAGTAGTCAATAAGCTTCACCGCGATTTCCGTATCGGTCTGAGAATAAAAAGTATATCCGGATTTTGTCAGCTTTTCTTTCAGTTCCTGATAATTCTCAATGATCCCATTATGCACCAGGATCACCGATCTGTCATCTGAGCAGTGCGGGTGGGCATTATTCTCAGAAGGTTCCCCATGAGTGGCCCATCGTGTATGTCCGATCCCGCAGGTGCCCGGCACAGCGGTTCCTCCATCGGTCTTCTCCACCAGGATCTTCAGACGTCCCTTTGCCTTTACGATCTCCGTCTTTCCTGTCTCATCATTGCGCACTGCGATTCCCGCAGAGTCATATCCTCTGTACTCCAGCTTCGACAGCCCTCCTAAAAGAATAGGAGCGGACTGTTCTTCTCCAACATATCCTACAATTCCACACATAATAAACTCCTCTATCCTTTCTGAAAATCTAATATAGCAATGAACTTTCTGTCTGTTTGTCAGTGTTAATAATATCACAAAAATACTATATGAAAAAGTATTATTTCTATTATTCTAGAAAAACAAGCAGAAAGCAGCTTCTGAAAAGGGAAATTTGACTTTAGGAAATGATTATGCTACCCTCAGTGTACAAAAGCTTTATTCTAAACGAAAGGACGGTATATATATGAAAACCTGTCATTTATCAGATTTACCTGCGGTTTCCTCCTGGTTCGCAATTCCCCTTTATAAAGGAGCATCTCTCCCCTCTGAACTGGAATTTTTAAAAGAATATCTGGAGGGGCTCTCCCTGGAAAAAGGAAAAAACTATCATATTGTCCAGACAGATCCCCGCTATCCCAGGCACATCCTGATCCTTGGCCTGGGAGACAAAGAATCCATGACTCCCCAAAAGGCAGGAGAGCTTATCGGAGAATGTGTCCGCCGGGAGAAAGAAGACCTGTGCATCTTCACCGATACCCTGGCCTGTGATCATATCTCTGTCCGGGACGCTGCCCGGGAGGCCTCCTATTATGCAGAATATGCCCTTTACGATTTTACAAAGATCCGCCGGGAAAAGGAGCAGAGCCCTGAAATATCTTTCCTCTCTTCTCAGGACATTGCCCCCCTCTGTGAACAGGCCCTCCTTACCGCTTCCTGCGTGAATCATGCAAGAGATCTTGGAAATATGCCCAGCAATTTCATGACTCCCGAAGACCTGGCAGAAGAAGCCTCCAGGCTGGCAGAAGAATTAAATCTGGACTGTGAGATCCTGACCAACAAAGAGCTGGAAGAGATAGGAGCAGGAGCCCTTCTGGGCGTCAACCGTGGATCTTCCCACGGAGCAAGGCTGATCACCCTCCGCTATGAAGGCGATCCAGGCGCCCCCTGGACTGCCCTGGTAGGCAAAGGACTGACCTTTGATGCCGGAGGATACAACCTGAAGTCCTCTTCAGGAATGGATGGAATGAAATTTGATATGTGCGGGGCATCCAACGCCCTCTGCGCCCTGGAGCTGATCGCCCGTCAGAAAGGAAAAGCAAACGTTATGGCGGTTCTGGGCGCCACAGAAAATAAGATTGGTCCCGATGCCTACACCTGCAACGAGGTCCTGGTATCCTTAAGCGGCAAGACCATCGAGATCACCAATACCGACGCCGAAGGCCGGCTGGTTCTCTGCGACGCCATTACCTATGCCCAGAAACAGGGAGCCCAAAAGATCATCGATCTGGCCACCCTTACCGGAGCCTGTGTGGCAGCTCTTGGGAAAAATTACACAGGAGCCTTCACCAATGCCCCGGAATTTCTGAACTCTCTGGAAAAGGCCAGCCAGAAGACCGGCGAGAAGCTGTGGCAGCTTCCCCTGGATGAGTACTTCCATGAACAGGTGAAAAAAAGCACAGTAGCGGATATGAACAACTGCGTTTCCGGAATAGGAGCAGGAAGCTCCCTGGCAGCCGCCTTCCTGGAAGAATTCATAGAAGAAGGGGTACAGTGGATCCACTTAGACATCGCCGGAAGCAGCGATTTTTCTGATGGAAAACCCTACATGGCCAAAGGGGCCACGGGAGTTATGGTAAGGACTTTAGGAGAAATGTTCCGGTAAATACCTTTCCTTCTGATAGAGGCTGTCGCATTAATCATATGTCAGGAATATTTATACATTTTGTGCGACAGCCTCCAAAAACATCTTATATCTGATTCACTGTTGAAACAAGGATTCCGTCCTTATAGAATTCCCTGGCAAATATCAGATCAGGAATATATTTATACTTTTTATATTTTGCATAATAAATAACGCCGGGGGTGTCCTTATACCTTTGATTTACGGTAAATAACAGCTTTTTATAGGGCAGCTCCTGCCATTTTTGAAATTCAATGTCTGAAAATCCATCTCTGTCTGTAGCCAGGACCAATATTTTTTCATAATTTATTCTTGCTTTCCGTCTTTCCCATGCATCTGCTGCCTCTCTGCATGTGGAATAATGCATGAAATGTATTTTTATATCTCCCAGCGTTCCTATCGGATAGTCCAGTCCCCAGCACATTACAAGCTGTTTGTTTATATAATCCTGAATTTTTGATACGAATTTCAGGAAATCTGCAGATTCGAAAAACAAATTGATCGTGGGAGACTGAAATCTGATGCCCATATCATGATAAAAAACGCCTCCTATGCAATTTTGAGAAATAATCGTAAAATCTTTATCTTTCAGCTTTTCCTTTTCCTGATATATTATTTTTTCATTTAATGTCTTCTGACGTTCTTTTTTCTTTTTTTCACGATCAAACCTGAACTTTATTTTTCTCTGTCTCAGCTTTTCGGAAAAAGAGTCTTTTAATATACACTCTGCTTTACTTTTTACGGAATCTTCTTCCAAGAAGTCTGAGAGCTGCTGCACTTCTCCTGATTCTGCTGTATATTTTTCTATACTTTTCTGCCCGGCAAATATAGTCTCCATATTGGCAGAACATGTGTATAATGCACGGTTCAAAAGGGTAAATTTTCTGCAATTTGCAGCTTTAATATAATCCACGACAAAATGAAACTCCGAATACCGCTCTGACGTTTCATCAAACTGAAGATTATAGGTATTAATTACTTCCATGCAAAATATCTTGTTCCATAGCATCTGCAGCAGTCCATGTCTGATCAAGCTGAAATAATCGCCTGATTCCAGGCATTGACTTTCTTCCTCTTCCAAAAGACAGTCTTTCTCATAGCCGAAAAGTCCCGGCATAATCCTAAAAGCTGAGACCACCAGATTTTTCTGCTTCTGTTCCGCTGCCTTGCACAGCAATGTGCCATACTCATAACATGCCCAGTCTTTGCTTTCCACAAATATAATATATTTCCCCTTTGCCGATTTAAGAGCCCGATTTCTCGTATATGCCCTTCCGCTGTATTTATCATTATAATTACATTTAATATTTTCAAACTGCTCTGTGAATTTTCTGCATATCATTCCGCTTCTATCCTGGGAACAGTCCTCTCCCAATATTATTTCGATATTCTTTTCCTCTCCATAGAGCAGAGATTCAATACAACGTTCAAGGGTATTCTCTGCATTATAAACATATATGATATAGCTGATTCTAAACTGCATGCCTGTCTCCATTACTATGTGGCCTTGATTCCTTATCTTGATCCATATCCCCTTAGGACTACCCATATGGTTTTCAGTAAGATTTTAATATCTAACCCCAAATTCCAATTTTGGATATATTGCATATCCATTTTTACGATTTCTTCAAAATCTATGATATCACTTCTTCCGCTTACCTGCCACAGCCCGGTAAGTCCCGGCTTGATCGCCAGTCTTCCTCTGTGATGGTGCTCGTATTTTTCCCACTCATCTACTGTAGGCGGTCTGGTTCCAACAAGACTCATCTCACCCTTTAGTATATTCCAAAACTGGGGCATCTCATCTATAGAAGTTTTTCTTAAAAACCAGCCCAGTCCATGGCGTCTTCCCGAAGGCCCGCTTCCTATGATCCTGGGGTCATTCTCCATTTTAAATATCTGCCCTTTCATCTGGTTTTTTTTCATCAAATCCTTTTTTTTCTCTTCTGCATCCGTGTACATACTGCGGAATTTATAAATCTTAAATTTACGTCCGTTTTTTCCCACACGCGTTTGAGAAAAAAATATAGGTCCGGGAGAAGAAAAATAAATTGCCGGCGCAACAAAAACAAACAAAATTCCTGTAATTGCCAGTCCCACAATAGATCCGGCAATATCCATAAGCCGTTTTAAAAAAAGTTCTCCGGGACTGGCCGTACTAATTGCTGCGGAAACCACAACATATCCAGCCACCTTTTCGATTTTCTGATTTCTGATCTCTTCTCCGATTTGAGGAATCGTAATATGTACGGTAATTCCCATTTCAATACACGCCGAGACCAGCTGTCTCGGCAGGATAATTTTATCGCTTACATTAATTAATATTTCATCTACCCATTTTGTCTGAATATAATCTAGGATCTCCTCTTTATTGCATACCACTTGTTCCCCTTCT
>DWYL01000328.1 GCA_019118685.1 Candidatus Blautia merdipullorum
GCCGTAAGCGTCCATGTACGGATCAGTTCACCCCCCTTTTTATATCCCTGCTATTTTGGCACGGATATACCATCCAACAAGCAGTTGATCGCCTCTTCCCATTCCACAGAAGAGATCTGTTCCATGATCGGAGCAGATTCCCTGGGATACATGAAAATCGAAGATCTCCAGTCTATGGTGGGAGACCTTCCTATCTGTAAGGCTTGCTTTGACAATCAGTATCCCATGAAGATCCGGTAATCAGGGAGATGATACCCCGTCATTTTCCGATTACATATATCACATTTTTCTTTATTTTTGCGGGCGGTGAGTCAAATAGACATTCAGGCATGCCTATTTGGTCGCTGCCGCAAGAGCTGGACAGTCCGCTGTCCAGTCTTAGCCAGAGGCGGATCCCAAAGATATTTAGGCGTATCGGCGGGATCCCGCCCATCGGATAGAGAAGCCTCTTCCCTATCCGCCCGCGATACTGCAGGTAGATATCTGCCATATCGCACAAAAAGAAGCAGTTGCTACAGGCTTTCCTCCTATACATCTGCTTCTTTTTTTATTCTGATTTACTCAGATAACATAATTATCTCCGGCCTGGCTGCTCCAGTTCACAAGGTCCTCCAGAGTATAGCCTTCTGTCACTTCACGGATGGCTTCATCCAGCTTTTTCCAGAATAAAAGTGTAATACAATCAGCCGCCCTGGGGCAGGTATTTACCTCTCCCTCCAGACATTCCACCGGGGCGAGGCTGCCTTCTGTCAGCCTCAGGATATCCCCCAGAGGATATTCCCCGGGCTTTCTGGTAAGGCGATATCCTCCCTGAGGCCCCCGAATGCTTTTTACATATCCGGCTCTGGCCAGAACAGACACGATCTGTTCCAGATATTTCACAGAAATCTCCTGCCTGGCCGCTATATCCCGGATCCTTACAGGCTCTCCCGTATCGTGGACCGCTATATCCAGCATCATCCGGAGAGCATAACGTCCTTTTGTTGAAATCTTCATCTTATCCCTCAAAAAGCGGTGTGGAATAATATCTGTCCCCGCTGTCCGGCAGGATCACCACAATCGTCTTTCCTTTGTTTTCCGGTCTTTTTGCCAGCTCAATGGCTCCGTGGAGAGCTGCTCCTGAAGAAATCCCCACCAGAATGCCTTCCTTGTGTGCCAGAAGCTTTGCAGCGGCAAAAGATTCTTCACTGCCCAGAGTGAGGATCTCGTCATAGATCTGGGTGTTCAGAGCTTTTGGAACAAATCCCGCGCCAATACCCTGGAGTTTGTGAGGCCCTGCCGCTCCCCCTGAAAGTACGGGAGAATCAGATGGCTCTACTGCAACTACCTTCACCTGGGGATTCTGAGATTTCAGATACTCTCCGGTTCCGCTGATAGTGCCGCCGGTTCCCACGCCGGCAACCAGAATATCCACTTTCCCATCCGTATCCTCCCAAATCTCCGGACCCGTGGTCTTTCTATGGGTCTCCGGGTTAGCCGGATTTTCAAACTGCCGGGTCAGGAAACTTCCGGGGATCTCCGTTGCCAGCTCTTCCGCTTTCTCAATGGCTCCTGTCATTCCCCTTGCTCCCTCAGTAAGAACGATCTCCGCCCCATAAGCCTTCAGGATATTTCTCCGCTCCACACTCATGGTCTCCGGCATAGTCAGGATCAGACGATAACCTTTGGAAGCTGCAATAGAAGCCAGTCCGATACCTGTATTTCCTGAAGTAGGCTCGATAATGGTAGCCCCAGGTTTTAAAAGACCTTTCTCTTCTGCGTCCTGGATCATATTCCTGGCGATCCTGTCCTTTACACTGCCTGCAGGATTCAGGTACTCTAACTTGACCAGGACTCTGGCTTCCAGACCTTCTTCTTTCTCAATATTCCGGATTTCCATAAGAGGGGTTCTTCCTATCAGTTCCTCAACGCTTTTATAAATTCTCTCTGCCATAAAATACCGCCTTTCTTATATTTCCTAGTAATTCTATAGGAATAGTATATCATTTAGGATTGTTTGTCAACCTTTCTCTTAAAAGTTTTAAAACTTATACAATCATGATCCCCCTTGTCGGGCATATTACAAAAAAAGATCCCGGAAACAGATCTTTTTCACCTGTTTCAGGGACCCTTCTTTTAGATAGGAAAAGTTATGGCAAGAGTCTTATTATCCTTCGATGGAAATATATTTCTTCTCTTCTACTTTCTTCGGATCTTCTTTCGGAACTGTCAGTTTCAGGATACCATCCTCAAACTTAGCATGAATGTCTTCCTGCTGAACATCCTCGCCTACATAGAAGCTTCTGCTCATGGTTCCTGTATAACGCTCCCTGCGGATGTATTTGCCTTCTTTGTTCTGCTCGTCATTGTCTGCACCCTTGGTAGCGCTGATGGTCAGATAACCATTCTCCAGTTTCGCTGTAACTTCATCTTTCTTATATCCAGGAAGATCAATGTCCAATTCATAAGCATTGTCTGTCTCTTTGACATCTGTCTTCATAATATTCTTCTCAGTCTTTCCGTATGCCGGAGTCCTTCTGAAAAATTCTCGCTCAAATGGGAAATCCATAAAATCATCAAATAAACTTTCTCCAAAAATACTAGGTACTAACATAAGTCATATCTCCTTTCAATAGACATCATATTATTTATTTTAGCACTTTGGACAGATCCAAGTGTTGCTCTCGGAACTCAGGAACCTTT
>DWYL01000329.1 GCA_019118685.1 Candidatus Blautia merdipullorum
TTACTATTTATTTTTTCAGATTGGACTTTTTTTATCAAATCTTGAATGTTACTCGCAAATATGTTATATTATAAACATAAAAAGGAACAACCGCCCACAAGGGGTTGACCTGATAAGGTAAATCATAGAAATGCCACCCTAAACCGGTCAAAGTTATGAGGGTGGTTTTTCTATGCAGACAGCACTACTTTAAAAACGTAAAAACGAATGTCAGCAATGCAAGAACAAACATACCAAAGGCCATAAGGTCTTTAAAGTCAAACGGTTTTTTGTCCATCAGCACCACCCCATTCTATGTATGAATAGAGGTCAGCCACCCTACATTATTGACAATCTGTCTTCTCCGTGGTATTCTTATCACAATTCAGGAGGTGCTGTTTATGTGTCAGACAATTTCCTTATGGAAAACTAACAGGGACGACGATAGATAGCGCTTGTATCTTCTAACAGGTACAAGCGCTTTTTGTGGTTGTGCCTGTGTGAATACGTGATGTCTTTGGGAACAGCAGGATCCGGACTGTTCCCTCATAACAGAATCGCACAGGAATCCATTTGTTCTGTGCGGTTCTTTTTTATGCAGAAAAGTCCTCCTTCCTATGTAAAAGATCTGGAATCTCCTGAAAATTTCCTGTTCACCAGATGAAAGGAGCTCTTCTTTTTGGAGCCGCACAGAGCTGGAAAATGCCGAAATATTTCCTTTGGCATTTTCCCCGAAAACTCTATGAGGTGGTGATATCATGGGACATACAGACGATGTCCTGATGGATCTTACGCCGCTGCGCGATATTATCTGTGCAGCCGGCAATCTAAATATCCATTCTATAAATCTGAGAAAAGGAGATCCTAATCATGAAAACAATTACATCTATCGAAAGCAACGAAAATTTTTCCAATAACGTCCAGGCCTGGCAGTTGAAAAATATGATCGGAGAGACTGTGACCATCCACGGCAATGTTTATAAGATCCGGAAAATGCACGGATTTGCCTTTGTCCTTTTAAGAAGCGGCGGAGAGATCCTCCAATGCGTATATGAAGAAACCAGAACAGACTTCCCTTTAGAAAAACTTACAGAAGAGTGTTGTATAAAGGCAGCGGTCTTTGTCAAAGAAGAACCTCGTTCCAGAAGAGGATTTGATCTTCAGCTCCTTCACGTTCAGATCCTTTCCCTTCCTGCCCGGCACAGCCCGGTGGTGATCAATCAGAAAACTGTAAACGCGTCTTTGGAGACTCTGCTGAATTACCGGCCCATTACTCTTCGGAATCAGCGGGAAGCTGCCATTTTCAAAATTCAGGAAGCCCTGGCAGACGGGATCCGGAGATTTCTGAAGGAGCAGCATTTTACAGAAATCCATACTCCCAAGATCGTATCAGAAGGCGCAGAAGGGGGGACCAACATTTTTCATCTGAAGTATTTTGAGCAGGACGCTTTCCTTGCCCAGAGTCCTCAGTTTTATAAACAGATGATGGTAGGTGTATTTGAACGGGTGTTTGAGATCGGACCTGTGTTCCGTGCGGAAAAGCATGATACTTCCCGTCACCTGAACGAGTACACCAGCGTAGACTTTGAAATGGGATTTATTGAAGATTTTCAGGAATTGATGGCAATGGAGACCGGTATGTTGAGATCAGCCATGGCTTCAGTAAAAGAACAGTGTCCGGAAGAAGCTGCTCTCCTTGGCGTACGGATACCGGAGATCACAGAAATCCCCTGTCTGAGATTTCAGGAGGCAAAAGAACTTCTCCAAAAAGAAGGCTGTTCTCAGAACAACCCTATGGATCTCGATCCGGAAGAGGAGAAAAAGCTCTGCCGGCTGATCCGGGAGAAAACCGGCAGTGAATTTGTCTTTGTAACCCATTACCCCTCTGCCAAACGTCCCTTCTATGCCATGAACGATCCTCAGAATCCTGAAGAGACTTTAAGCTTCGACCTTCTGTTCCGGGGAATGGAGGTCACTACCGGAGGACAGCGGATCCACAGCTATGAGACCCAGGTGGAAAAAATGCGCCAGAAGGGTTTAAACCCGGAGGATTTCTCCAGTTATCTGATGATCCATCAGTGTGGAATGCCCCCTCACGGAGGACTTGGCCTTGGGTTGGAGCGGCTGACCAGCCGTCTGCTGGAGCAGGATAACGTCCGGAGAGCCTGTCTCTTTCCAAGGGATATCCACCGATTAACGCCGTAAACAATAGAATTCATCTTTATAAAGCGTATTTCTGTAGTTCAAAAATGCCCTATCTCCAACATAAGCCGGAGATAGGGCAGATTTTATTTTGGGACAATATTCAATAAATGATTATTTATTATTCAGTGCTGCCTGAGCGGCTGCCAGTCTTGCGATCGGCACACGGAATGGTGAGCAGGAAACATAGTTCAGGCCTACTTTATGGCAGAACTCTACGGAAGAAGGATCTCCGCCGTGTTCTCCACAGATACCCATCTTCAGAGTCGGGTTTGTAGAACGTCCTTTTTCTGCTGCCATCTTAACCAGCTGGCCAACACCCTTCTGATCCAGTTTTGCAAATGGGTCAGACTCGTAAATCTTGTTCTCATAGTAGGAACCTAAGAATTTACCAGCGTCGTCACGGGAGAATCCGAAGGTCATCTGTGTTAAGTCGTTTGTACCGAAGGAGAAGAACTCAGCTTCCTCAGCAATTTCATCTGCTGTCAGAGCTGCACGAGGAATCTCAATCATAGTACCAACATGGTAGTTGATGTACTCGCCTTTTTCCTTCATAACTTCTTCTGCTGTAGCAACAACGATATCTTTTACATATTTCAGCTCTTTCTTCTCGCCTACTAATGGGATCATGATCTCAGGAACGATGTCATATCCCATTTCATCTTTTACTTCGATGGCGGCTTCGATAACAGCTCTTGTCTGCATCTTAGCGATTTCAGGATATGTCACAGCCAGACGGCATCCACGATGTCCCATCATTGGGTTGAACTCATGGAGTTCATCGCAGCGGGCCTGTACTTCTTCTGCTGTAAGACCCATGTCTTTTGCCAGAGCTGCAATGTCTTCAGGATCTGTAGGAACGAACTCATGCAGAGGCGGATCCAGATAACGAACGGTCATTGGACGGCCTTTCAGAGCTTTGTACATAGCTTTGAAGTCCTCTTTCTGGAATGGGATCAGCTCGTTAAGAGCTTCTTCTCTCTGCTCTACTGTATCGGAAAGGATCATCTTACGGATCTTCGGAATACGGTCTTCGTTGAAGAACATATGCTCTGTACGGCAAAGTCCGATACCTTCAGCGCCTAATTTAACAGCATTCTCTGTGTCAGCAGGTGTATCAGCATTTGTACGAACCTGTAATTTACGGAACTGGTCAGCCCATCTCATGATACGGCCGAAGTTTCCGCCTACAGAAGCTTCTACAGTCTTGATATCTCCTTTGTAGATCTTACCTGTTGTACCATCTAAGGAAATGTAATCACCTTCGTGGAAGGTGTAGCCCCCTAATGTGAACCATTTCTCTTCTTCGTTGATCTTGATATCGCCGCATCCGGATACACAGCAGGTTCCCATACCACGGGCAACAACAGCTGCATGAGATGTCATACCGCCGCGGACTGTCAGGATACCTTCGGAAGCATGCATACCTTCGATATCTTCCGGAGATGTCTCAAGACGAACCAGAACAACTCTTTCCCCTGCTTCGTGAGCAGCTTTTGCTTCTTCAGCTGTGAAGTAAACTTTACCTGCAGCAGCACCTGGAGATGCTGGAAGAGCAGAACCGATTACTTCTCCTGCTTTCAGAGACTCAGCGTCAAAGGTTGGATGCAGTAACTGATCCAGAGATTTTGCTTCAATACGGCAAACAGCTTCTTCTGGTGTGATCATGCCTTCGTCTACCAGGTCGCAGGCGATCTGGATAGCAGCCGGAGCTGTTCTCTTTCCGTTACGTGTCTGTAAGAAGTATAATTTACCTTCCTGAATGGTGAACTCCATATCCTGCATATCGCGATAGTGGTTTTCCAGCTTCATAGCCAGTTCCATGAACTGTTTGTAGCATTTTGGAAGGTCTTCAGCTAATTTGCTGATCGGCTGAGGTGTACGAACACCAGCAACTACGTCTTCACCCTGAGCGTTGATCAGGTATTCGCCGTAGATACCTTTTTCACCGGTAGATGGGTTACGTGTAAATGCAACACCTGTACCTGATGTTTCGCCCATGTTACCGAATACCATGGCCTGTACGTTTACAGCGGTACCCCAGTCGCCTGGAATATCGTTCATACGACGGTATACGATAGCACGTGGGTTGTCCCAGGAACGGAATACAGCTTTTACTGCTCCCATTAACTGCTCCTTAGGATCCTGTGGGAATTCTTCACCGTTCATCTCTTCAGAGTAAACAGCTTTGAATCTCTTAACTAACTCTTTTAAATCATCTACAGTTAATTCTGTATCGTAGTGAACGCCCTTAGCTTCTTTTACTTCGTCGATGATCTTCTCGAAGAAAGATTTTGGAACTTCCATAACTACGTCAGAATACATCTGGATAAAACGTCTGTAAGAATCATATGCGAATCTTGGATTGCCTGTCTTTTTAGCAAAGCCTTCAACTGCCACATCGTTCAGACCCAGGTTCAGGATAGTATCCATCATACCAGGCATGGAAGCTCTCGCTCCTGAACGAACAGAAACCAGTAACGGATCTTCTGTGTCACCGAATTTTTTGCCCTGGATTTCTTCCAGCTGTGCTAATGCATCGAAAATCTGTCCCTGAATTTCTTCAGAAATCTTCTTGCCGTTATTGTAGTAGTCTGTGCAAGCTTCTGTTGTTACTGTGAATCCCTGAGGAATGGGCATGCCTAAATTGGTCATTTCTGCCAGGTTGGCTCCCTTTCCACCCAGGAGTTCTCTCATGTTGGCGTTTCCTTCACTAAATAAGTAAACCCATTTTGCCATTTGAACATTCCTCCTAAAAGTAGATACTAGAAAACATACTGTTCATAATATATTTTCCACGGTGCAGGCAGAGTTTGCCTGCACAGTATTATTTTAACATAACACCTCTGATAGTCAAGCAAGTTTTTTGAAGTTTTGCCTATTTTCTCTTTGTTTTCAATACCAGGTGTCTCGGCATACCATTAACCATAATCGGCGGATAATCTCCCTGGATCAAAGGTTTAATATAATCCACGAAATCTTTTGTTACATTATTTGCCTCTTTATTCATCCAGGATCTGGGTACCAGTTTCTCTTCATTAGCGATCCTGTGCACATCGTAAATTCCTGTAGCGCTCATATAAGGATCATCGGATATACGGTCAATAACCACCATCTTCCCTGTATCTCCTTCATCTGCAGCTTTCACTGCCGCGCCGCCTACCATAAAAGCCTCGTCAATATCTACTCTGGAGGCCATATGAGAAGCGCTTCTCTGAAGTGTGGACAATTCTACAGCTCTTGTTTTGCAGTTACATTCTGCCGCCAGGAAATTTGCCAGGTATGTAGCGGTTCCCTGAAGCTGCTTATGTCCAAAGGCGTCTACATAATCTCCCACATTTCCAAGCTCGCACACATAACGTCCGTCTGCCAGTTTGATCCCCTCAGAAACAGCAATCACAATGGAAGACTTTTTGTCAAGCAGTTCCTTCACTTTTTTCAGGAATTTGTCAATATCAAAAGGAACTTCCGGCAAATAGATCAGATCCGGTCCGTCACAGTCTTCCGCCTTTGCCAGAGCTGTAGCTCCGGTAAGCCATCCTGCATTTCTTCCCATGATCTCCATGATAGTGATCATATTTTTTTTATAGGTCAGACCCTGAGCATCCCGGATCACTTCTTTTGTAGAAGCTCCGATGTATTTTGCAGCGCTTCCGAATCCCGGCGTATGATCGGTAAGTGCCAGGTCATTATCTATAGTCTTTGGCACTCCTAAAAATTTCTGACTCTGTCCGGTGATGATGGCATAATCTGAAAGCTTCTTTATGGTATCCATGGAATCATTGCCGCCGATATAAATAAAAGTGTCAATATCCAGTTTATTTAAAATAACAAAAATTTTCTCGTAAATTTCTTTGTCTTCATGAATCTCCGGCAGTTTAAATCGGCAGGATCCCAGAAAAGCGGAAGGCGTCCTTTTTAAAAGCTCAATATCCAGTTCTGAATGTATCTGAGTAGACAGATCCACATACTGTTCGTCCAAAAGGCCCTGAATTCCGTGAAGCATGCCGTATACTTTATCAAATCCACGTTCTATAGCATTT
Source organism: Candidatus Blautia merdipullorum (assembly GCA_019118685.1). Lineage (GTDB taxonomy): Bacteria > Bacillota > Clostridia > Lachnospirales > Lachnospiraceae > Blautia > Blautia merdipullorum. The sequence goes on from DWYL01000329.1 coordinate 6,225, forward strand.
TTATATACCCCTGCAAGACTTGAATTAATTACAGCGGTAGGTCCGCCAGACTGACCAACAATAATATTTCTTTTCTTTGCCATTGTGACTTTTCCTCCTTATGATTCAACGGGTCTCCCTTAACAGACCCTATAACCGTTATTATAACAAAAAAAATCCATGCCAGCAATACTGACATGGATTTTTTGCACATTCTATTCCATACTTTTTATAATTCTTTATGCATTTTATACAATTCAGACAATTTCAATTCTCACAGGTATCAAAAATCAAACTTATCTTCAAAATAAGCCTTCAGATCTTCAATTTTTACTCTTTCCTGTTCCATGGTGTCGCGGTCTCTTACCGTCACAGCTCCGTCGTTTTCAGAGTCAAAATCATAAGTAATGCAGAATGGAGTACCGATCTCATCCTGACGGCGGTAGCGTTTTCCAATGTTTCCTCTGTCGTCGTATTCACAGTTATATTTCTTGGAAAGCTGCTGGTAAACCTTCTGGGCCCCTTCCGCCAGTTTCTTGGAAAGAGGCAGAACGCCGATTTTCACAGGAGCCAGCGCCGGATGGAAATGAAGAACTGTCCGGACATCATTCTTTTCCGCATCCAGAACTTCTTCATCATAGGCGCTGCACAGGAAAGCCAGCACCATACGGTCTGCGCCAAGAGATGGCTCGATTACATATGGAATATATTTTTCTTTTGTCTCGTCATCAAAGTAAGTCAGATCCTGTCCGGATACTTCCTGGTGACGGGACAGGTCATAATCCGTTCTGTCTGCGATTCCCCACAGCTCACCCCATCCAAATGGGAATAGGAATTCAACATCTGTGGTAGCCTTGCTGTAGAAACTGAGTTCTTCCTTATCATGATCACGGTAACGGACTTCTTCTTTCTTCAGTCCCAGGCTGTACAGCCAGTCCAGGCAGAATTGTTTCCAGTAAGCGAACCATTTCAGGTCTGTATCCGGTTTGCAGAAGAATTCCAACTCCATCTGCTCAAATTCACGGGTACGGAAAGTAAAGTTTCCGGGAGTAATCTCATTACGGAAGGATTTTCCGATCTGGGCAATACCAAATGGCAGTTTCTTTCTGGAAGTTCTCTGTACGTTTTTAAAGTTGACAAAGATTCCCTGGGCTGTCTCAGGTCTTAAATACACCGTATTTTTGGCGTCCTCCGTAACCCCCTGGAAAGTCTTGAACATCAGGTTAAACTGACGGATATCCGTGAAATTATGTTTTCCGCAGCTTGGACAGGGAACATTGTGCTCTTCAATAAAGTTTTTCATTTCTTCCTGGCTCCAGGCGTCTACGCTGCCTTCCAGTTTGATATCGTTTTCTGCACAGTAGTCTTCGATAAGCTTATCCGCACGGAATCTTTCATGACACTCTCTACAATCCATCAGAGGATCAGAAAATCCTCCCAGATGTCCGGATGCCACCCATGTCTGTGGATTCATTAGAATGGCGCAGTCTACACCTACATTGTAGGGGCTTTCCATAACAAACTTCTGCCACCAGGCTTTTTTTACATTATTCTTTAATTCCACACCCAGATTTCCATAATCCCAGGTATTTGCCAGGCCGCCGTAAATCTCTGAACCTGGATATACAAAACCTCTGGATTTTGCCAGGGCAACGATCTTCTCCATTGTCTTTTCCATTGTATGATCTCCTCTGCTATTTATTATATCTGTATTTTTCCGATAAGCCATATTATAACTGCTGCAACTGTTCTTTTCAACTGTTAAAAGACCGTTTTTCTCTGTTAATCCATGATTTTCAGGATTTCCAGGCTCTTAAATTCCCGGTCTATGTATCTTTTCATATAAGCTCGGATCACTCTTCCAATTTCGTCCCGGATCTCTTTAGTCACTGTAAAAGAATAAAGTTTTTCCAGTTTGGCGGCAATGATAAACTGAAGAGTGTACAAAGCGGAAGAACTTATATGGATCAGTCCTTTCCGGCTCCTGCCGCAGGAAGAACAAAAAGCACAGGAATTTTCCACAGAAAACCACTCTATATTCTCTGTATCACCGCAGGAAGCGCAGTCAAATACAGCAGGATATTCCCCGTTAACCGTCATCATCTTCAGTTCAAAGATATACCGGATCAGCACATTATCTATCTGCCCTTTTATCAGTGCTTTTAAAGTAACGTAGAGCAGGTTCAGCATTTCTTTTCCGTCCGCATTCTCCCTGGCATAATAATCCGCCAACTCCAGGAAATAAAATCCATAGTATACTCCCGGCTGGATCCCCGCCAATTCCGAAAAATAATGCATCACGGAAGCGGAACGCATCTGATAGGAGGTCCTTCCCTCGTAAAGATAAAAGGATCCAAATACAAAGGGATTTGCCGCAGCCAAAAGGGAGTTATTCTGTCTTCTGGCCCCCTTTGCAAAAGCTGTGATCTTGCCTCGTTCTCTTGTAAGGAGCACCAGCCTTTTATCATAATCTCCAACCGGCATGGCCGATAATACCATACCGGTCACAGTGATCAGATCGCTCATCAGACTTCCTTCTTATCATATCCGAAGTTTTTTATGAGAAAATCGCTGTCTCTCCAGTCTTTCTTTACCTTTACCCACAGTTTGAGGTTTACTTTCTCTTCCAGCATTTTCTCAATCTCCGTTCTGGCCTGGCTTCCGATCTTCTTCAGCATAGCTCCCTGTTTTCCTATAATAATCCCTTTATGAGAATCCCGCTCACAGATGATGGTGGCATCTATGTCCACGATCCCTCCTTCGGGACGTTCTTTCATTCCTTCTATGGTCACTGCAATGCCATGGGGGATTTCTTCCTCCAGGCAGCGGAGAGCCTTCTCCCGGATCATCTCCGCTACAATCTGCCTCTGGGGCTGATCTGTCACCGTATCCTCATCATAGAACTGAGGGCCATAGGGAAGGTATTTAAAAATACAGTCCAAAAGGGTATCCAGATTTACAGACCGCAGAGCAGATACCGGCACGATCTCTGCGAAATCCAGGATCTTCCGGTAGGCTTCTATAAAGCCTGCGATCTCCTTTTTCTCTACCTTATCTACTTTATTCATCACCAGGATCACCGGAAGTTTTGTTTTTTTCAGCTGCTGGGCAATATGCTGCTCTCCTGCTCCGATATAATCCGAGGCTTCCACCAGCCACAGGATCACGTCTGCATCCTGAAAAGTTCTCTGGGCCACATTCACCATGTATTCTCCCAGCTTGTTCTTGGCTTTGTGGATCCCCGGGGTGTCCAGAAACACGATCTGCCCTCTCTCACAGGTGTAAACTGTCTGGATACGGTTTCTGGTGGTCTGGGGCTTTCTCGAAGTAATGGCGATCTTCTGTCCGATCAGATGGTTCATTAAAGTAGATTTTCCTACGTTGGGCCTGCCGATGATCGCCGCAAAGCCTGATTTAAAGTCTTCCTTCATATATGCTCCTTTTTCTATAATAAGTGCTTAACTTCCTTAAATACCGCTTTATCCTGCTGGATCTTTTCCTCACTTCCGATAACGCAGATCCGGTCCTGTCCCACAATAGCATCTACAATTCCTGCCAGGTTCCGGATATCCTCCGGCTGGGCATCCAGAATCTCGTCCCGTTCCTTCTGCATATCTTCTCTGGTAATTCCGGAAAACCATGCGTTTAAAGACATGGACCCCTTTGCAGAAGGAGTCAGCGGCGCATCCAGCTCACTGATAGTTCCGATAATATACTTGGTCATTTCCCTCTCGTCTGCCTCAAAGGATCGGATAAAGTCACCGGTCTTTTGGAATACCTCCAGGGTGTTCTTCAGATGGGGATCACGATAAGACACTAAAAATCCATCTCCGGTCCTGCGAAAACCGCTCATACATCCGTATGCTCCTCCTTTGACCCGGATATTGGTCCACAAATATTCATAGCTGAGCATGACCTTCAAAATTCTGAGAGCACCTGTATATTCATATCCTGCCTCAGCAAAATTACCCGCTGTGGCCACATACTGCACCTGGCCGGAGGTCTGGAATCCTTCGTTTTTATTTTCAAACACAGGCTCCAGAACCGCATTTTCTATTTCACCGTCCCCAAGGATTTCTTTTAATCCCTGGATTTCCTCTTCCAGGCCTTTGTATCCTTCCTGATCCGCCGTATAGCTGACGATAAGATTTTCTCTCCGGAACACCAGTTTCATCAACTCTTTCAGATTTTCAATGATCTCTCCTTTTTTCTCCTGGAAATTCTTCTCCAGGTCATCTATCAGTTCATAGAAATCAATTCCTGCGATTTTCTCTTGAAAATAAGCATTCTCAGAGAAATAGGACAGGGCTCTGTTCACTGCCGTTGAATGACCTGCAGAGACCATGCTCATCTGCATCCTGGATTTCATCTTTGCAATGATCTCATAAAGCCGCTTTTCATCGTCCAGCCTGGATGTGCAGAGGATCTCTCTGATCATCTGGAAAACAAAGGGCAGGTCCTCATACAGAGCCTTGGCTTTGATCCCCATCATATGGGTAGTCAGCCGGTTATCCCGGGCATTACCAAAAACCTGGATTCCGAAAAGGATTCCTCCTGTCCTGGCATTAATCTCGTTAAACAGTTCTCCATAGGTATAATGTTCTGTATCTACATAACCCAGGACTGATTTCAGGATCCCCAAATAAGGAACCAATCCGGAAGGTACTTTCTTTGTATTAAACAGCAGGTTCAGATAACCGATACCATTTGTATACAGATCGTGATGAAGGATCAGGGTTTCTTCTGCATGTTTTTCCGTATTATAGAATTTCCCGGTTTCTCTGGTGATATCTTCCCGCTTCAAAAGAGGAATGGTCTTGAGAGCTTCTTCTGTTTCCGGCGCATCCTGGTACTCTTTCAAATGAGCCGTGGCTTTCACCAGATTTTCCAGCTCCTCCTGGGAAAGGGAAGCCTTGTACTGAGCCAGCTTTTCCTCCAGCTGGGCATCTCTCTCGGCCGCCAATCCTCTTTTGGGATTTACTACCACTACAGAACCATGGGTGTTGTCCAGAAGATACTTCTGGATCAGACCTTCAAAATATCCGGTGCCGGCTTTTTCTTTTAATCTTTTATAGATATCCAGCCGCATAAGCTGATCAAAAGGCTTATTCTCATCATAAAGCCAGCTGTCAAACACATCAATGCCGTACATCAGGCCCTTGGGGAAGGAAGAATAGTCTGCTTCCCGGAACCGGAACTCCATATAATTGATCCCGGCAGCCACAGCCTTCTGATCAATGCCCTCCTTCACGATCTTTTCCAGGGTTTCCCGGATCAAGGAAAGAAACTTTTCTTTATTCTCCGGTCTGGCATTCTTGGCCACAATAGAAAAGAAGGGCTGATAGATCCCGTCCTCATAGGAGCCCAGAATATCCTTACCAATACCTGCGTCCAGGATCACCTGTTTCAGGGGAGCTCCCGGAGCGCTTAAAAGCACATAATCCAAAACTTCAAAGGCTATACATTGTTCTACATCCAGGCTGTCTCCCACCACAAGATTATAGGAAAGATAGGAATTCTCCTCCACAGGTTCGCTTTCTGACACCGGATATTCCATTTCAATCTCCTTTACCTGATCAAAAGGCTTCTGGAGAGGAATCTTGGAATCTACAGGTATAGCGTCATATTGGGAAAGATACTCCTGATCCATCCAGTTCAGACGTTCCTCCATATCCATATCTCCATAGAGATAGATATAACTGTTGGCCGGATGATAATACCTGCTGTGGAAAGAAAGGAACTGGGAATATTTCAGATCCGGAATGCAGTTTGGATCGCCTCCTGATTCTACGCCGTATGGGGTATCAGGAAACAGAGAGTTAAAAATCTCCCGATCCAGCACATCCTCCGGAGAAGAAAAAGCTCCCTTCATCTCATTGTAAACCACACCGTTTATGGTAACAGGGCTGTCCAGATCCTTCATCTCATAATGCCAGCCCTCCTGACGGAAGATCTCTTCTTTTTCATATATATTGGGGAAAAATACAGCGTCCAGATAGACGTGCATTAAATTTTTAAAATCCTGGTCATTGCAGCTGGCCACCGGATACATGGTCTTATCTGGATAGGTCATAGCATTTAAAAAGGTATTCAGAGATCCCTTTACCAATTCGACAAAAGGGTCTTTTAAAGGAAAATGTTTGGAACCGCACAATACGCTGTGTTCCAGAATATGGGCCACCCCTGTGCTGTCTGCCGGGGGTGTCCGGAAGGCAATATTAAAAACCTTGTTGTTGTCATCATTTTCCAGCACCATAACTCTGGCACCGCTTTTTTTGTGTTTCAGCAGATATCCTTTGGAATGGATATCGGAAATATCCTGCTCCATGATCAGCTCATATGCAGGTATTCCTTCCAATCTCATAGTCATTCCTCCTAAATCTTATATTTTAATCTCAACTGCTCCTAACTGAGCAGTTCCGTTTTGCCAATTATGATTTATAGCCCGGGCAAACATCTGCCCAGGCTATAAATATAGCACATTTTCAGTTAAGATGATAGGGGCATATAAAATCTTTACAGCTTTGAATACCCATATCCGTTGACGATAGCGTCGATCTTTTCTTTCTTTTTGCACATAGGACACTTCTCTGCAGGATAAGATTCATAATCAGGTACGTCCTGCTTATAAAATACCGAATTGATATCCAGCCCCGCCACTTTAGTCACAGCGCTGAAAATAGCGGAAACGCCCTGTATCACTCCGCCGTAATATAGAACACTATCCATACACTGGCGTAGGGTAGTGCCTGTGGTAATAGACCCCATGAGGATCACTACGTTCCGGTTCCGCACCATATGCTGGATATTATCCCGAAAGATCATCTGACCATTGGGATTAAATTCTGGAGTCACAATGTAGATCGTTTTGTGGGCATTCATGGATAAAACCCCTGCTTTTGCCAGCTCCTCGGCAAGAAAGGCACCGATCACTTCCAGGCCGTCCATGCAGATGATGGAATCAACTGGTGTTGAAGTCTCATATCTGCTGGAAAGAAGCTTTGCGATCCTGGCAGCCTCTGCACAGCGGGTTTTCATGGTAGTCATTTCCAGATAGTGACTGATGTGAGACTGGGACGTAACAAAATGTCCCGGTATGATCTTCAGTTGGATCTTTTCGTCTCCTTTTGCATAAACTTTAAACATCCTGTCTTCTAATTCCATACTCATGCCTCCTCTCATGTTTTTCTGTTAATCCTTTTTTTTACGAGCAATTTTCTGATAATTATTATAGCACTCTTTTCCGCTAAAAGGAAGAAAAACCTTGGCTTTTTCCATGGCCTAACATAGTTTTTTCTTGACAATATCTGAAGGATATGATAATTTTATTAGCAAATCAGAAAGGATGTGAAAATTTACATGGACGGAGATCCTGACACTTGTAGTTGTAAATATCGAAATTCTGCCAATCCATGTTTATTATTATGAATACATAACGGGGCAGTTACACAAGGAGTAAAGAGAGGTTTTTCTGTTCTTTTTTGTG
>DWYL01000330.1 GCA_019118685.1 Candidatus Blautia merdipullorum
GCAGGAATCCCGTCAAACAGCATAGAGATTCGTCCTGTAGAATCTATCTTCCGAAAATCATCTTCGTATAAGTTGAGGATATCTCTTTTCACCATATCTACCATCTTGAAATTATTGGTTCGAAGATATTCATCTATAGCCTGAGGCATTCCGCCTACAAGCATATACAGTCTGAAATCTCTCATCAGCCTGCGGTTCATCTGTTCACCTACAGGCTTTCGGCTTTCAAAAACACTTCTTAATAATTTTGTTGTTGTTTTATCCCCAAGAGCCCAAAGAAATTCTTCATAATCCATGGGATACATACTAAGCTTTCTCTCTTCGCTTGGAATCAGGATATCTTTCACATTCTTTTTAATGGAAATAAGGGAACCGGTCTCTATATAGTCATATCTTCCATCTTTTACTAAGGCTTTTATAGCCTGCCTTGCCAGAGGATATAACTGCACCTCGTCAAAAATGATCAGTGATTTTCTTTCTGTAAGATCCGTTCTATAGTGCAGCTGGAGTTGAAGGAAGAAGAAATTCAGATCTGAAAGATCCTCAAAAAGATTCTTAACCGTCTGGGACGCAACAGAAAAATCAATGAGGATGTAACTTTCATACTCATTTTTTCCAAATTCTTCTACTACTGTAGATTTTCCTACCCGTCTCGCTCCTTCAATGAGCAAAGCAGTACGTCCCTGGGACTCTTCCTTCCATTGCAGCAGCTGATTATATATCTTTCTTTTAAACATCATCATTCCCTCCTTTTCTATATCATATCCAAAATCGCTGTTTTTATCAAGGCGTTTTCCTACAGAATCGCTATTTTTAAATTCTGCTTTTCCTGCAAAATCGCTATTTTCATAACAGCCCACAAAATTTTTCTGAAATTATGTATAGATTTTCCTCTCCCGGCAATACTAGAAATAGTCCACGGAGGGATGGCACAAATGGGTGGCGCTTTCCGCAGACGACCAAAGAAAAAGTAGAAATACTTTATCCTCCCCTTTTAACAAGGCTGCCACGGTAAGGGGGTACGGCAGTAAGATACTTTTTACCGCAGCAGCCTTTGTACATAGCAGGGATCCCGAAAAACTCTTTTTACAGAGACAGCAGAGTCTCCTCCCAGACGCCCCGGTTTCTTCTCAGGATCTCCCGGAAGGCGGAAGGGGGCAGGGGAGACTCTGCTTTTCCTATCTCAATGGTGAGACTGGGAATCTTCCTTTCTTTTACGGCCCAGTCCTTGTAACCTGCAGGATCCAGGTAATCCCAGCCTTCCGGCAGGCCGTATCCTGTAATCCCCTGTATCCGCTCTCCAAAATTTCGGCATATTTTCCGGAACTCACCTTTTTGTCCAAAGTCCCAGTAAATGACTTCTCCGGAGGAATGATAGCTGACTGTCCTTTGGAATTTTTCCTGTCTGGTCAGTTCAGCCAATGCTTTAGACTCTTCCTGATCCTCCGGGGCTTGACCTTTGTAACCCTCCCTGGAAGGCTGTCCCTTCAGATCATGGTACTCTTCCCAGAAAGCCTGAAAATTCCGGTTCAGATCCACGCCACGGGCATTGGCCTTCCACCTTCTGTAATAGGGGCCGCAGGGCATTCTCCCCCCTTCTCTCTCCCCGATCTTCCATATCAGTTTCTGAAGTTCGTGATCTCTAATCCCTCTGGGACCCTGCTGGCTGATAGTGACTCCATCGGGGTTGGCCATAGGCACCACATAGACGGCTTTTCCCTCCAGCAGTTTTTTATAGGAATATCCTTTATAAGTTTCTTCCCGGTACAATTTTGTAAGAAATTCGGCAGTCTGTTCCATGAGAAGCTGGCTGGTCATGTATTCTCTTCCGTGAATGGCACCGAATAAAAAAACCTTTTCCCCTGGGTCTTCCCTTCCCAGGATAAGGCAGTAAACTTCCCTTTTATCTGCAGTTTTTCCCAGAGTTTTCAATTTCATAGTTTCCGGAAAAGCCCTGGCGAATATTTCCAGGTCTTTTTCCATTTCCTGATAAGTATACCCCCAAAATCTGCGGCCAAGTGGTTTATACATTGACGGATACCTCAAAAATTATTATAATAATAGATATTCTAGACAAGGGAGATTAAGAAGTGAAGAACCTGAAACGACTTCTTGCGCTCATAGGAGTTATCCTTCTGGCAGGCATGTATGTCCTTACATTGATCCTGTCCCTGACGGATAATTCTGCAGCAGGAAATGTGCTGATGGCCTCTCTCTTTGGAACCGTGATCATTCCGGTTCTTTTATATGCCTTTCTTCTGGTATATAAATGGACTCGTCCCAAAGATGAAGTACTCTCAAAAATCCTTGCGGAAACTTCCGAAATCAATACGCTGATTTTTGACATCGGAAAAGTTCTTGTTGACTATGACTGGAAGAAATTATTACAGGATTTAAAATATGATGAAGAAACATCCCAGTCTGTAGCAAAGGCTGTTTTTTTAAGTGATACCTGGACGGAAGGTGACCGTGGAGTCCTCTCAGAAGAAGAACTGCTCCAGGCCTTCATCAGCAACAATCCTGTATACGAAAAAGAGATCCGTGAAACCTTTCAGCGGATGGGAGAGACGATCCACGTCTATTCTTATACAAAAAGCTGGCTGAAATATCTGAAAAAGCAGGGATATAAGCTCTATATCCTTTCCAATTTTTCCCAGCCCCTCTACGACCGATGTCAGAAAGAAATGAAATTCCTTGGTTTTATGGACGGAGGCTATATGTCCTGGCAGATTCACTGTCTGAAGCCTGAACCGGAAATCTATCAGAAACTGATCAAGGATTTCCAGATTGAGCCTTCCAAAGCAGTCTTTATTGATGACCGCCTGGACAATGTGGCAGAAGCCAGAGCCCAGGGACTCCATGCCGTACATTTCACCGGCAGGAAAAATGCCATGGGGCAGTTAGCAGATTTCGGTGTTAAATAAGTGAGAAGAGACAATTCTACAGAAGTCAGGCATATTTTGAATCCTGAAATCTCTGTAAGACTGTCTCTTCTTTTTTTCCGTTTTCCATGATATGATATAGATAATAGGAACGTGATTTGTATGAAAGGAGGGATCTTCTATGAAGAAAGCCACTTCTCCTGCTCTTGGCCTGCTTGCCGGCTCTCTGGTCTTCCTGTCCGGCTGTCAGGCAGTATCCGTCCCGGAAGTCAGCAGCCAGCCGATATCTGAAGTCTCTGCCAGAGAAAATACTACCCAGTCAGAAAACGCATTCTATAACGACCTGTTATACCGGGAGTATTCTTTGGGAGAAAGAGTAGAAGCAGGCACTGCAACTATAACAAAAGCCGATATTTTATCTGCTTCTGATTCTCCTTCCCAGATTGTCATTTTCCGCGACAACGAGATCTGGAAAACGCTGGATTATCAGGGAGAAGATATCAAGCTGGAACTGCCTGAGGACGGAACTTACTGCTATATGGTGGCAGATGAAAACAAAAAGCTTCAGGATATCACAGAATTGGTGGATATGGAAACTATTGGAGATGTGGGAGACTGGATCATTCCTTTAACGTAAAAAGGTCTCTGCCTTCAGATTTTTCTGAAAGGCAGAGGCCTTTTTTCATGGCAGTGAGGAGTCCGCCCTGTAAACATTTATCTGAAAATTTTCCGGTTTCTGTTTAACGGGGCAGCTCCTTCTTATTTTTTCTGTTGATTATTTCTTGATTTTCTGCAGCTGGGCATTTGCCATTTTCAGAAGCCGCTCTCTCTTTTCTTTGTCACTGGCGTACATTTCCGCCAGATCTTCTACCGGTACTCCCGACAGGATTCCCAGCATGGATCGTTTCGTCTTCATAGTCCCGTAGGTGTTAATGGCGCTTACCAGGATCTCTGCGGCTTCATCATTAGTCAGAATATCGCTGACAAAGTCTCTGACGCTGTAGTAGCCCTCGTTAAAGGTCATTTCCGGAAGTTCTCCGTTTTCGTCTACTCCCTCAAACCAGTTCTTCACGCCGGTGCCTTCATCTTCCTCATCTGCCGGCCGTACATATCCGGCATATGGCTGAGATACTTTAGTGAAGGTAACCGTATCTGCCGGGCAGCCTTCTGCTTTGGCAGTGATCACATTGATATCCTGATCCAGGGCAATATTCTCGAACAGGAAGATCTTGTTTCCTTCCTGTGTGCCTGCGCTCTTTCCGTTGACGTACAGGGTCACCTGTTTCTGGTTGGAATATACCTTAACGGTCATATGGTCATAAGGACGAAGGGCATATCTTCTTCCTGTAATATGAACAAAGGGTTCATCAGACCAGTATGCCTTATAAATGTAGTAGGCGTCTTTTTTCACCTTTCTGTCCAGGGTTACCAGGCCCTTGTTATTTCTTCCTTTCACGCCGCCTTCATCTCTGGCGTCGCAGCCGAAGTCAAACATGTTCCAGATATGAGTGGCCCACAGATATGGTCTTTCGTCAATAATCTTGGCCATATGCTCATGGTACTCTGCCTGATATTCTTCTGTATAGTCTTTGCATTTTGGATCATCTGTATGCCAGCTGATGATACCCTCGCAGCCGTATTCGGAAATTCCCAGAGGTCTGTCCGGATACATCTGATGGAATTCATCCAGCCATTTTTCATTCTGGGTATAGTCACCGCCATACCATCCAAAGTAATGGTTATAGCTGAGTACGTCTGTGATCTGGTTGTGTTTGGACTCCTTCGGGAGGGCTGATACCTGAGCCATAGTGGTCAGTCTGGTAGAATCCAGCTCCTTCACCAGTTTGTTCAGATCCTCCAGATTCTCCTGAAGCCCCGGACGGTCTCCGCCGATGGTAATCTCATTAGAGATTCCCCAGAAGCAGATACAGGGATGATTATAGTTCTGATAGATCAGCTCCTTCATCTGCTGGCGGCAGTTGTCATGTCCTTTGGGATCTTTGCTCATAACCGAGATAAAAGGAATCTCAGCCCATACTACCAGGCCCAGTGCATCGCAGGCGTCATAGAAAGCCTGATTATGCTGATAGTGGGCCAGCCGGACAGTATTGGCTCCCAGCTCTACGATCATATAAGCGTCCTCTAAGTGGTCTTCTTCTGTCAGGGCATTTCCCTGTCCCAGACGGTCCTGATGTCTGGATACGCCTCGCAGAGGTGTGGGAACACCGTTTAAGAAGAATCCTTTTTCCGGATCCACATAGAATTCTCTTACGCCCAGGCTTGCCTCCACCTGATCAAGAACTTCATTGTGGCGTACAATCCTGGCGGTTACAGTATACAGATAGGGATCCTTTACTCCCTGCCACAGATGGGCTTTTTCAATGCAGGCCGTAGCCTTTGTCTCCCAGGCAGCGGGAGCGAAAGCTTCTGCCACCACAGACTCATCTTCGTCCATGATCTCAAACTGTACCATATCGCTTTCCTGAGCCTCTGTTACCCAGGCAGAAAGATTTACCAGGGCGTCTTCTCCCTGAAGCTTGGTATCAAAAGCCAGTCCCTGAGATCCGAGATAGTCCAGACAGAAATGTGTAGGAGATACACAGATCATGGTCACATTCCGGTAAATACCGCCATAGAAGGTAAAGTCTGCCATCTGAGGATATACATCTGTGCGGTTCTTATTGTCCGCCACTACAGCCAGATAAGCTTTCCCTTCTTTTAAGGCCTCTGTCGCGTCTACACGAAAGGCGGAATACCCGCCTTTGTGTTCGCAGACTTTTTCATTGTTCAAGTAAACTTCCGCAATGGAATTTACTCCCTCAAATTCCAGGTAGATTTTATAATCAGCAGGTACGTCAGGTCTTTCAATGGTTTTTAAATAAACACCTTTTCCTTTGTAGTAGTCTCCCCCACCGTCCTGGCCGTCCCAGTTATTCCAGGTGTGGGGCAGGTCCACCCACTCCCAGTCCTGGTCGTTTCCATGGCAGGGCATTTTTTCCGGCACCTGATCAGTCTTGGCAAATTTCCAGTCTTCATTTAATGATTCATAAAATCTCATATTCTTGATCTAACTCCTTTTTAGAATCTGGTTTCCCATCTTCCGCAGAATACATTCTCATTATATCTTCCCTTGAATTCGCTCTTGCCCATCATCTTTTCCAGAGTGGCTGCAAAGCTTTCATGGTGATCCATGTAAGAGTTAATGTAGCATCTTGCCATAGGAACATCGATAAGATTGTTGGTATAGCTTAAGGATACCACAAAGGTCGGCAGTTCAGACATATACCATGGCTGCTTTGTAGGCTCGTCCCATTTTACTCTCATAGTATTAAACTGAGCAAATCCCTGTACGTTAAGGATCAGCAGCACACAATCATATTTCTTCTTGAAGTCTTCCATTTTGCCTTTAGCGGAAGGAACTTCTGCGTCAACCTCGAAGCCGGCTTCCTCTAACTGGCTCACAATATCTTTGATGATATTTTCATCATTGGATTTAAACTTGGTTCCGGCAATTACCACTGCCTCAGAACCGATATACATCAGTTTGATCCTCTTATATCTTTCCGGGGTCATAGGCAGATAGTTCAGACGGTCTTTTACCAGAGTTACATATTTGTCTGCGAACTCTCTGGATGCTTTGTGATGCTCTTCGCAGCCTACTACGGCCAGATTTTCCTTAGGAGCTACCAGCTTTCCTTCTTTCTGAAGGATGTGAAGGTTCAGAGCTGCCTTTACGCCCAGGATTCTATGAAGGGCATCGTTCAGACGTTCCTCTGTAATGGTTCCGTTTCTATAGCCTTCCATCATATAGCCGAAGTCTTCTTCTCTGTCATTAAAGAACAGATACATATCGCAGCCTGCTGCGATCGCCTGGGGAACCTGCTCTTTTCTTGGAATGGTGGCGCCAAACATACCGATCATATGGGAAGCATCAGTAACTACCAGACCGTTAAATCCTAACTGGCCTTTCAGCAGATCTGTAATCAGCTCCGGAGCCAGGGTTGCAGGGCGGATATCCTCATCTTTGATTCCTGGGCGCAGTTTCTTAGAATAAGCAGGAAGGGCAATGTGGCCGGCCATAATAGTCATAACTCCTGCATCGATCAGTTCTTTATATACTTTTCCAAATGTAGCATCCCACTTATCACAGTCGTATTCATTGACGCCCATGATCAGATG
>DWYL01000331.1 GCA_019118685.1 Candidatus Blautia merdipullorum
GAATTTTTTGAGCTACAATAAAAATATTTGGTGGGTTCTGATGCAGATTTACAATTTCCAGGACCAAAAACCCGTGTTTCTGGATCTTTCTCATAAGTCCGATGGGTGTTTCAAAAGACGTATAAGGCATCAGTCCCAATTTACTCTTCCAGAATTTTTCAGCAGAGGCCAGTGAAAAATTTCTGGCCAGGCAGTCAGTGGCAGAAATAAAGATTCCTCCCGGTTTCAGAAGATCATGAATCTTTTTCAACACTTCATCCTGATTTTTCATGTAAAGAAGTACGTTGTAGGCAGCCACGGCATCATAGCTTCCGGCCTTTTCTTCAAGCTCCATAATATCTTTCTTCAAAAACTGAATATTGGATTTCCCGCTTTTTTCCATTTTTTCTTTCGCCTTGTCCAGCATCTCTCTGGATGTATCTATGGCTGTGATCTTTTTTACATAACCGGCCAGTGGAATGGTAGCGTTTCCTGTACCGCATCCGATCTCCAGGATCCTGTCTTCTTGACTTAGAAAATGGGCCGAGCGCTTTACAATCTTTTTATATGTGCCTTTATATTCAGGGATTACCTGGGCATCATATATCCGGGAACGCCTGTCCCAGAATCTGCGGCTGTCACATCTGTTTTTTTTCATGATCTCACTCCTGTTCCTAGTTTGTCTCCCGATATCTGTTTCTGCCTGATTATTTTCTCCATCCGGGCAGAATCTATCCTTCAACGATCAGATATCCGCCTCCAGGCAGGGAGAATACCTCACTGGCCTCTTCCAGTTCTTCATCAGACATACCGTCTACATCCATACCATTTTCTTCAAAATAATCCCGGACCTCCCTCAGAGAATCGACTACTGCAGCCATGCAGTCTTCCAAAAAAGCTTCTGCTTCTTCCATAGTCTCTGCAACAGGCTCAGAAAAAAGCTGTCCCTGATTTTTTAAAAAGGTTAAAACACACTCATCGCTGTACTCGTTCATTCTCATTTCCTCCCTTACATTTTGTATGTATGCGTCAGCTATCCTGTACATGCCCCTTCTGTCAGGATTCTGATATTTTTATTTGCTTTCTGTACAAACTCCAGAATTTCCTCTGGCTTGTCCACGATCAGATCTGCCCTGTGCTCCTCCAGCTCAGACCTTGGCCGGAATCCCCAGGTCACCCCTATCGTAAACATCCCGGCTCTGTGCCCTGTCTCCATATCTGTATCTGTGTCACCCAGATATAAACATTCCTCAGGCTTGGCAGAAAATTCTTCTGCAATAGTCAGAGCGCCTATAGGGGACGGTTTTCTCGGAACCTTTTCTGTCTGTCCCTGGACTTTATGAAACATATCTTTCCCGAAGATCTTTTCCACTACCTCTACGGCTGCCACATGGGGCTTATTGGAAAGGACGGCAATCTTCAGGCCTTCTTGTTTGAGGCCTTCCAGAAGTCCTATGATCCCATCAAAGGGTTTTACATGGTAAAACGGATTCTCTTCAAACCATTTTCTGTAAAGACTCCTGACCTGCTCATAGTCTGCCTCTTCCCCTCCCGGCACAGCAGCCAGCATTTTTCTTACCAGCTCATCCGCCCCGTTTCCGGCATAAAAATTATAATCTTTTACCGGTATAGGAGGGAGATGAAAATGCTCTAATGTTTTATTTCCCACATAAGCAATAGATTCTACGGTATCCGCTATCGTTCCGTCTAAGTCAAAAATGCATGCCTTATACATGTCCTTTCACCCCTTGATCTGAATCCCCATATTTTTCATTTCCTGATAAAGCCTTGCCAGAGGCAGACCGACTACATTGCTGTAATCTCCCTGGATCTCTCTGATAAAAACAGCTCCTTTGCCCTGGATCCCATAGGCTCCTGCTTTATCCATTGGCTCTCCTCCTGCTACATAGTCCTCTATCTCCCTGTCAGACATGGGATAAAAGCTTACCTGGGTGGTTTCGTGAAAAGTAATGCCTTCCGTCTTTCCACACTCTCTGTTCATAACCGTGACCCCGGTAAATACCTGATGCGTCCTTCCTCTGAGCAGGGACAGCATATGTACCGCATCTGTCTGAGATTTTGGTTTTCCTAATATTTTCCCGTCCAGAGCGACCACCGTATCTGCACCTATCACTATGCAGTCCTGATCCATGCCGGAAAACACTTCCAGACATTTTTCCCGGGACAGTTCTTCCACCATCGCTCCCGGATCCGTCTCTGCTGTTTGTTCCTTTCCTTTAGAAGGACAGACCTCAAATGAAACGCCAATCTGTTCTAAAAGCTCCCGGCGTCTGGGAGAAGCGCTTGCAAGTATTATTTTTCTCATGTCCTGCTCCTTTTGTCCTAACTTTCTGTATATCTGATCTCAAGTTTAAGTATAGCCTGTCTCTTTCCTGTATGCAACTAAAAAATAAGGCGCTGTCACATTAAAATTGCTATGCGACAACACCTTATTATTTATCTGTACAGTTCGTCAGTGTTCCTTATATGTTTTACTGAGCCAAAGCCTTGCCTAAATTCCTGCAGGCTTCTTTTGCTTCCTCATCTGGTTCTTCATTGCAGATCACTCCATCCTGGATCAGATCAGCGCCGTCTTCCCTGCAGGCTGTTTCCCAGTTCCGCATCCATTCTCCGTCGCCCCAGCCGTAAGATCCAAAAAGCCCGATCTTTTTGCCGGATAACCCGCCTTTACAGCTCTCAAACATAGGCGCAAACTCTGTATCCTCCAGTTCTTCGTCTCCCATAGAAGGGCAGCCAAATGCAACGGCGTCATATTCTCCCATTTTATCGCCTGAAAAAGCGCTGGCCTCAAATACATCCGCCTCGGCTCCGGCTTCTTTCATTCCTTGTTCTACTTCCTGAGCCATAGCCTCTGTATTTCCTGTTCCACTCCAGTATACAACTGCTGTTTTCATAAATAAGTACCTCTCTTTTTAAAATATTTTCTATGTTAAGCAGCTACGATCAGCTGCCTCACAGGCTTTCCTGCCAAAAATAATCTTTGATAAACTTCTTCGCATTTCTTGTACCTGCAGAAAGTCTTTATGGCCGAACACTCGTCGCAATATACTTTCCAGCATCCGCAGCATTTACAGTTCTTACCCTGATTCATCATAAATCCCAGAACATCCTCTTCCGGATATCCCAGGAAAAGACCTACCTCATGAGGAAAGCTGCCATTCTCTCCCATTCTGCCTTTCAGGATTTCAATGGCTTCTTCCAGAGTCTCATAAGAATATCCCTGGCTTTGCAAAATTTTCCTTGTCTTTTCTCTTTTCAGTTCCTGCTCCAGTTTTCCCACCCGGAAAACATATAAAAGAGCTCTCTGGCCGTTTATTTTCATGACGCAGAGATCCAGTCCCTTTTCTCTGAAAATCTCTTTCCATTCAGCAAGAACTCCTTTTAATTCCTCTTCATCTTTCCAGGGAAACCAGAAAAGATTCGCTGTCTTCAGTCCCGCTAATGTGGGAGCGCTGTGTCTGATAAGAAATTCATCCAGCATTTACCTGTCCTCCTTTGATTTCTTCCAGAACAGACTGAAGAGCCGCCGTACTGCTTCTGTGTATCCTGACAATGGGAATATTATTTCTTTTTGCTTCCTGAGAAGCATTCATGACCATCTTGTGGGAAACCGTATTCGTAAATAAAAGAAGCAGATCCGGACAGCCCATCTTTTTCTTGATGGAACCATGCTCCTTTACAAATACTTTTGCTTTGCAGCCATAATCCTGACAAAGATTTTCGTATCTTGCCACCATTCTTTCATTTCCGCCTATAATCACAATACTCATATGGAATCGCTCCTTTCTAGTTAGTTTTTTCTAACCACATATGGAAAAATAAAACGGAACTATTTTGTCCGCTTCAGTACTATAAAAAATCAGTTTTGTTTAATTAGTTTTAACTAACCATTATATTACTGATTTTTCTCTTTTTTGTCAATAGGTTTTATAAAACTTTTTCAATTTGACTTGGATTTTTCTCCATGATAAACTGAGATAAAAATTCCTCTGAGATACGTTGTTTATATTGCAAAGGAGCCTGGAGCAATGAAAATTTTATTTACCGATTTAGACGGAACCTTATTAAATAAAGAGAAAAAAATCTCTTCTGATGATCTTGAGGCAATTGCCAGAGCCTCACGCCAGGGAAATATCACCGTGATTTCTACAGGGCGTTCCCTTTCTTCCGCACGCCCGTATATTGATCAGCTGGCTTCTGTCCAGGAGCAATGCTACGCTATTGTTTATAATGGCGGACTGATCTATGACTGCAGAGATCAGAAAGTACTCTATCAAAAAACCATCCCTCTTCCCTATGTAGATTATATTTTCCGGCAGGCAGAAAAATTCCATATCCACTGTCAGACTTATGAGAATGGATATGTTTTGGCTTCCAGGGACAGCGAGGAGCTGAGAGAATATGCTTCCCATACCAGCATGCCGGTGCGGATTCTTCCGGATCCTCCCGGGGCGCTTACAAAAGAGCCTTTTAAGGTTCTCACCTCCTGCCTTCATGATAAACCCCTTCATCAAGCCTATCGCCATTCTCTGGAAGACTGGGCAAAAGATAAGATTTCTCTCTTTTTTTCCAGTGAATACTATCTGGAGCATGTTCCATTAGGCGTTTCCAAAGGCAGCGGGATCCGTCATCTTTGCGGCCTCCTGGATGTGCCTATCGAAAATACCTATGCCGCAGGAGACGCGGAAAATGACATTTCCATGCTGAAAGCTGTTCACATGGGAATTGCAATGGCAAACGGGGAAGAAAAGGTCAAAAAATCAGCAGATCATATCACAAAATCAGACAATAATCATGGGGGAATCTCTGAAATCATTAAAAACTTTATAGAAAATTAATGAAAACCCCTTCCATTCTTCTTATAAGTTGGATTATAATAGAGAAAATATAAATGAGACGGATAGTTTTTACAAACAATGTCTGAAATGGAAAGAAAGGATTTAAAGCATATGGGAAATTTAGGGAAAAAACTTTTAGGTGTAGGAGCTATTGGCGCTGCTGCCGGAGCTGCGGTTTATTACTTTGTTAAAAAGAAAAATGAAGATCCTGATCTGCAGGAAGAGTTTGCTGATTTTCAGGATAATGTAAAGGAGACAGCCGCATCAGCGGTAAACGTAGCATCTAAATTAAAAGACGCTGTAGAAAAATCTGTAGACAATGCTGTAAACAAAGTAAAAGAACATACCGATGATTTTATTGACGATGATATTTTTGAGGAAGAAGATACTTTTTCAGAATCCGTCAAAGATACGGCTGAAGAGATAAAAGAGGCAGGAAAAGAAGCTGCTGCTAAGGCCGTGGAAAAAACAGAGGAAGCCGTAGAAAAAATAAAAGAAACAGCCGGGGATGTAAAGGAAGCTGTAGAAGAATCATAAGCTTGGATAAATATCTCTGCTGTCCTGCCGCAAAGAGGCGGTCTTTTGAAAGAGTAATTTATTAATCTGTAGTTCTTTGGGAGTTTAATGGTAAAACATGCGGATAAGAATTGGATTATTTTGCTGCTGTTTCACCATTTGGCTCCTTTTTTTGTGAGGAGGAATGCTATTGAATGAAGTATTGCTGTTAGTCGGGATCGTAATTATGATTTGTATTTTATTGGGACATTTTGCTGAGAATCTTCCAATCCCTTCTCTTCTGATCTTCATAGGTCTGGGAATGTTTTTTGGGGTAAACGGACCTATAGGAATACAATTTGATGACTATTCTGTATCAGAAAATATCTGCACCATCTGTCTGGTATTCATTATGTTCTATGGAGGCTTCGGCACAAATATAACATCTGCCAGACCTGTACTGTCCAAGTCAATCTGCCTCTCTACTCTTGGAGTACTTTTTACCGCCGGATTTACCGGAACATTTATACATTTTATCCTGAAATTACCCTGGACAGAAAGTGTCCTTATCGGTAGTGTAATCGCTTCCACAGATGCAGCCTCTGTGTTTAATATACTTCGGTCTCAAAATCTGGCTTTAAAAGATAATACCGCCTCCCTTTTAGAAGTAGAATCCGGTTCCAACGATCCGGTCTCATACATGCTCACCCTGGTTCTCATCGCCGTAATGACAGGGGAAAAGATTTCCGTTCCTCTTATGCTTTTTCAGCAGATTTTCTTCGGGCTGGCCGGAGGATTTCTCATTGGCTGGACAGGAATCCTCCTGCTGAGGCATTTCAACTTTTATATGGAACAGGGACGGACGATTTTCGTATTCGCTATAGCTCTTACCGCCTATGCCCTGCCTTCTCTTGCAGGAGGAAACGGTTATCTCAGTGTATATCTCTGCGGCATTTTAATGGGCAATTTTTACATACCTGATAAAAAATATCTGGTTCATTTTTTTGATACCATCACGGGGATATCTCAAATGATCATCTTTTTCCTTTTAGGGCTTCTGGTGACTCCTTCTCAGCTAGGTCCCGTGCTGATCCCTGCTGTTTTGATCATGGTTTTTCTCACCTTAGTCGGAAGGCCTTTAAGCGTACTTTTGATCCTCTCCCCCTTCCGGTCTTCCCTGCGCCAGATCGGCGTGACTGCCTGGTCCGGTCTCAGAGGCGTAGCATCTATTGTTTTTTCCATCCTGGTGGTTCTCCACGATGTTTCTATGGAATATAACCTTTTTAACCTGGTATTTTGCATTGTACTGATGTCTATTGCCATCCAGGGTACGCTTCTTCCCTGGATATCTGAAAATCTCCAGATGATCGATCTCCATGGAAATGTCGAAAAGACTTTTAACGATTACCAGGAATCTACAGGAGTTAATTTTATAAAGATCCATGTAAAAGAAGGGGATCGGCTGGCACACTGTCTATTAAGGGACGCTTCACTTCCCTCCGGACTGCTGATCATCATGATCATCCGGGGCACCGAAAGCATTGTTCCCAACGGGAATACGGAAATCCTTCCCGATGACCTTCTGGTAGCCGCTGCGCCTGAGTTTGAAGACAGAAGAAACCTGTCCCTTTATGAAAATGTAATACGTCCCAATCACCCCTGGCTGAATAAGCCGCTCAGAAAAATCTCTATTCCTGCAGGCTGTCTGATCGTTTTGATTTTAAGAGACGGCGCTTCTATCATCCCTGAAGGAAAAGATATTCTCCGGGAAGGTGACATTATCGTTACTGCCAGATTTTAAAAATAGGGTAAATAAGGCTGTATAAAGCAGGGAGCCGGATCCAAGCATCCAGCTCCCTGCAGTCTATACTTGTTTAATTTTCCCAAAGTCTTTTCAGTTCGTTCATCGCCTTTTCTATATCCTCTTCTCTTAAAGTGGCATAGCCTAGAAGAACCTGGGCATTTTCTGTTTCTGCTTTCTGTATCCGGTATTCGGACACTCCATAGACTTTAATACCGGCCTTTTCTGCCCGCAAGACAGCCTCTTTTTCCGTCAGTCCGTTATGAAATCCTACCAACAGATGAACGCCTGCATTTTCCCCGGAAAAAGTACAGATATGGGACATATCTTTCAAAAGACGTACCATCATATCATGTTTGTTTTTATACACAGCCCGCATGCGGTTTAAATGCCTCTCGTAATATCCTTCCCTGAGAAACAGCTCCAGAATCTTTTGATCTGTTTTAGAAACCGTCACGGAAAAGGGATGTCCTAAAGACAGATATGCATTCATCAGTGAAACAGGAAGCACCATATAGCTGACTCTGACGGAGGGGGCCAGAGATTTAGAAAAAGTCCCCAGGTAGATCACACAGCCTTTCTGATCAAAACCTGCAAGAGCAGGGATAGGCTGTCCTTTATAGCGGAATTCACTGTCATAATCATCTTCTATGATATATCTTTCTTCCGTACTCTGCGCCCATTTCAAAAGTTCCATCCGTCTTTTCATAGGCATGACCATTCCCATAGGGAATTGATGGGACGGCATCACATAGGCGGTATCCGCTCCGCTTTTTTCCAGTTCTTCTATCCGGATCCCCTGACCGTCCTGTCCTACCGGAAGGATCTGACATCCCAAATGGATCAGGTCATAATAAGCGCTTAAATAAGTTGGATTTTCCATAGCGATTTTCCTGTTTTTTCCCAGGATCACCCAAAGAAGCATCAGGAGATAATCATTTCCTGCGCCTATGATGATCTGGTCGGGATCACAGTCCACGCCTCTGGCACTGTGAAGATATTCCGCCACAGCCTGACGGATCCCCGGTTCTCCACAGGGATCTCCAAGCTGAAAAAGGCCGTCTCCCTCCTGAGATAGTACTTCCTTGGAAAGCTTCCTCCAGGCATTTTGAGGAAAGCCGCCGGGGGCAATGCCATTCAAAGCAAAATCCCATCGGTAAGCAGCTTTTTTTCTTTTCTCTCTGGATGTTTTTTCCGCCTTCTTTTTTGAAAAAAAGTAGAGTCCTTCCACCTGACAGACATAGTAGCCCTTATATGGGACAGACTCAATATAACCTTCCGAGAGCAGCTGACCATAAGCCATGTCGGCAGTGCTTCTGCTGATACACAGATTCTTGGCCAAAAGGCGGGAAGAAGGCAGTTTTTCTCCTGCCTTCATCTTCCCCTCCTGTATTTCTTTTTTTATATAATCATAAATCTGCCGGTATAAGGGAAACCGGCTTTCCTCATCCAAAGGGATCATCAAATCATTCATCATTTTACTTTTCTGGAAGCTTAAAGGAGCTCTTCAGAGATACAATACGGTTAAATACCGGTGCGCCGGGCTTAGTATCATGACAGTCTCCGCAGAAAAATCCGTTTCTCACAAACTGATACCTGTCATAAGCGTCTGCTTTTCCCAGTTCCGGCTCCACATAAGCGTCTACTACCGTAAGAGAATTTGGATTGACATTCAGGCTTCCATCCTCTTTGTTATAGACTCCTTTTTCCTCGTCCACGATATTCTCATAAAGCCGGCACTGCGCTTTCACCGCAGTTTCCGCGCATACCCAGTGAATCGTTCCCTTTACCTTTCTTCCGTCCGGAGAATTTCCCCCTTTGGAAGCAGGGTCATAGGTACAATGGATCAGGGTAATATTGCCTTCTTCGTCCTTTTCGCAGCTTGTACAGGTAACAAAATAGGCATTCATTAATCTTACTTCATTTCCCGGATAGAGCCGTCTGTATTTCTTTACTGGAACTTCCATGAAATCTTCTCTCTCAATGTAAAGCTCTCTTCCAAAAGGCACCTGTCTGACTCCCAGTTCAGGATTTTCCATGTTATTGGGGACCTCCAGATACTCAATCTCATTTTCCGGATAATTGTCGATCACCAGCTTTACAGGATCCAGCACTGCCATCATACGGGGCGCTTTCATCTTCAGATCCTCCCGGATACAATATTCCAGCATAGCGTAATCTACGGAACTGTTGGCCTTGGAAACGCCGCAGAGCTCTACAAATTTCTGGATAGATTCAGGAGTAAACCCTCTTCTTCTAAGGGCGGCAATGGAAACCAGCCTGGGATCATCCCAGCCGTCTACGATTCCGTCTTCTACCAGCTTCTTGATATACCTTTTTCCTGTCACTACATTGGTAAGATACAGCTTAGCAAATTCAATCTGCTTTGGGGGATGGGGATATTCCAGTTCTCTCACTACCCAGTCGTAAAGAGGTCTGTGGTCCTCGAATTCCAAAGTACAGATAGAATGGGTCACGCCTTCAATGGCATCTTCAATAGGATGAGCAAAGTCATACATAGGATAGATGCACCATTTATCACCGGTATTATGATGAGTCATATGGGCCACCCGGTAAATAATAGGATCCCTCATGTTGATATTAGGAGAAGCCATATCGATCTTTGCCCTGAGCACATGGCTACCATCAGCAAATTCTCCGTTTTTCATTCTCTCAAACAGATCCAGATTTTCCTCTATGCTTCTGTTTCTGTAAGGACTTTCTTTTCCAGGCTCTGTGAGAGTTCCTCTGTACTCCCGGATTTCTTCCGGACTCAGATCACAGACAAATGCCTTCCCTTTTTTGATCAGCTTTACAGCAGCTTCATACATCTGATCAAAATAATCAGAGGCAAAATACAGCCGTTCCTCCCAGTCTGCCCCAAGCCATTTCACGTCTGCCTTGATAGAGTCAACAAACTCTGTCTTCTCCTTGGTAGGGTTGGTATCGTCAAAACGAAGGTTAAACTTTCCATTATATTTCTTTGCCAGCCCGTAATTTAATAAAATAGATTTGGCGTGTCCTATATGGAGATATCCATTAGGTTCCGGAGGAAACCGGGTACAGATTTCCTCATATTTTCCTTCTTCCAGATCCTTTTCTATGATCTGTTCTATAAAGTTTTTGGAAACATTTTCTTTTGCTGATTCTTTTTCCAATTTTTACTCCTCCATCTGATTCTATTTTAATCCACCCTCCTCCAGGAGAATAGACTTTTCTTCCGACTGATATACTACCATAAAATTTCCATTTTTCAAAGGTTTTACAGCATTTTTATTCTGCAATCATAAAATTTGCTGCAGCTGTGGCTATCAATTTTCCAGTTTTTTCTGATCTGCATTGAGCGCTGATATTGCAGATATGCCTTCCGGCTCTGTCTGCCTTTGCTGTGACCAGAAGGGCATCTCCTGCCATCCCCGGCGAAAGATAATTAATATTCAGATTAATCGTAGGGATCATGGTTTTTCCGCTGACGCTGCGCACAGCAGTCCCGCAGGCAGTATCTATAGCTGCGGCGATAATTCCTCCATGCACCGTACTCATATGGTTCAGTTCCCATCTTTGTATCGGAAATCGAAGGGTCACGCTTTTTTTCTCATAACTGCAGCTGTAAAATTCTATCTGCATCTTACTGTATAAATGATCCGGATCCTTTGGATACAGCTTATCCATGCCCTCCCTTATTTCCCTCTCCATCCGTTCCTGCATTGTTTCTTCCATTGTATCTCTCCTGCCTTTCCTGTTCATTCTCAGTATCCGACCTCAACCAGAGTCAGGCCTCTGGCCGGAGCGGTAAATCCAGCCAGCCCTCTGTCTCTTCCTTCCAGAATTGCCTGTATTTCCTCCGGCTTACGGCTTCCTCTTCCAATTTCGATCAAAGTTCCTGTAAGGATCCTTACCATATTATAGAGAAAACCGTCTCCCCGGTAGTCAATCTGCAGTTCCTTGGGAAGCTCTGTAATCCTGATCTCATAAATTGTCCTGACTGTAGATTTTTTCATTTTTTTATTGGCGCAGAAGCTTCTGAAATCATGCGTCCCTGTAAGATATCCTGCAGCCTCCTCCATGGCTTCCACATCATATGTTTCATGAAGAGGACAGAGATATTTTCTCTCAAATACATTTTTATGGCTGCCGATCCCGATTCTGTATCGGTACAGCTTTTCTCTGGCATTCAAACGGCTGTGGAATCTTTCGGAAACCTGGCTTACCCGGAGGATCTCTATGTCTTCCGGAAGATAATGATTCATATAATCACAGATTTCTTCGCAGCTCATCCGGCTGTCAAAATGGCCGTTCGCCACCTGCCCCAGAGCATGGACCCCTGCGTCTGTCCTGCCTGCGCCCTGGATCAGCACAGGGCTTCCAGTCATACGGAAAAGTACCTCCTCGATCTTTCCCTGTATGGTATTGTCTGTAGTCTTCTGCCGCTGCCAGCCTCCATATCTGGTTCCGTCGTATTGTATATCAAATCGATAGTTCATATTTCCTGTCCATCTCCTCTGGATTTTTATGTTCTTTTCTGATTATATACTGATGAAATCTTCCCTGCAACCTTCTTCTTTTTTCTCCTCCCTCAGTGTATCTCTCTGTCCGGCTTTAGGATTTGCCGGTCTTCAGAGTAGAATTTTACCTCTTTCCCCAGAAAAAACAGTGCCGCCAGATTAGGCAGCGCCATCATTCCGTTAAAAGCGTCTGATAGTTCCCAGATCAGGCTGGGTGCCAGGATACAGCCAGGAAGGGTAAGCAGAATATAGGTAAGGCGATAAGCAAAAGCTCCTTTTTCCTTTCCAAGGTAAGCCGCTGTCTGTTCTCCAAAATAGGACCATCCGGCAATGGTAGCAAAGGCAAACAGAGCCGCAGCAGCAGCCAGAAACTGTTCCCCCCAGGGAATCACAGCAGCAAAAGCCTGGCCAGTCAAGGTAGTTCCGTCTATAGGTTCAATCCCCCGGCTGATCTGTTTCAAATATAATTCCGGCTGATACACACCGCTTGTCAGAATCACCAGCGCTGTCATTGTACAGCCGACCAGCGTATCGATAAAAACTTCCAGTATCCCCCACATTCCCTGAATTTCCGGGCTTTTTACATCCGCCTGCGCATGAGCCATTACTGAAGATCCAAGGCCTGCTTCATTGGAAAAAATCCCTCTGGCGATCCCCATGCGGACAGCCTGCCCCAGAGTATATCCTGCTACTCCCCCTGCTCCTGCTTTCAGCTGGAAAGCCTGAGTAAAAATCATTTTTACTGCTCCGGGAACTGCCTGCCAATTTACAGCCAGCACTATCAGCGCCCCAAGAAAATAAATCCCCGACATGAAAGGAACCAGTTTTTCCGTAAGAGACGCGACCCGTTTTACCCCGCCGACAGAAACTATCGCTACAAGGATCATACAGATGGTCCCTGTCATAAAAGAAGGAATGCCAAAGGCCGTTTCCAGTCCCTTTGCCATAGAGTTTCCCTGGACCATATTCCCCATTCCCAGAGATGCCACAAGACAGCATACGGCAAAAAACACTGCCAGAAACCGGGAGTCCAGACCTCTCTCCATATAAACCATAGCGCCTCCTACCCATCGTCCTTCTTGGTCTTTATAGCGATAACGGATTCCAAGATAATTTTCTGCATAATTTGTCATCATACCAAAAAAAGCAGAGACCCACATCCAAAAAATCGCCCCTGGCCCCCCAAAGATCAAAGCTGTAGCCACTCCGGTAATATTTCCTGTTCCAAGAGTGGCTGCTAAAGCCGTGCAGAAAGACTGAAACTGAGAAATAGAATGGTCCTTTTCTGTTTTTCTCCTATCTTTGGGGCTCCGCAAAGATCCTATGGTCATCCTCAGCCAAACATGGATTTTTCTCATCTGAAAAAAGTCTGACCGGAGTGTAAAACGGATTCCGGTGCCGAGAAAGAAAAACAGCATTCCAGGTCCCCATACCAGTTTCTGAAGTCCGTGGATCAACTCTTCCATCGTATTTTTCACCTGTTTTTTTGTAAAATTTATGCCTGATCCATGTAAAAAATGTCTCTCTTGGATTTTTGGCCATTATCCATATAATTTTTTCTTGTTTTTTTTCTCTTTTTTGTGTTTTTTTGCTTAAAATTATGGAAAATAACAACAAATAATTGTATAATATATAGCATCAAAAACAACGGGGAAGATTTTTCATACTACCCTGTTGTTATCTTAAGAAAGAGAGGGTTCACTATGAAACAAAACAATATGTTGGCAATGATACTGGCCGGCGGCCGTGGCACACGTCTGCATGAGCTGACAAAAAAAGTTGCAAAGCCTGCCGTATCTTACGGCGGAAAATACCGTATCATTGATTTTCCACTGAGTAACTGTGCCAACAGTGGAATCGATAATGTAGGTGTACTGACACAGTACGAATCTATTCAGCTGAACAGCTATGTAGCTGCAGGCGGCCGTTGGGGACTGGATGCCAAAAACAGCGGTGTTTATGTACTTGCTCCCCGTGAAAAGGCAGATGTAGATTTAGACGTATACAGAGGAACGGCGGATGCTATTTCTCAGAATATTGACTTTATCGACAGCTTTGATCCGGAATATGTTCTGATCCTTTCCGGAGATCATATCTATAAAATGAATTACGCCAAAATGCTTGCTGCACATAAAGAGCAGAACGCCGATGCAACTATCGCCGTAATCGAAGTTCCCATGCGGGAGGCAAGCCGTTTCGGTATCATGAATACCGATGAGACAGGAAAGATCGTAGAATTTGAGGAAAAACCGGAACATCCCAAGAGCAATCTGGCTTCCATGGGTATCTATATCTTTACCTGGAAACCCTTGAGAAAACTATTAACAGCAGATATGAAGAATCCTGATTCCCACCACGATTTCGGTAAGGATATCATTCCTGTTATGCTCAGCGAGAACAAAACCCTTTATGCTTATAAATTCAAAGGATACTGGAAAGACGTAGGAACCATCGACTCTCTCTGGGAAGCCAACATGGATCTTCTGGACAAGAACAATCCTCTGGATTTAAGCGATTCTTCCTGGAAGATCTACACAGAAGATTCTGACAGCCTTCCCCACTATATCGGGCCCAATGCAAAGATCAAACGTGCATTTATTACCCAGGGCTGTATTATTGACGGCACCATAGAAAACTCTGTATTATTTACGGATACCAAGATCGGAACCGGAGCCAAGATCATCGACAGTGTGATCATGCCCGGCGCTGTGGTAGAAGAAGGCGCAGTTGTACAGAGAGCCATTGTAGCAGACGGCATACATATCGGTAAAAACGCCAAAGTAGGCAGCGCTGACAGCGAGCATATCGAACTTGTTGCAAAACGTGTAAAGGGGGAGGAATAATATGAAGGCACTAGGAATTGTAAATTTTGCCGGAAGGAATGTACATATAGAAGGCATGCAGACCTATCGTCCCGTAGGAGCGTTTTCTTTCCTGGGACGTTATCGGGTGATCGACTTCCCGATTTCCAATATGAGCAACAGCGGTATTGACCGTATTCAGGTATATATCCGCAGAAAACCTCGTTCCCTGACCGAACATCTGGGAACCGGACGTCATTACAACATCAACTCCAAGAGAGGAAAACTTCATCTTCTCTATTCCGAAAACGGTATGGACAATGATATCTATAACAATGATATCGCTGCCTTTATTGAAAATATGGAGTTTATTGAGCAGGCCAGCGAACCTTATGTAGTGATCGCTCCCAGTTATATGATCTATGCTATGGATTACAGCCAGCTTCTGGAATCTCATATAGAATCCGGCGCAGATATTACCCTTTTATATCACTCTGTAGATAATGCAAAGGAATCTTTCCTGAACTGCAATGTTCTGAACCTGAACAAGCAGAAAGGCGTTCTATCTATGGAGCCAAACCAT
>DWYL01000332.1 GCA_019118685.1 Candidatus Blautia merdipullorum
TCCTTTAGGTGGATTGGTTAATTAGTTTCTAGGCAATTCTATTTTACCATAAACCTTGAGGAGATATTTTATTTTTAACAAGAAAAAATGCCGTGTTTATGCGGCTTTTGGCGTTTCGCAAACGCCTAAGAAATTTTAGAAATAAAAGGAGAAATTTTATGCCATTATCGAAGGAATCTACTTATACGATCAATGATATCTATGCTCTTCCAGAAGGAGAACGAGCAGAACTGATTGATGGAAAGCTATATATGATGGCACCGCCAAGTCGCTTACACCAGGAACTTGTGGGAGAACTCTTTACAGTAATCAGAAACCATATTGGAAAGAATGGTGGCTCTTGTAAAGCATATATCGCTCCATTTGCTGTATTTCTAAATGAGAATGATAAAAATTATGTAGAGCCGGATATCAGTGTTATCTGTGACATAAATAAGCTGAACGATAAAGGTTGTCAAGGGGCTCCTGACTGGATAATAGAAATCGTCTCACCTTCTAGCCAGTGTATGGATTATCAGATAAAACTTTTTAAGTATCGTACTGCCGGAGTAAAAGAATACTGGATCGTAAATCCGGATACTTGTACGGTTACCGTATATGGCTTTGACAATGATTTTAATTCTGGACAATATAGTTTTAAACAGGAAATACCGGTGGGAATTTACCCGGATCTGTCTATTGTTATTCAAGATTTACTTTAGATTTAAAGGTCTCAAATACTACGCAATAAGCATGGGAATGTTAAATATTCCTGTGCTTTTTTTGCGTGATACGCCTGGCAAGCGACTGTCGTGCTTGCCCGTTAGATGTGATTTTCTTTATATCCTTTATCTGATAGAAAATTAGTTTAATCCTTTTTCCAGTATTGTCCGTTATATATTTTAGAAGGGAGGCCTGATACCGTTGAATGATAATAAGCTGATCCTGCAGATTCAGCGTGGAAACAGGAGATGTGCAGATGAATTGGTAGAACGCTACTATTCCTCTATTCTCCGTTATTGCTCCTGGCATTGCTATAATACAGACCGGGCCGAGGATTTAACCCAGGAAACTTTTTTGAGAGTGTTCCGGGATATTTACATGTATGAACAAAAGGGGTCTTTTAATGCATATCTATATACCATTGCCCATCATCTGTGCATTGATGAGAACCGCAAACTTATTACATTTGAACTGGACAAGGATCTGCCAATGAAAGATGACAGATTACAGCAGGTTGAAGATCGTGAACAGATAAAACACCTGCTGAAATTATTGACTCCAGTGCAAAGAGAAGTGATCCTCCTTCATTGCGGTGAACAGCTTAGCTTTCGTGAAATCGCACAGATCCTCGATATACCGGCCAGAACTGCCCAAAGCCGTTTTCGGGCTGCTATAACCATATTGAGAAAGGAGAAAAGATATCTTCCTCAGGAGTTTGGATATTATCCCAATTATACTGCTAAAGATTTTTTGCTGTATATATCGGCCTTAAAAGGAATCCCGCGGCATATTGCTTTAAAACGTTCTAGTTCCCTGCTGGATACAGTTAGTTTGACAAATGTGGCTGACAAAAAGATCAAGACCTTTTCCGGAGGAATGAAACAGCGTCTTGGAATTGCTCAGGCATTGTTAAATAATCCTAAAATCTTGGTTTTAGATGAACCTACTGCAGGTCTTGATCCAAAAGAACGTGTCCGTTTCAGGAATATCCTATCCGAGTTTGCCAATGATAAAATCGTTTTGCTTTCCACACATATTGTTTCAGACATAGAAGCAATTGCAGATCAGGTATTTCTGATGAAAAAGGGGTCCTTTGTTCTCCAGGGATCTGTGGAGGAGCTGGTGGCCCACGCACGGGGAAACGTGTGGGAGTTGACCATACAGGAGCAGGAGATGAAAAAATGGGAACTCAACTATACAGTTGCCAATCTACGTCATTCGGACAGGGGGCTTGCAACCTTAAGGATCATATCTGATCAGTGTCCTTCTTCAGAAGCTGTATCCTGTGAACCAAGCTTAGAAGATCTGTACTTATTGTATTTTCCAACAGAGGAGGGAGGCTGAGGGTGATGGAATTACTGAGATTAGAACATAAAAAATTATGGCACAGGAAAAGTGTTCAGATAGGTGTTTTGCTCTGTTTTTTATACATTATTATCTTTGGCAATCTGCTTTCCTACCAGTGGTTCACATTTGGTTCGACAGATGATTTCACCAGTTCATTCGGCAATCACTTTGATGGTTATTCCAATATCCGCAAAAAACAGGAATATGCAAAACAATTGGAAGGCGATCTGACAGATGAAAAATTGCAGGCAATGGTCAGAAACTACCAGGAACGGGCAGGATCCAATGATATTTCAGAGTATGAAATGACTGATTGGAAGGCTTTAAATTCATGGATCCAGACACTCTGGCCGGAACTTGAAGAAGCCGACCAGCCGTATATCATGCTCAGCTATGTTGATCCCTCACAATTAACAGATTTTGAAGAAAGGCGCAAAAAGGCTCTGGAAGATTTCCTCGATATGAATGGGCAGACAGGAGAGGAAAAAGAATATTTTCTGAATATGAATGCAAAGGCAGACACCCCTTTACAATATCGCTGGACTGAGGGATGGACCTTTGTCACCGCAGATTTTGTAAGCCAGTGCGGAGTGGTCCTTGCAATTTTTCTTGCCATCGGGATCGCACCTATGTTTTGTGGGGAATGGCACGATCATACAAAGGCCCTTATTGCAACTACAAAAAACGGGCGGAAGAAAATAGCTGGTGTCAAGGTGATGGCTGCATTTCTGTTCGCTTTAGAACTGTTTGGGATCATTACGGCCAGTTCTGTTTTTCTGCAAATCGTGTTTTTAGGTCCAGAAGGGTGGGATATGCCGATACAGTGCATAAAAATCCTGGCGGCTGCTCCCTGGAATGTACTGCAGGCAGAAATATATGAATATGTCTCTCTTCTGATCAGTCTGGGGATTGTTTTTGTGCCCATGGCAGTTTCACAATTTCTTCCCCTGTGGGGGCAGAAACTGCTGGATCTCATTCCATTTGTAGGCAATTCAACAGATATTTTCCGGACAAACATGTATCATTTGTTTGGATTAAGGATCTGGTCGCCATATCTGCTAATCACGATGCCAATCAGTTTAGGCGTGATCTCATTGCCTTTCGCAGTTCATTTCTGGGCGAAAAGGGCAAAGATTTAATAATATATTTAGGATAAGCATAGGAATGTTAAGGGTTCCTATGCTTATTTCTTTAATATTATATACTACATTTTATGCTCCACTATTTCCGTAAAATGTAGAAATGATTTTTAGAAAATTAAGTCTGGCTGGAAATACTTGCACAGGAAATACATATCATAGATAACAGAGTACTAAGAGCCCAAAGGCGTCAGAATACAAAAGAGTATCCTTTGGATATTTTAAGGACAAAATACCATTGAATATCAGAAAATGGAAGAGGAGCTGACAGGAGAATGGGAATCGTCCTTATAGCAGTAATTGGAATCGGGATTCTGGATTATCTGTTATTAATGCCAGGGAGAAGAGATAAGCGGGATGATGAGGAGCAGATCCAGTATCTGAAGGACTGGAAAAAAAGACATGGAAAATAAATAGATTATTACAGGATATGACAAAAGTTTTAAATTTTGTGAAGTTCATGAATTTTGGGACAAAAGATGAAAGCTCATGCTATAATAGGTCTGATAATCTATCTACAATTTTCGACAAAGGTTCATTTTGAATTTGGAATCTTAGGATTATGGAAAAGCAGGGAGTTTGATTTATGGATGAAAAAATACAAGAAGCTCTGGAGAAATTTGCTGAAGAATCTGTAAAAGAATATACCCAAGAAGAAACAAAAGAAGAGAATACAGAAGCAGAGATCACTGAAGATACTTCGGCAGAGCCAGAGATACAAGAAGAGGAAAAAACAGAAGAACCAGATATTCCGGCAGCAGAAGAAACGGATGTTCCAGCAGGGGAGCCGGAAAAGAAATCTGAGGACTCTTTACCGAAGAAGGAAAAAATAAAGCCTATATCTTTCTTCAAAAAGATGAATAAAAAGAAATTTCTTATAGGTGCAGGAATGACTGCCGCTGTTTTGGCTTTCTTTTATTTTTTAGGGGCTTTTTATTACAGCGAAAGGCTTTACGGAAGAACAAAAATCGGAGAAACATTCTGCGGAAATATGACAGTAGAGGAAGCCGAAAATGCAATAAAAGAGCAGACAGAAAATTATGTTCTTGAAATTACTTTTAAAGACAGCCAGGAAGAGATTAAGGGCCAGGAAATTGGATATACATATCAGTCTAATGATGTAGCTCAGACAGTTCTGAGAGAACAAAATCCTTTTTTCTGGATAGGAGGGCTTTGGTCAGAACATGATTATCCTGCCACACATACAGCTTCTCTTGATGAGGAAAAGCTGAGAGAGAAAATAAATTCTTTTGAGTGTATGAAAGAGGAGAATATGATCCCTTCCCAGGATGCCAGTATTGCTTTTGAAAATAACCAATTTGTAATAAAGGATGAGGTCCAGGGTACTGCCATAGATATAGATTTGCTGGTTGAGAAAGTGACTGAAGCTGCTGAGAATGGAGTGAATAACTTTTCGGCGGAAGAGGAAGGGGTATATATCCTTCCGCAGGTGACCAGCGATGACGAGACTTTAAAAAGGCAACAGGAAGTATGGAACAGTTGTGCTGTTGTGACAGTGACGTATCTTTTTGGAGATCAGAAAGAAGTTCTGGACGGTATGCGTGTAAAGGACTGGTTTACTTATGATGCGGAAGGTAATTATGTAGAAGATCAGGAAACTTTAATGGCGAATATACAGGCATATACGGCAGAACTGGCGGCTAAATATGACACGGTGGGAAGAAGCAGAGTGATCAGGAGTACGGCTACTGGGGAGGATGTAACTGTGGAAGGCGGTGATTACGGATTTTTGATCGACCAGGAGGAGGAAAGCAAGCAGCTGCTGCAGGATATTCAGGGCCACGTTAATACCGAGAGAGAGCCGGTTTACGCCCGCAGAGGTGCTGTATATGGTGAAAATGACATAGGAGATACCTATGTGGAAGTAGATCTGACGGGACAGCATCTTTGGTATTACAAAGACGGTTTTCTTCTGATGGATTCAGATTTTGTCTCCGGGACTTATTATAATTATGAGAGGAGGACTCCTGCTGGAAGCTATTATCTGAAGTATAAACAGCGGGATCAGGTCCTCAGACCGGCGCCGAATCCTGATGGAAGCTATGATTATGAATCTCCTGTGGATTATTGGATGCCTTTTAACGGAGGCATTGGATTTCATGATGCAGACTGGCGGTGGGTATTCGGAGGAAGTATCTATCTGTATAACGGATCTCATGGCTGCATCAATCTTCCGGTTTCCTTTGCAGGAGAGTTTTACAACAGCCTGGAAGCCGGATGCCCTATCATCTGTTTTTACAGATAATTTACTTGCAACGTGCAGAACGGTGTAGTATAATGAAGCAAGAGTAAGAGACAAGAACAGAGGCTGCAGGTGCAGTTTTATGGTCTTGTCTTTTTCCGTAAAGCCCTGGCAGGGAGTAAGTTTATCAGCAAAGGAAAGGCAGAAATGGATCGTAGAATATTGGAAGCTTTCGAGGATTGCCCGGTTGTTGCGGCTATTAAAGATGAAGAAGGATTGAAAAAATGTCTGGGATCAGATATCCCCATTGTGTTTGTACTTTATGGAGATATCTGCAATATCCGTGATATTGTAGGAAGACTGAAACAGGCGGGAAAAATCGTGATCATTCATCTGGACCTGATCACCGGGCTGAGCAGCAAGGAGATCGCCGTGACTTATCTTCATTCCGTTACCCATGGAGACGGGATCATTTCTACGAAACCCGGGATCATACGAAAAGCGAAAGAGGAAGGCATGTTTGCCATTATGCGGTTTTTTGTGATAGACTCTATCGCTTTTGAGAGCGTTCAGAAGCAGGTTGAATATGTTCATCCTGATATGATCGAAATTCTTCCGGGCCTTATGCCAAAGGTGATAAAAAAAATCTGCAGCCAGAGCCGGGTTCCGGTAATAGCCGGGGGACTGATCACGGATAAGGAAGATATTATGGCGGCCTTGGGGGCCGGAGCTATTTCCATATCCACCACAAACCAGAAGGTCTGGTTCATGTAAACTAAAATCAAATAGGAAACGCAGGAGATAGGAGACAGTGCGGATACAGGTGAAGATCTCACCGGTATTTGTGCTGTCTTTTTTTGTAACGAAAGGAGAAGCAGAGATGTATGATGTAGTGATCATAGGCGCGGGAGTGACAGGCAGCGCCATTGCAAGAGAACTGTCGAGATACCAGCTGAAAGTGATGGTCCTGGAGCGGGAAGAGGATGTGTGCTGCGGCACTTCCAAGGCAAACAGCGCGATCGTTCATGCAGGGTTTGATGCAGAACCAGGTTCTTTTAAAGCTGTTATGAACGTCAGAGGAAGCAAAAAAATGAAGGCATTATCCGAGAAACTGGACTTTCCTTATAAACAGAATGGCTCTCTGGTGCTGTGCTTCCGGGAGGAGGATATTCCAAAGCTGGAAGAGTTAAAAGAAAGAGGAGAAAAAAACGGCGTAGAGGGTCTGGAGATCATTACGGGAGAAAAAATCTGGGAGATGGAGCCGAATCTTTCTCCGGAAGTGAAGGCAATGCTTTTTGCGCCTACAGGGGGGATCGTATGTCCTTTTAAACTGACGATTGCTTTGGCTGAGAATGCAAATGTAAACGGTGTAGAGTTTTCTTTTGACACAGAGGTAAAAGATATAGCGGCTGCAGACGGCGGATACAGGATTTCCACTTCAAAAGGGGAATATGAGACAAAATGTGTGGTAAATGCCGCCGGGGTCTATGCGGATGTATGGAATAACCGGGTAAGCGGACGTAAGCTGTCTATTACTCCCAGAAAAGGTGAATATTGTCTTCTGGATAAGAAGGTGGGAAATTTTGTGTCTCATACTATTTTCCAGCTTCCCACGAAGATGGGAAAAGGGGTACTGATCACTCCTACAGTTCATGGAAATCTTTTGGTAGGTCCTACAGCAGAAGATATACAGGACAAAGAAGGGATAAATACCACCGCCCAGGGACTGGAAAAGGTGGCTTCCCAGGCCAGGATCAGCGCCAAGGATGTTCCTTTGAGAATGGTGATCACTTCTTTTGCGGGACTCCGCGCTACGGAGAAGGGAGAAGATTTTATTTTAGGAGAGGCAGAGGATGCTCCAGGCTTTTTCAATGCTGCCGGAATCGAGTCCCCCGGTCTTTCCAGCGCCCCGGCTATTGGGGAGTATATGGCAGAGATGATCGCAGAAAAACTGCATGCAGAGAAAAAGGAAACTTTTATTGCCAAGAGAAAAGACATTCCCTGTGTGGCAGAAGCTTCTCCTGAGGAGATACAGGCTCTGATCGCAGAGGATCCGGCTTATGGAAACGTTATCTGCCGCTGCGAGACTGTAACAGAAGGAGAAATCCTCAACGCGATCCGCAGACCATTGGGAGCCAGATCTCTGGATGGGGTAAAAAGGAGGACACGGGCAGGCATGGGAAGGTGCCAGGCTGGATTTTGTTCTCCGAGGACCATGGAAATCCTGGCAAGAGAACTGAAGGTTTCACCCCTTACTCTTACAAAGGCCGGGGGCGATTCAAAACTGCTGACTTTGTAAAGATAAGGAAGAAAAAGTACGGGAAGGGACAGAGAAATG
>DWYL01000333.1 GCA_019118685.1 Candidatus Blautia merdipullorum
CCTCATAATATTTATCCTTTTTTTCAAATCTGAACAGACGGATATCTGGTTCCAGAACTGAAAGATAATCCAGCTGTGTTGTTGCTTTTCCTTTGAGAAACTGGATCACAATCGTCCTTTTCCCATGTCCAACAGCCCTCACCGCCTGCCCGATAGCCACACTTGTTTTGCCTTTTCCCGGGCCGCAGTAAATTTGTGTCAATCCTCGCTCTTCCATAATAATACACCTCTTACAGACTGCCTTTTTTCAGTTTCATTTGATTAAGAGTTGTGTATATATTACTACACCTGTAAAAATATTGCAATAAAACAACTGTAAAAACTGCCCCGGGCAGCTTCCTCTCTTTTAAAAAAACAGCAAAAAAGGCCTGGATATGCAGTTAATCTGCATACTCCAGCTTACTGACTGATACTTCGTAGGCAGTCCTTTTCTCAGTTTCATTCTCTCCTAATTTTTTTATATATTCTCTGCTCTGGATCCTTCCCCATAAAAGCACATGGCCTCCCACCTCAAAAGCCGATGCATAGCGGGCATTTCTTCCCCAGCATATGCAGGGTATGTAGTCAGATTTTCCATAGGGCCGGTTTACCGCCAAAAGCAGGTCCGCAATTTCTCTTCCCAAAGGTGTTTTCCGATAAACCGGCGGTTTGCAGATATATCCGTCCAGAAATATCTGATTTGTTTTTATAGAGTCATCTGCTTCCTCCACAAATGACAGCTCCCTTACAAACACAGAGAGGACCAGCCTGTTTTTCTTTTCTTCGTGGCGGTTGTAGGACCGGAACTGTCCCTGCACCATAATATACTCGCCTTCATAGTCCTGGCTCACATCTACAAGACGTTCAGAAACCATCAGCGGTATCCTGTCTTCTGAATCGCTGAGTCTTTTTACCAGGATATCCACCAGATAGAATCCTTCCCCGAATACCTGATGGCTGAAAGTAAAACTTGAGGCTATCTTTCCCATTATAGACACCTGATTATTTTCAATTATTTTATCTGCCATGATTTATTTCCCCTTCCTCTTTCTGGTATCTTGTCTATATCATGTTTATTCAAAGGTTTTTACTTTTAGAACCAGTTTTTTCATTTTTATTTTCCGCCATGTATAAATTTCCCTGCAGATACAGCCTGGAGCACTGGATTTTCCCCAGATTACTCTATTGATACTTATATTTAAGTGTGATAGAATGAATTCCGGATTTCAAGGAAAAAACCATAGAATATCAGAAAAGAGGTTATTGTCATATATGAAAACTGTTAGAGAAGATATCCGCAACGTAGCCATTATCGCCCACGTTGACCACGGTAAAACCACCCTGGTAGACCAGCTTCTCCGTCAAAGCGGCGTCTTCCGGGAAAATCAGGAAGTCCGTGAAAGAGTTATGGATTCTAATGATCTGGAACGTGAAAGAGGTATTACCATCCTTTCTAAAAATACAGCTGTACACTATAAAGGCACCAAGATCAATATCATCGATACACCGGGCCATGCCGATTTCGGCGGTGAGGTAGAACGAGTTCTGAAAATGGTAGACGGCGTTATTCTGCTGGTAGATGCCTTCGAGGGCGCTATGCCTCAGACAAAGTTCGTTTTGAAAAAAGCTCTGGATCTGGATCTTCATGTGATCGTATGCATCAATAAAATCGACCGGCCGGAAGCCCGTCCTAATGAAGTTATAGATGAGGTCCTGGAGCTGCTTATGGATCTTGATGCTTCTGACGAGCAGCTGGACTGCCCGTTCCTCTATGCATCCGCCAAAACGGGCCATGCCGTACTGGATCTGGCAGACACACCCGAAAGCATGGAGCCTCTTTTTGAAACGATCCTGAAATACATCCCGGCTCCTACCGGAGATCCTGACGCGCCTACACAGGTGTTGATCAGCACCATCGATTATAACGAATATGTAGGCCGTATCGGCGTAGGAAAAGTTGAAAACGGAACCATCCGGATAAACCAGGACGTAGTACTGTGCAATCATCACGACCCGGATAAAATGAAAAAGGTAAAGATCAGCAAGCTTTACGAATTTGATGGTTTAAATAAAGTAGAGGTAAAAGAAGCAGGGATCGGTTCTATCGTAGCGATTTCCGGAATTGCAGATATCCATATCGGAGATACTCTCTGCTCTCCGGAACATCCAGATCCTATTCCCTTCCAGAAAATTTCTGAGCCAACCATCTCCATGAATTTCCTGGTAAATGACAGTCCTTTTGCCGGTCAGGAAGGAAAATTTGTCACCTCACGTCATTTAAGAGAGCGTCTTATGCGGGAGCTGAACACAGATGTGAGTCTTCGGGTAGAAGATACAGACAGTACAGACTGTTTTAAAGTTTCAGGAAGAGGCGAACTTCATCTCTCTGTATTGATTGAAAATATGAGACGTGAAGGATACGAGTTTGCCGTAAGCAAAGCCGAAGTCATCTATAAAGAAGATGAGCGGGGCAGAAAGCTGGAGCCTATGGAGATTGCCTATATCGATGTTCCGGAAGAGTTCTCCGGTACTGTGATCCAGAAGCTCAGCGAGAGGAAAGGCGAGCTTCAGGGCATGAGCCCTGCCAGCGACGGTACTACCCGTCTGGAATTTCACATTCCTTCCAGAGGCCTTATCGGTTTCCGGGGCGAATTTCTGACTTCTACCAAAGGAACCGGTATCCTGAACACAGCTTTTGACGGTTATGCCCCATATAAAGGCGATATCCAATATCGGAAACAAGGTTCTCTGATTGCTTTTGAAACCGGGGAAGCTGTTACCTATGGCCTTTTCTCTGCTCAGGACAGAGGAACTCTCTTCATTGGTCCCGGGGAAAAAGTATACAGCGGTATGGTCATCGGCCAGAGCGGAAAAACAGAGGATATCGAACTGAACGTATGTAAGACCAAACATCTTACCAATACCCGCTCCTCCTCTGCAGACGAAGCTCTGAAGCTGACGCCTCCCAAGGTTCTCAGCCTGGAGCAGGCTTTGGAATTTATTGATACAGATGAGCTGCTGGAGGTTACTCCCCAGTCCCTGCGCATTCGGAAAAAAATCCTGGATTCCCGTATGCGCAAAAGAGACAATATGAAAAAATAAATCTGCTGATAATAGAGAGCCTCATAGATCAGAATTTTTATCCGCTCTGATCTATGAGGCTCCTTCTTTTACCCTTGAATATTTTTTTCTGTCATTGATAATTTTTTATCAAATTTTACCAGTTTCTTCTACAGT